>QHWR01000071.1:37403-48443 GCA_003223835.1 Acidobacteriota bacterium | reverse complement strand
GAGCCTTCCCGGAGCAGGTCCGCGAGATCGCGGCGTTCGCTCACGATCAGCGGCAGCAATCCGAACACGACGGCGGTGAGCGCCGACAGCGCGAACGTGAACAGCACGACGCGCACGTCGAGCGTCACGTCCTGCACCCCGGGAAGACTGAGTGTGATCACCGCAGGCATCGCGCGCACCGCCGCGTTGCCGATGAACAATCCCAGTACGCCTCCCGCCGTCGTCAGCAACAGACCCTCCACCAGCAACATCTGCAGTAACCGGCGACGGCCGGCGCCGAGCGCCGCGCGCACGCCGATCTCACGCTGGCGGGTGACCGCACGACTGAGCACAAGGTTGGCGACGTTCGCGCACGCGACCAGCAGCACGAGTCCGACCGCACCGAGTAGAATCAGCAACGGTCGCTGGACTTGACCGGCAATTTCGTCGATGAGCGGCGCGGCAGTAACCGTCAGCGACTTGATCGGGTCCTGGAGAATGGGCGGGTAGTTGTTGACGAGCCTCGGCCCGAGCGCGCCAGCTTCCCGCATCGCCTGCTCGGCGGCAACGCCGCCGCGCAATCGGCCAATGACCGTGTGGTTGTACATCATCCCGCGCGCCTGCTGGCTGCGCTCAAACGGGTCGAGAGCGAGCGGCGTCCAGACCTGCGCCGGCTCGCCGTTGATTTGCGGTCCACGCTTCGGAAAGTGGAACGACGCCGGCATGATGCCGACGATCGTGTACGGACGACGGTCGAGGGTGATCGTGCGACCGAGGGCGTTCGGATCTCCGCCGTATCGTCGACGCCACAGTCCGTAACTGAGCACCGCCACGTCCTGGCCCGGCTGATCCTCCGATTCGAGAAACGTGCGGCCGAGCGCGGTGCGCACGCCGAGGATGGGAAACACAGCGGCCGACACGCGGACTCCGGTGATTTGTTCGGACTCGCCCGCGCCTGAGAGTTCATACTGCTGCGTACGATAGGCGCCGATGCTCGAAAACGACCGTTGAACCGTCGTGAGGTCGATGAAGTCCGGCGGCGACACGCCAATCTTTGCAAAAGCCGACCCGCGAAAGCCTTCGTAAATCAGCAGCAGCCGTTCGGGCTCGACGTATCCGAGCGGACGCAGCAGCACGGCATTCACGAGACTGAAGATCGCGCTGTTCGCGCCGATGCCGAGCGCCAGCGTGATAACCGTCACCGCGGTGAACACCGGCGCTTTCAACAGTGCACGGACCGCGTGTCGCACGTCGACCAGTAATGAACCCATTGCTCTCTCTCCGTTGTAAGCAGTCGCGCGCGCTCGCTTTCTGGCAGCGCGCGCCGCCGCATGGGTGAACGCGACGGACCGAAACAGATCGGGCACTACGCGCAGCCACGTCGCCAACGTGCCGCGCGCCCGCAACAGGTCGGCGAAATCGGCCTCGAGATCAGATGCGAAGCGGGCCCGGAATTCGTGCGGGTACATACACAGCAGGATGCGGTAGATGGCGAGCGAGGGGGAAATGCGACGCATCACGCTTCGCCCTTGATCAGCCGCTTGGCGTGGACCAGGGCCGCGAGCCGGGTCAATCGATGCGCCTCCGCTTCGAGCGCGCGGCGGCCCGCCGGCTGAAGTCCGAAGACGCGACGACGGTCGTCGCCGCGCGTGGTGAGCTCCCGCACGAGCCCCGCTTCTTCCATGCGCTGGAGCGAGCCGTAGATCGTGCCCGGCCCCATGCGCATCTCCGTGCCGGCCGACTTCTCCACCACCTGCATGATGGCGTAGCCGTGGAGTGGACGATCGGCAAGCGCAAGAAGGATGTGGATCACCGCGGAAGTCAGCGGGGGGAGGCCGAGGGACGGAATCGGCTTGGACATGGGTCGATCTTATTACCGTTACGGATATACGGATAGGTACTTCGACGTTCCGCTCGCCGGGCTTCGCGGCAGGCCGTGGCGAACTATCGTTCGGCGATGGCTATCAATACGAGGGCAGCAGCGTTGCCGATATGCAGTGGCTCAGGCAGGGCGCCGAGAGCGTTATGCGCGCGCAGCCGACTCCGACGTTACGATGATCCGGAGACGTTAGTTAAAGATTGTTTTATCTGTGTGTATCTGTGTCCATCTGTGGCAGATCGTATTCCTGTATCTGTGGCCTAACGCGCGAACTCGACCGTGAGGGTCGGCGTCGTGACGACCTTGAGGCCCGGCACGTTCTGCAGCGCGGTCAGGTCCTTCGCCTGCTGCATTTTCTTCAGCGCGTCGGGGTTGCTCATCAGCTTGTCGAAATCCATCTGGATGAGCGTGACGCGTCCGCCCTCGACGAACGGCGCGTTGCTCTTGACGATGCGCCCGTCGATCGCGAGCGTGACATCGAAGTAGAGGCCGGCCATCATCGTCTTCATCATGGCCATCGCCTGCTCGTTCTCCTTCGTGTCGCCGCCGGCGCCTCCCATCGGGAACTGCGAGAGCTGACTGTTTTTCTGTTCCGGCATGTGGATCGTCAGCACCGAGGACGACGCGCCGCGGGAGAAGTCGAAGCCGAACGGTTGTTCCGACGACCCGCCGCCGCTCGACGAAGCCATCTGCGCGGTCTGCTGATCCATCTTCATCTTCAGCTTCCGGATGTCGTCGAACGCGTACTTCGCGCGGAAGCCTTCCAGCTCGCCGGTCTTGAACGGCGCGCCCGACACGAACTGGACGCCCATGTCCGCCGCGGCCTTCCGCGCCTGTTCTTCCGTGAACAGGTCACCCGTGAGGCCCTTGTCGGTGGACTTGGCGCCGCCCGACTGCGCGAAGCCGCGCAGCATCGCGAGCGTTTCGGCCTTCATCGCCATCTCCTGGTCGATGGTGCCGCTGCCGTCCGGTTTCAGCGTGATGAGCGTCGTCGCGTGAATACAACCCGAACAGATGGAGGCGAGGAAGAGGACCGGTAACAGGCGTCGCATGGGCATCTCCTGGAATCAGCGCGCGAGCAGCAGGGTGTACGTGAATTGTGACAACGACGACGGATCGCGATCGGGTTCGAGATTGCCGCGCGGGCGCGAATACGCGATCGCGGCGTGGTACGACTCCGCGTCCGATAGGCGGCCGGCCGGACAGTCGCCCGCGATGAACGGAAACATGATGCTTCCGCGATCCGGCACGTGGAAGAACCCCAGCGCGTGCCCCATTTCGTGGAGCACGACGGCGCCGGGGATCTTGTTGCTCCCGCACGAACAGACGTCGTCGTTCAGCGTGATCGAGCCGGGGTTCGCGCCGATGTTGGCGAAGCCGCAAATCCGTTTCTCGTTCGGATCGCGGCGGATGTCGATGTTGATCCAGCCTGTGGCAGGCGACCGGCTGTCGGTCCCGGTCTCGAGCGCGGCCAGAGACAGACGGCCGGAGGTCCAGGCGGGGACCGAACGCTGGATCGCGTCTTTGACGACGGCGAGGACTTCAGGTTCGACCGGACGGCCGTTTTGGTCGCCCGTCTTGAGGTACACGCTCGGCGAATCCATCCAGCGGAAGACCGCGTACGGCGCACCCGGTTGGTCGTAGGTGCCGCGCACGAGCTGCCGGTAGAAATCCATCGAGAAGGGCGGCGCGTCGCGGATCGCGTCGATCGTGACGCCGCTCCGGGCCCCCCGCTGCCACGACACCCAGATGTTGTGCGTGACGAGTCCCGCGCCCGAAACGCTCACCGGGTACGGATTGCTCGGCGGCGCCGTCGTGTCGCTCAGTTGAAAGGCGCCCTGCCCGTCGGCGGTGACGGCGGCGAGGCCCCACGACGGCGCGACCTGCGCACCGCCAAGGCTTTGTCCGCCATTGGTCGCGACGATTTGTCCCGCGACCGACCACGCATTCGGGTTGACCGCGGGGGGCGTCGGCGTCGTCGGTGTGGTGGAGGCAGAAGATGAACTGCCGCCGCACGCGATCTGCGCGACGGACCACAACAACGCGACGACCGCCGCCGCGCGCCTCCGCTGAATTGTGAGGAGAATCAAACCGCGACGATTTTACAGCGAAAGCGCGACGGCAAGAAACGCGCCGCCGAAAATCACAAAACCGTGACCACTCGTCGGCTTACGGTCCTCGGTCAACCGTCCTCGGCTTTCGAGATCTATTTGAGCGTGTAGAGAAACGCGACGATGTTGTGGGCGTCGTCGTCGGTGACGCCGAGCTCGGGCATCGCGTTCTTCGGATCGATCTGCTGCGGATGCTGGATCCACCGCGCCATGTTGGCCGGCGTGTTCTGGAGGTGGCCGCCGAGGATCTGGCGGCTCGCGATGTTGTCGAGCGGGGGACCGATCGTCGCGTTCGCGTCCTTGATCCCCGGGATTGTGTGGCACGCGCCGCAGCCGTAGCGGCCGATCGCCTCCTTTCCCTTCGCGGGATCGCCGCCGGTCAAGTCCTGGGCCTGCTGCTTCGTCGACCCGCGTCCGCCGCATGCCGCCGCCGCCAACATCAACGCCGCGATCCAACCTGCACGAGTCATGGCCGATACGTTATCCCATCCGTCGAGCCGAGCGCCACGCGCCGTGCCGACTCGCCGAGCCAGGCGGCGAAGAGCGCCAGCCCCAGCACGATGAACGTGACGCCCGCCGGGATCCACATGATCAGTCCGGCGAGCTGCTGATCCGCGAGCGCGTCGACGTGCGCGTCAACGGCCGCACGCGCGTAATCGGAGTACCACACCGATGACGACGTCGCGAGCAGCGCACCGAGCGCGGCGCTGTGGATCGCGGTGAGGAACACGTAGAGCACCGCGACGCCGTAGCCCATGCGGCCGTAGCGGCCGTGAATCATGCCCCACCAGAAGAGCGTCGCCGCCCCGACGAAGCAGAGATGTTCGAGCGCGTGCACCGATTCGTAACGGAGCGCCGCCTGATAGAGCGCGGGCAGGTGCCACAGCCACAACGCGGCGAGATGGATCAGAAAGACGGTGAGAGGCGCCGTCACGACGCGCGGCCACCGTGTTGGCCAGCGAAGCAGGCGGCTGAGCAGCGGCCGAAACGATGTCGACCGTTCCGTGTCCCTCCGTGTCAATCCGCGGCTGACCGGTCTATGAAATCCGTGGCGGACGGCCCATTGGCTGACCGTCAACGGGTGCCCGAAGACGAGCAGGGGAGCCGCGACGAGCATCAGCAGCGTGTGCTGCGTCATGTGAATCGAAAACAGGATCTCGGAGACGGCGGCAATCGGCGAATCGAGCGCCAGAACGAGCACGAGCCAGCCGGCCGCGAATGACAGCGCCTGCCACACCGTCACGCCGCGCCCCACGCCCGCGTGCCGCCAGAGGCGAATCAAGCCCGTCAGGTACAGAGCGGCGGTGAACAGGAGGGGAATGACGACGAGAGGCTCGAACTGCCAAAACCAAACATCGTGAGGTGCTACAGGTGCTACAGGTGCTACAGGTGCTAATGGTGCTGGTGCTAACAGTGCTAACGGTGCCAAGAGTGCCGGTGCCAAGACTGCTGATGGTCCAAGTGCTAGAGGTGCTGGTCTTGCACTGGTCTGCACGGTTAGCACTGTTGGCACCTTTAGCACCAGCACCTTTAGCACCCTAGCACCCTTGGCACCCTTAGCACCTCACCCGACCTCGCGCTTACTGACAAGGCCGCAACACAATCGCCGGTATTTCGAGCGCGAGGATCGCGATGATGAACCATACGGAGAGCGCGACGCCGCCGTAGGCCATGAACCGGTTGCGGTCGGCGGACGTCTCCCCAAGGTCCGTCGTCGGACGCTCGACTTCATGCCCCGGCAGCGCGGCGCGCCAGGCGCCGAGCGCCGCGCACGCGACGAGCACGATTGCCGCGGCGCTGGCGAGGTGAATCATCCATGCCTGCCGCTGCTCGCACGCGACGTAGGCGAGGACGTAGTTTGTTTCGAGCACCGCCAGGAACACGACCGGACCCGCGAGCAGGCCGACCCACAGCCGCGCGAGACGGCCCGGATCAGATGATCCGGGGCGCGATGTAGATGAGGCCATAGATCGGCAGCCACACGATCACGACGAAATACCAGTACATCGCGTTCTCGCTCGCATCGACGAACCGGTGCTCGTCAATCGGGCCGGTGAACATCAGCACGGTGAGCACGCCCGTGTCGAGGACGTCGGTGAGGATGTGCGCCGTGTGAAACCCGAGCAGCGCCCAGATCAACGATCCGTACGCGTTGGTGTCCCACGACACGTTCAGCGCGCCGAACTCGAGGACGCGCATCACGTTGAACGCCGCCCCGAAGATCATGCAGATGACCAGCCAGAACTGCACGCCGCGCACGTCGAGCTTTTCCGCCGCGCGCTTCGTGAGCTCGTTCGGGATAGCCGAGACGAGCAGAACGACGGTGTTGATCGTTCCCCAGATCAGCGCCGGCGGCGGCGTCGCCGGCGGCCAGTGGACGACGCGGCCCTTCAAATAGATGTAGGACACCGCCAGCAGCGCGAACATCGTCGATTCGATCGCGATCATCGACAAGGTCGCCCACCACAGCAGGCTGCGATGTCCGAAGGCGTATTCCGGGAGCGCCGACACGTCGATCGCCGCGCGGCTCATGTCAGCGTCACCGCGGTCGGCGTCAGCCGTCCGGCCGCGGCGTCCTCGCGGAGCTCACGCGGCGGCTTGCCGCGCTTCGGCCAGAACCATCCGACGAGCGTGATGAAGACCGGAATCGCGCCCCACACGGCGCCCCATGGGGAGAAGATCGACCAGATGAACAGGATCGTCGTCGCAACCGCGGCGAGGAGTGGCCAGATCGACGGTCCGGGCATCTCGTACCGGTGGTCCGGCTCGGCGTCGAGCAGATACGTGACCAGCACCTCGCGTTTGTCCGCCGCCAGCCCGACGACCGCCGGCGTCGGCAGGTCGGAATGCCACAACGGATCGCGGCTGCCGACCGTCGGCGACGGGAGAAAGTTGTAGGGAGGCGGCGGCGACGTGGTCGCCCACTCGAGGTCCGCCGCCTGCCACGGGTTGTCCCCCGCGGGAACGCCGGCGCGCAGCGCCAGGACGACGTTCACCATATATATAAGGAGGGACAGCGCAATCACCGCGGCGCCGACGCTCGCCACGAGATTCAGCCCGCCCCATCCCATGGACGCCGGATACGTGTAGATCCGGCGCGGCATTCCGGAGAGCCCGAGCTGGTGCATCGGGAAGAACGTCAGGTTGAACCCCACGAACAGCAGCCAGAACGACACCTTCCCGATCGACTCGCTGAGGAGCCGCCCGGTGATCTTCGGGAACCAGAACGTGACGCCCCCCAGCAGCGGGAACACCGCTCCCCCGATCAGCACGTAGTGGAGGTGCGCGACGATGAAGAAGGTGTCGTGGACCTGCAGGTCGAGCGGGCCCGACGCGATCATGACGCCGCTCAACCCGCCGATGACGAAGATGAAGAAAAACGACAGCGCGTACAGCATCGGGGTCGTCAGCTCGACGCGGCGTGCGGTCCAGACCGTCGCGATCCAGCAGAAGATCTGCACGGCGGTCGGCACGACGATCATGATGCTCGATGCGGTGAAGAAGCTCTGGCTGAACTGCGGCAGGCCCGTCGCGAACATGTGGTGGACCCACACGCCGAAGCCGATGAACGCGGTCGCGATCAGCGACAGCACGAGCGCCGTGTAGCCGAACACCGGCCGCCGCGAGAAGGTCGAGATGATGGGGGAGATCATCCCGAGCGCCGGCAGGAAGATGATGTAGACCTCCGGATGCCCGAAGAACCAGAAGAGGTGCTGCCAGAGCAGCGCGTCGCCTCCCTCGGCCTGGTTGAAGAAGTGCGTGCCGACGAGCCGGTCGAGGATCAGGCAGGTGCTCGAGAGCATCACCGCCGGCATCGCGAAGAGAATCATGAACGAGACGACCAGCATCGACCACGCGAACATCGGGATCCGGTTGAGCGACATCCCGGGCGCGCGCAGCTTGAAGATCGTGACGATCAACGACGTCGCGATCACGAGCGACGACAGCTCCGAGAACGTGATGAGCTGCGCCCAGACATCGGCGCGCTTCCCGACTCCGTACTGCGGCCCCGCGAGCGGCACGTAGCTGAACCAGCCGTTGTCGGGTCCCGTGTTCAGGATGAACATCACGTACAGGAAGATCCCGCCGAAGAGCAGCATCCAGTAGCCGTACGCCACGAGGCGTGGAAACGCGATTTCGCGCGCGCCCACCATCAACGGCACCAGATAAATGCCGATCGCGAGCATCACCGGCACGGCGAACAGGAACATCATCGTCGTGCCGTGCATCGTGAAGATCTGGTTGTACAGATCCGGTCCGATGATGTTGTTCTGCGGGCGCGCGAGCTGGACGCGCATCAGCGCGGCGAGCATGCCCCCGAGCGCGAACCAGACGAATGCCGTCACGATGAACCGGCGGCCGATCGACTTGTGATCCACCGCCAAGAGCCAGCCGACGATGCCGCCCGGGACGCGATACGTTTCCTCGAGATGCCGCCGTTCGCGCTCGAGCGCCGGCGCATCCAGCCGCGGATCCCGCTCGCTCAAGCGCGCGCGCCACTGATCCGGCGGGCGCGTCACTTGAGACTCTCCAGGTAATCGAGGACGGCCAGAAGCTGCTCGCTCGACAAACCGGGCGCCGGCATCTTGTTCCCGGGCTTGATGTGCTGCGGATCGGCGATCCAGCCGGCGAGATAGCCGCGCGTGTTCGGAACGGATCCCGCGCCGATCGTGCTGCGCGTGGCGATGTGCGTGAGGTCGGGCGCGGTGCGCGCGCCCGCCGTCGATCCCTGGATCGCGTGGCACATCGCGCACGGGCCGCGCTCCACGATCTCGCGCCCCCGCTGCTCGGACGGCGTCGTCGGGCTCGCGGCCGGCGACCGCTGCGCCGTGAGCCAGCGCTGGAACTGATCCTCCGGCTCCGCCAGGACGGTCAGCGCCATCTTCGCGTGCTGCGTGCCGCAGAATTCGGCGCACTGGCCGCGGTAGACGCCCGGTCGATCCGCGATGAACCAGATTTCGTTCGCGCGCCCCGGAATGAGATCCGTCTTCCCGTTCAGCGGCGGGATCCACAAACTGTGGATGACGTCGCCGCTGAGGAGCGTGACGCGGATCGGACGCCCCACGGGGATATGGATCTCGTTCGCGGTGACCACGTTCAGCGACGCTTGCGGATTCGTGTACTGAACGTCCCACCACCATTGCCAGCCCGTGATCTGGAGCTGCAGCGCGTTGGTGGTGTCGAGCGAGGCATTGACGCGGTCGGTGACGACGCTCGTCGTGAGCAGAATCAGGAGCGCCACGGTGCTGACCGCCGTCGCGGCGGCGACGGTTCCGGTCACGCGGCGCTCGTTCACACCGGCCGATGTTCCGCGCCGCCCGCTCGCCACCGCCATCAGCGTGGCGCCCGCGACGAGCACCCACACGACCGTGCAGACCCAGAAGAAGATCCACCAGAGGTGGACGATGCGGAGCGCCTCGATCCCGGCGGGCTGGAGCGCGGACTGGATCGCCGAGGGCATCAGCGATGCCCCGTTTGCCGCGCCGGCTCGCGTTCGATGCGGGACTCGGGTTTCGCGACGCTCTGCGCGTCGCTGCGGCTCGGCGCCGCATCCTGCGGCACCTGTCCCGACATCGACTCGACGTACGCGACGAGCTGCCAGATCTGCTGCGTGGGAATGTGGCCGCCGAACGACGGCATGCCGTCGGGCCGCCCCTGCGAGATGCTCGAGAAGATCTGATCCGGCTGGCTGCCGTAGATCCACTTGTCGTCCATGAGCGCCGGGCCGATCGCGCCGCCGCCGGCGAGACCGTGGCAGCCCGTGCAGTTGAACGCGCCGTACAGCCGTTTGCCCTCCGAGAGGCCCCACGCGTTGTTCTGGTACGGGCTCGTCACCAGCGGGTTGCCCTGAGGACTGCCCGGCTCGAGCGACGTCAGCCGGACGCCGACGTCACGGTTCGCGGCCGCGGGCAGCTCCTGGTGCCGCGTTTCGCGTTCGCATCCGGCCTGCGCGAGCACGACGGCAACGAGCAGCCCGGCGGAAGCGACGAGCGCGCGCGTCACGACCCCGTCCCTTCAGTCGCGGCGTCGGTGCGCGGGACGCCGAACGCTCTCAGGATCGAATCGATATCGCCGCGGCGGCGGACGAGGAACTCGTCCAGTTCGTCGCGCAGCTCCGTGTCGCCGCGGCGCACGCCCATCGAGATGTCGAACGCGAAGGGGAGCGACGGCGTGTCCATCCGGGGCGAGACCGGCGTCAGATCGAGCGGCGCGCGCGCGAACCGCGCGAAGTAGCCGGCCTGCGGTCCCCATACGACGGCGGCGTCCACCTCGCCGCGATCGACGGCGTCCACGATGCCCGACAGCGGATGCGGCGCGGCGTAATCGCCGTACACCGTGTAGCCAACGACATTGGGCACGAGCCCGCGGTTGCTGAGGGCGTGGGCCGGCGGCGTGTTCGAGAAGTCGTCGCCGATCATCTGGACGCCGATCCGCAGCCGGCGGAGCGCCGGATCGTCGAACGACTGCAGGTGCAGCCCGCGATCGCGCTTCGTGACGAACACGTACGCCGACCGGTAGTAGGGCTTCGTCGTCAGCGCCGGCTCGAACCGGCTCGGGACGCCGATGACGACGTCACACGCGTTCGCCTTGAGGGTGTTGCGCACGAACCCGCGGCGCTGCGCCCACCACGTGTATTCGAGCGTCGCGTGACGGTCCGCCGCCAGCAGCGACGCGATGCGATTCTCGAATCCCTGTTCCTCGCGGTTCGAGTACGGGAGGTTGTTCGGATCGGCGCAGACGCGGATGGTGCGTGCGGGCCGCCGCGCGCACGCCGCCGCTGCGGCGGCACACAGGGCGAGCGCGAGCATGGCGCGCGCGTTCACTGTCCGCTCCCGAGCGAAAACACGTAGAGCATCCCGCCCTTCGTCGTTGCCTGTTTGAGATCCGCGAGCACGCCTCCCCATCCGTTGCCGGCGGTCTTATCGCGCGTGTCGAGATCCGGGGACACGATCGCCCCGGGCCATCCGCCGATGCCGGACTGCACCGCGATGTACTCCTTGCCGTCGGGGCCGCGATACGCGATCGGTTGCCCGATGATCCCGGAGCCGGTCTTGAACTGCCACAGCAGCT
>QHWR01000071.1:28926-37308 GCA_003223835.1 Acidobacteriota bacterium | reverse complement strand
CCAGACCGGGAAGTTCTCTTTCGCTTCCCACACCGGTTTTCCCTGGATCGGATCCCACGCGGTCAGCGCGCCGCGGTTGCCGCCGGGCCCGGGCTTGAAAACGACGCTCGCGCCGACGTACGGCGTGCCCGCGATGTAGCTGACCTGCATGCCCTCGCCGTCCTCGCAGAGGTTCTGGTGCGGGATGTAGACGAGGCCCGTCGCCGGCGAGAAGGCCATCGGCTGCCAGTCCTGGCCGCCGGGCGCCGGCGGACAGATGTCACGCGTTACGACGCCGGCCTTGATCGCTTTCTCGGGGACCTCGATCAGCCGGCCCGTCTTCATGTCCACGCCGCGGATCGTCGTCACCGGCACGAACGGCGCTGCCGAGAGCACCTCGCCGCTCGTCCGATCGATCACGTAGAAGAGGCCGTTGCGATCGGCGCGCATCAGCACTTTTCTCGTGGCATCGCCGATGCGCAGGTCGGCGAGCACCAGCTCGTTGACGCCGTCGTGATCGAAGAGGTCGTGCGGGCTCGTCTGGTAGAACCACCGCGCCTGACCGTCGGCCGGCGACCGCGCGAACATGCCCGCGGTCCACTTGTTGTCGCCGGGACGCTGGTCGGGATTCCACGGACCGGGGTTCGCGGTGCCGTAATAAATGAGGTCCAGATCCGGGTCGTACGAGATCCAGCCCCACACGGTTCCGCCGCCGATCCTCCACGCGTCACCGGGCCACGTCGTCAGACCGAGGTCGGTGCCGCGATCGCTCGCATAGAAGGGCTTGTAGCTGGACCCGATGAGAACGTCCTTGTCGGGACCGGTGCTGTAAGCGCGCCACGCGATGCCGCCGTCGCCGGCGTCGAGCGCGGTCAGCCAGCCGCGCACCCCGAACTCACCGCCGCTGTCGCCGACGAGGACCTTCCCCTTGACGACGAGCGGCGCCATCGTCATCGTCTCGCCTCGGTTGATGTCGGCGAGCTGCGTCGTCCAGCGCGGCTGGCCGGTCTCCGCGTCGACGGCAATCGTGCGGCCGTCGAGGGTGTTGAAGAAGATGCGGCCGTTGAACCACGCCGCGCCGCGGTTCACCATGTCGCAGCAGGCGACCCCCTTGGCGGCGCCGAGGGTTTTCGGGTCGTACGACCACTTCACGGGCGCGCCCGGCTTCGTCAGGTCGAACGCATAAAGAATGTTGGGCCACGGCGTGACGAGATACATCGTGTCGGCGACGACGAGGGGCGCCCCTTCGTGGCCGGCGGTCACACCAGTGGAAAACGTCCAGCTCACGCCGAGCCGTTTGACGTTTGACGTATTGATCTCATTCAAGCCGCTGAATCGCGTGCTCGCGTAGTTCTTGGCGGGCATCACCCACTGGCCGTCGTCCTGCTGCAGTTTCGTCAGGTCAGTGTCGGTGACGGTTCCGCTCAGCGGGCGCGCGGAGTCGGGCGGTGGGGGACCCGGTTGGTTCTTCTGGCAGGCGGCGCCGACAGCGAGAAAGCCGGCGAGCGGGAAGAACAGGATGCGTGATCCCGGTGCTCCCATTGCAGCCGGCGTGATGCAAGAGCCCGTCCACGGAAGCGCGATCGCATTCGGCGCATTTGGCGCCGGGCGGGTTCGGAGGTAGGCTTGAGGCAGGGAGGCCGCGCGATCCGGCACATGGCGTGCAGGAATTTCGCCCGGAACGGTCTGTGGCTACCCACGACATCATCGTCATCGGCGCCTCGGCAGGCGGCGTCGAGGCGATCACCAGCGTGATCGCGGAGCTACCGCGCGATTTGCACGCGTCCGTGTTCGTCGTCCTCCACATGTCGCGAGGGCGCAGCATGCTGGCGGAGATTCTCACCCGTCTCGGCGGTCTGCCGGCGGCGCAGCCGGCCGATGGGGAATCGCTGCAGTACGGACGCATCTACGTCGCGATGCCCGATCACCACATGGTGCTCGAGGGCGGGGTCGTGCGCATCGTGCACAGCGCCGCCGAGAACGGCGTGCGTCCGGCGGTCGATCCGCTCTTCCGATCGGCGGCCCGCGCGTACGGACCGCGCGTCGTCGGTGTCATCCTGACGGGCAACCTGGATGACGGGACCGCCGGCCTCGCCGCAATCAAGAGCGCCGGCGGCGTCGCCATCGTGCAGGATCCGGATGAAGCGTTTGCGCCGGGGATGCCGCGCAGCGCGATCGCGGCCGTGTCCGTCGATCATGTGTTGCCGCTGCGCGACATTCCGGTGATGATCACCGCGCTCACACAGGAAATCGCGGCGCCGGTGCACGCACACGAATCGTCCGCGCACCTCCAGCCGATGGAGCCGGATCTCGGACAGATGCCGCTGGCGCTCGAGCCCAAGGATCGCCCCGGCAGGGTTTCTGTGCTGACGTGCCCCGAGTGCCATGGCACGTTGTGGGAGGCGGACGAGGAGAGCATCCTGCGGTTCCGCTGTCGCGTGGGTCACGTGTATTCCGCCGAGAGCATGCTCGCGGCGCAGACCGACGAAGTGGATCGTGCGCTGTGGATTGCGCTGCGGACGCTCGAAGAGCGCGTGGCGCTGACGTCCCGTCTCGCGGATCGCGCCCGCCACCGCGAGCATCATTGGGTCGCGCGGGCGTTCGATCAGCGCGCGCGCGACGCCGAGGTGGAGGCGAGCAGTGCCGGACGGTGAGGGAGTGCAGGGACCGGGCGGCGCGATCAACGTGCCGATCGCCGATCGGGCGGACTGAGCAGCAGCGCGCGGCACACCTCGCACAACAGCTCGTCCGGCCGCGATCCCGGGGAAATGATCAGCGGGACGCCGCATCGCTGACAGCGCGAATTTCCGACCAGATGTCTCGCGCGCAGGACGAGCAGGCGCGCCGTCCGGCAGGCGTCCCTCGCGCGCTCGATCAACAACAGCGCATCGCGTCTACGCGCGGCGACCTGTTTCCTGTCCGCGGTCACCGGATCTCCCCACCATCGAGCGGCGGTTACCCGCCGGTCTCCATCAACACGATGACGCCCTTGGTCTGCTGATCGCCCCCGAGCAGCGGGACGACGGTCACCTGACACGTTATCGCCTTGCCGCGCCGGCTCGTCGCGGCGAGCTTCAACTGACGCTGTCCGGCCGCTCCGCTCAGGACGTCACGAATCGGCTGATGCAGGTCCTTCACCGGCAGCCCGATGTCGAGCGCGAAGAAGGACGTTCGCTCCGCTTCGTCCGGCCGCACACCCCACAACTCGGTCGCGCCCACGTTCCACACCAGAATGCGGAACTCCGGATCGAGCACGACGACGGCGGACTGCAGGCTGGTGAAGACCGATTCGAGAAACGCGTTCGCCGCATTCAGGTCGCCGCTGCGATTGCGCAGCTCGTCGTTCATCGTCTGCAGCTCTTCGTTCGTGGACTGCAGCTCTTCGTTCATCGTCTCCAGTTCCTCGTTGGTGGACTGGAGCTCCTCGTTGGTCGTTTCCAGCTCCTCCACCGTCGACTGGAGCTCCTCGTTCGTCGTTTCCAGCTCCTCGTTCGTGGACTGCAGTTCCTCGAACGCGGTTTCAAGCTCCTGCTTCGACTGCTCGAGTTCGTCCTGCACGTTCTTGAGCGCGGTGACGTCGACGAAGGCGACGCGTGCGCCGAGCAGCGCCCGGCTGTCGTCGAGCAGCGGCGTGAAGACGACGTCGAAAAAACGCACCCCGCCCGCTCGTTCCCAGGGCACGGCGTTGAGCGTGATTTCGCGCCGATCTTCCCGCAGCCGATCGAAGCCGCTGCGCAGATCCGCGGGCCGGTAGGAGATCTCGACGTCCCGCAGCGGCGCCCCAAGGTGGATCGGCGTGAGGCCGAAGACCCGGCGGGCGGCGGCGTTGACCCAGATGAGCGTCCCCGCGGCGTCGAGAATGATCTGCGGATCGGCAGAGAGGTCGAATGCCGCTTCGCGCAGCCGCGCCTCGTGGGTATCCTGCGCCACAGAATCCTCCCGCGCGTCCCCGCCGGGTAACGTCCGGCCGGGCTGGTGACGCTTCGACACGCTTCTGAACAGCCGGCGTTTGAGATCGAGCGCCGCGAACAGCGTCGCGTGACTGAAGAGCATCTCCGCGCGGCCGAGCATCAGAAAGCCGCCGGGATTCACCGAAAACGAGAACCGCGCCATGATGCGGCCCTGCGCCTCGGAGTTGAAGTACATCAGCGTATTGCGGCACAGCAACAGATCGATCCGGGAGATCGGCGCGTCCTGAATGAGGTCGTGGCGGCCGAAGATCACGGCGCGGCGCACGTCACGCGTCACGGTGTGCAGGTCGCCGCTGCTATCGAAGTACTTGTCCACGAACCCGCTCGGCACCGCCTCGAGCTGCTTCTCGTCAAAGACCGCGCGGCGCGCCTCCACCAGTCCCTCTTCGTCCACATCGGTCGCGTAGATCTTCACGCGCTCGCGGAACCCGTCCACGCCGAGCGCTTCGGCGAGCAGCATCGCGACCGTGTACGCTTCCTGACCCCCGGCGCAGCCCGCGCTCCAGATCCGAACCGGTGCGCCGCCGTCCGGCGGCGCGATGGCGGGAATGACGGTCGTCCGCACCACGTCCCACACCTCGGGATCGCGGAAGAATCCGGAGACGTTGATCAGAATCGTATTGAAGAGGGGAATGAACTCGTCCGGATGGACCTGCAGGTGGTCCAGATATGCCTCGAACGTGCCGATCTCGACGATCTGCATCCGCCTGCGCACGCGGCGCATCAGGCTCGTGCGCTTGTACGAGGTGAAATCGAACCCCCGCGTCTGCCGCAGGTAGTCGAGGATCTGTTCGAACGCCGTGCTCTCGGCCGCGTGCGGCATGAACGTGCAATGTACCACGCGCGGCCGCCGCGCCGCGCTATTCCGCCCGGCGTGGCAGCGTGACGGTAAACACGCTGCCCAGGCCGCTGCCGGCGCTCTCGGCGCGGATCGTACCGCCGTGCAGTTCGACGATCTGTTTGACCAGCGCGAGGCCGACCCCGAGGCCGCCGTCCTCTCCCGCGGTCCCGCGCACAAAGGGCTCGAAGATGATCGGGACTTCGTCGGCGGCAATCCCCCGGCCGTTGTCGCTGACCGTGACGACCGCCCCGTCTTCCTTCGCCTCGAGCGCCACGCGAATGGCGCCGTCGTTCGGCGTGTAGCGCACCGCGTTCCAGAGCAGATTCGAGAACACCTGCTGCAGGCGCGTCCGGTCGGCGACCAGCCACACGGGCTCAGCCGCGTGCTCGATCGACAGCTGCTGCCCCCGGCCCTCGGCGGCGTCACGCACGCCTTCGGCGGCTACGGCGATCACCTCGTCCAGCGGCACGCGTTCGAGCCGCAGCGCCGCTGAATGGAGCGACAGCCGCGAGTAGTCGATCATGTCTTCGACGATGCGCGAGAGGTGCAGGAGCTGGCGCTCGAGGACGCCGCGCGCGCGCTCCACCATTTCGGCCTCAGGCGCCAGGCTGGATACGCGCAGCGCGGTCAGCGCCGCCCCGACCGCCTGCCGCAGTTCGTGGGACAACACGGCGAAAGCGCGGTCGCGCTCCCCCGCCGCCCGTGCGACTTCGTTGACGGCGTCCGCCCATAGCGCCCGGCCGTGTTCGTCACCCACGGATCGGTGCTCGGCCCTGGCGCGCATCAGCGTCCGCAACGCGTCCGCGCGGGCGACCGCGCGCTCCGCCCGATCGCGCGCGGCCGCGACCGCCGCCTGCGCCGCGGCAAACCGATCTTTCAGGCGGGTCGCGGTCTGCTCCGACGGTGCGTGAAACCGGAGGACCATGGGTTGTCGAGATGAATCACATATTCTACCTGAGGCGCGGCCCGCCGAATGGCATATAATAACGGTTCCGCTGCGGGTTCCCGGAAGCAGGTGCCTTGTGAGTTCAGAGGTCTTTTCATTACAGCTGGTCACCGCGATCCGGCGCGCCGCGACCCTTCGGGAACGTGCGAATGTCGATCCGCACGTGAAACCTCAGCTGTTCGAGCGCGCGCTGCGCGACCTCGAGCAGTCGCTGGACGAGCTTCGGCTCATGCAGGAGCAGACACAGGCGCAGGTCGATCGCATGGAGGCGTTGCGCGCCGAGCTCATGGCCGAACGTGACAAATACTGGCGCTTGTTCAACGTGCTGCCGGACCCCTGCCTGCTCACCGCCGGCGACTCGGCCATCCTCGAAGCCAACCGCGCCGCGTCCGACCTGTTCAATGTGAGCCAGCGGTTCCTCGTCGGGAAAGTCCTGAGCGTCTTCGTGTGCGAGGAACGGAACCGCTTCCTCCGCTATATCGAGAGCCTCGCGCGCGACGGCGGATCGTTGGATCTGAACCTGCGCCTGCGTCCGCGGGAACGCGCCCCCCTCGACGTTGTCGCCCGCGTCAGCGCGGATTCCGATTCCACGCTGCGGTGGCTGTTGCACCCCCACGAACAGCGAGAGGTTGCCGCAGCGAATTGAACGGCACGGCCCGCTGTAGCCCCGACAGGCTGTTCTCGTATGGAAACGTATCGCCCAGCCCGGCAACGCCGTCCCATCCACGGGCTAACTGAACGGCGCGGCTTGGCATATGTGTTGCGGATGATTTGATTATGGCTAAAGGAAGACGAAGAACCGACAGCGGCGCTGTGTCCGGGCTGAGCCCCGTTGACACCCCGCTTCCCGACACGGGCACGACGACGCCTGAGGGTTACCCGCCCGTGAACCGCGACCGCATTGCGCAGCGTGCCTACGAACTCTATCTGGCTCGCGGCGGGAATGACGGTCAGGACCAGGACGACTGGTACGCCGCCGAACGCGAGCTGAGCGAAAACGGCGCCGCCAGTTACGCCGGCGACGAACGCAGGTCCCGCGACGAGCGCTGACCTGGCCACGGCGGTTCCGAGGCCCTTCAATGATGCCGGAGCTGCAGCGCCGAAGCCGGTTCGTGCTCGTCGCCGACGACGATCGCGACACCCGCGAGCTGTATCGGGCGTGCTTCGACACCAGCGGCTATCGCACGGCGGAGGCCGAGACCGGCGTGCAGGCCCTCATTTCGGCGCTCGAGATTCTGCCCGACGTCCTCCTGACCGACCTCGTCCTTCCCGATCTGGACGGCCTCACTGTGGCGAGACGCCTCAAGGCGGATGGACGCACCGCCGCGATCCGCATCCTGCTCATCACCGGGTACGCGACGCCGGATCTCGGGGAACGCGCCCTCGCCGCCGGCGTGGAACGCGTGCTCTTGAAGCCGTGCCTGCCGCACGCCGTGCTCCGTGAAGTGAAGGCGGCCCTCGGACGGCCTGCGCATATCCCGCTGCGAATGGCGCCGAAGATGCCCGCCGACACCGTCAGGTCCGAGGCGCGCCGCGTCGGCCTCGACCGCCGCGATCCGGTCGCGCGTGCGTCCATCGTCAGCCGGATCCGCGACGAGTTCGCCGCGCTGCCGGGACTCGCGCTCACCTCGGAGCAGGCGCGCCTGCTCTTCGAGCTGGATCGGGACACCGTGGACCGGATTCTGAACGGCCTGGTGCTGGAAGGATTCCTCGCGCGCACGGCGCAGGGCGGCTTTCAGCGGCCGCGAAGGTAGGTGGCTAGAACAGTCGGCCGCCTAAGGGCACGTCCCGATCGGGACCGACGAGGACGACGGCACCATCGGCGCCTGGAACCCCGAGCGTGAGTACCTCTGACATGTAGGGACCGATCTGCTTGGGCGGAAAGTTGACGACGGCGAGCACCAGCCGTCCTTGCAGCGCCTCCGGACGATAGTGGTTCGTCGCCTGCGCCGAGGATTTCTTCATCCCGATCTCGCCGCCAAAATCGATCACCAACTTGTAAGCCGGTTTGCGCGCTTCCGGAAACGGATCGACACGCACGATCCGGCCGATCCGGATGTCCACGCGTTCGAAGTCGGCGTAGGTGATGGTCACGGGCCAATGCTAATGGCAAATGCCAGATGCGAAATGTCAAATGCCAAAAGAGCCTGCCGTCGCGCCGCTGCCTGCTCGACCGTAGCACGACGTCACGATCGTGCTTTTGGCATTGAGCATTTTGGCATCCAGCATTCGCGTTCCGGCACGGCCGTTGCTCGAATCGACCTGGATGGCCCGGGGACGCGCGCGGGTCGGCTGTTCGGGCTGGGAATACAAACACTGGCGAGGAAATTTTTACGCAGAGGCCGTGCCTCGCGCGAAATGGTTCGAACATTATGCGTCGGTCTTCGATACGGTGGAGATCAATAACAGCTTCTACCGGCTCCCGGAACGCGCCACGTTCGCGGCCTGGGCGCGGCGCGCGCCGAGGCGCTTCGAGTTCGCGGTGAAGGCCAGCCGGTTCCTGACGCATATGAAGAAGCTGAAAGAGCCGGAAGAACCGCTCGAGCGATTGTTCAGCCGGATGCGGGCGCTGGGCCGTCATCTCGGGCCCGTGCTGTACCAACTGCCCCCCGGCTGGAAGCTGAACCTCGATCGCCTGCGGCAGT
>QHWR01000071.1:15967-28866 GCA_003223835.1 Acidobacteriota bacterium | reverse complement strand
CTCGATCGGCGCGGCGTCGCACTCTGCCTGCACGACATGCCGGGATCCGCGACCGCGCGCGAGCGCGTGGGACCGTTCGTCTACGTCCGGTTCCATGGCGCGACGTCGAAGTACGGCGGAGGCTATGCGGTAGATCGGCTGCGAAGCTGGGCGGAGTGGCTGAACGCGCAGCGCGACGGCTCGTCTGACGTGTATGCGTATTTCAACCACGACGTAGGAGGACATGCGCCGCGCGACGCGGTCACGCTGCGGCGCCTGTTGGAGGTGGGCTGATGAACCGACAGCACATGCTCGCGCTTGGCCTGGCGGCCGGTGCGGGCGCGGCGCTCATCGGCGTGCGGCTCGCGCGCGCGCGCCGGCGAATCTCGTTCGCGGGCCGGGTGGTCGTCATCACCGGCGGCTCGCGCGGACTCGGTCTCGTCATGGCGCGCATGTTCGCCGACGAAGGGGCGCGCGTGTGTCTGCTCGCGCGCGACATCAACGAGCTGGACCGCGCGCGTATCGACCTCGAGGCCCGTGGCGCATCGGTCCTCGCGCTGCGCTGCGACGTCCGACGGCGTGCCGACGTACGCGCCGCGGTCGACACCATCGTCGATCAGTGGCGCGCGATCGACGTCCTCGTGAACAACGCCGGCGTCATCCAGGTGGGGCCGTTCGAGCACATGACCCACGAGGACTTCGACAACGCGATGGCGACGCATTTCTGGGGGCCGCTGCACCTGATCCTGGAAGCCATCCCGATCATGCGCGGCCGCGGGTTCGGCCGGATCGTCAACATCTCGTCGCTCGGCGGGCGCATCGCGGTGCCGCACCTCGGGCCGTACTGCGCCAGCAAGTTCGCGCTGGTCGGCCTGTCGGATGCCGCGCGCACCGAACTGGACAAGTACGGCATCCGCGTGACGACGGTCTGCCCGGGCCTCATGCGGACCGGGTCGCCGCCGAACGCGCACGTGAAGGGGAACCACGAGGCGGAGTACGCGTGGTTCGCCATTTCCGATTCGCTGCCGGGGCTCACGACGAGCGCGCAATCCGCCGCGCGGCAAATCCTCGACGCCTGCCGGCACGGCGATCCCGAGCTGACGATTACGCTGCAGGCGCGACTGGCCGCGATCGCGAACGCCGCGGTGCCGGCCGCCGTCGCGCGCGCGATGATGCTCGTCACGCGCCTGCTGCCGGCGCCGACCGACATGTCCGGGGATCAAATCAAGAGAGGCCGGGAAAGCGAATCGCGCTGGGCGCCGTCGCTCGCCACGACCCTCATCGCTCGCCACGACCCTCACGAATCATGCGGCAACAGCGAATAATGAAGTCTGAAATGCTGATTTGTCAGCAATTCACGATTCCGTGTGTGCCGGTTCCACCTGCTCCTTGAACCGCTGCAGGTCCTCGCGGATCTCGGTGGCGGCGTCGCCGCCGAAGAATTTCGCGAGCGCCGCGCCCGCCTTGCCTCCGGGCGGGCTGTACTGCAGACGCACGGTTACGCGCGTGCGGCCATCGCCTTCCGCGTCGAAGTTCACCGAGCCGGCGCTGACGACGTCCGCTCCTTCGAGCGACCGCCATCCGATCACCGTGTTCGGCACCTCGTTGATGATCTCCGCGTCCCATTCGAGCGTCGTTCCCGCCGGCCCTCTCGCGCGCCAGTGCGAGAGGGTATCGGTCATGCGCTCGACGGACTCGAGGTGCTGCATGAGGCGCGGGAGGTTTTCCAGGTTGCGCCAGAAGCGGTACAGCTCTTCGATCGGCCGCGCGATGGTAACGGCCTCCGTCACGTTCACGCCCGCGGGGCCGCCGAGCGCGCGGCGCGTGTCGTCGCGCGACGCGGACGTGTCCATGCCGAGCGCTCGATAGATCTCGCACTGGCCGGTGAGCCCGCGTCTGACGAGCACGGCGCCGACACCCACCGCGATCCAGCCCGCAGGGCCACGCCGCGACAGCCCGTACATCGCCAGCCCGGCGCCCGCCGCTACCGACGTCCATCGCTCGACGTCGCCCACATTGCGCCCGGATCGGACGTCCGCCTCGCGGCGGTCCTCGGGGAATGTCAGATCCATGTAGCTCACAGGACTCTCCTTCATTGGTGCTGGGGGCCCCCAGCACTCCTTCATCGCGTCGTTGTCGCGCCGGCGGTCGGCGTCCACGACGGCGCGTCGCTCGCCGGAAACGATTCGGCGGACGAGTCGTCGACGATGTCGGTTGGGCGCCAGCCGCGATCCTTGAGCGCACCGTCGATCCAATGCCGCGCCATCGTGAAGTCGTGACGACCCATGGCGGCCCGGATGGCGATCGTCGCGCCGAGGGTCGCGAGCAGGCCGCCGGCGAATCCGCCCTTGCGCGCGCCGATCATCGTCAGCGCGCAGCCCCACGCGGCGGCGAGCCACCGCTGCTGATCGTAGTCGGCGATCGCGGTCGTCGCGTGGCGATCCCAGACGCTGGGTTGCCCGCGAGAGACGATGAGATTCTTGGATGGCTCCGCCATATGAATCGATGTCCTCCAGGATCCGTTGGTGCACGATGCGTGCCCGGGAAGGTGACAGCCACCGTAAAATGTCCGCGATGCACCGTGTCTGGATCGGAGTCATTGCCGCCATCGGTGTGACGCTGACGCTGCAGCCGGCTCAGCCGTCGCGCTTCGACGTGCTGATCCGCCACGCGCGCGTGATGGACGGCAGCGGCAACCCCTGGCTCCGCGCGGACGTCGGCGTCTCCGGCGATCGC
Source organism: Acidobacteriota bacterium (assembly GCA_003223835.1). Taxonomy (GTDB): domain Bacteria; phylum Acidobacteriota; class Vicinamibacteria; order Vicinamibacterales; family 2-12-FULL-66-21; genus Gp6-AA38. The sequence goes on along the minus strand of QHWR01000071.1, from coordinate 26,151 downwards.
ATCGCCGCCGTCGGCCGGCTGGACGCCGCAACCGCCGCGCGCATCATCGACGCGCGCGATCAGCTCGTGACGCCCGGGTTCGTCGACGTCCACTCGCACGCCGCGGACGGCATCGTGCACCCGCCGCTGCGTCAGGCGCAGCCGCTTCTCGCGCAAGGCGTCACGACCTTCGTCGCCAACCCTGACGGCGGCGGTCCCGTCGATCTCGCCGCGCAGCGCGCGACGCTCGAGAAAGGGGGCATCGGACCGAACGTCGCGCTGCTGATCGGACACGGGTCCGTGCGGCGCGCCGTCATGGGGGACGCGAACCGCGAGCCGACAACGCAGGAGCTGGACCGGATGATCGAACTGGTGCGCCGCGGCATGCGCGACGGCGCCTTCGGTCTCTCGAGCGGTCTCTTTTACGTTCCCGGCAGCTATTCGAAAACCGACGAGGTCATCGCCCTCGCGAAGGCCGCGGGAGAGGCGGGCGGTCTTTATACGAGTCACATCCGCGACGAAGGGAACTACAACATCGGCGTCGTCGCGGCGGCGGACGAGGTGATCGGGATCGCCGAACAGGCGCACGTGATCGGCATCGTGAGCCACATGAAAGCGCTCGGGCCCGAGAGCTGGGGCCTTTCGTCGCGCATGATCGCGAACATCGACTCTGCTCGAGGGCGCGGCGTTCAGGTGTTCGCGGACCAATATCCCTACGACGCTTCATCGACGAGTCTTCGTGCGGCACTGTTGCCGCTCGGTGCGGGACCCGACGAAGCGATCGTCCGCGACAATCTGAAACGACGCGGCGGACCTGACTCCATCCTGATCGCGTTCTTCAAACCGGATCGTTCGCTCGAGGGCAAGACGTTGTCGGAAATCGCGAGGGCGCGCGGGACGTCTCCCGAGCGGACGGCGCTCGATCTCATCGCGCAGGGGAGCGCGTCGATCGTGTCGTTCAACATGTCCGCGGCGGACATCGACGCGATCATGACCCAGCCGTACACGATGGCCTCGAGCGACGGCGGCCTCGTGGAGCCGGGCGCCGGCCGGCCGCATCCCCGCGACTACGGCGCATTTGCGCGGCGGCTCGCGGTCTATGTGCGCCAGCGCCACGTCGTCGGACTGGAGTTCGCGGTCCGCTCGATGACGAGCCTTCCGGCGGCGGTGTTCGGCATTCCCGATCGCGGCGCGTTGCGGCCCGGCGCCTTCGCCGATCTCGTCGTCTTCGACCCGGATCGTATCGAGGATCGCGCGACCTACACGGAGCCGCAGCAGCTCGCTGCCGGCGTCTCGTACGTGCTGGTGAACGGCGTCGTCGTGCTGGACGACGGCAAGTTCACGAGCGCGCTCCCGGGACGGGTGCTGCGGCGATGATCACGAGCAGCCCTGCCCGCCTCCTCGTTTTTCCTTGACAAACCGCATATGATAATAAACACTTAATCCGGATATACGGATGGATAGCCGGTGACCGCAACGGCGGCGATTTTCGACGATCTGACGACGCTGGCGGATGCCACGCGAAGCCGGATGCTGCTGCTGCTCGAGCGCCACGAGCTGACCGTGACGGAGATCTGCGCGGTCCTGCAGCTCCCGCAGTCAACCGTGAGCCGCCACCTCAAGACGCTCGCCGGCGCGAGCTGGGTGGGGTCGCGGCGCGACGGCACGAGCCGCTACTACACGCTCGCGCTCGACGCCCGCGACGCGGCGACGCGGCGTCTCTGGTCGCTGCTCCGCGACCAGGTGGCGGGAACGCCGGGCGCGGATCAGGACGCGCGGCGGCTGAGCGGCGTCCTCGCGCGGCGCCAGTCGAAGTCGGAGCAGTTCTTCGCCAGCGCGGCGGGGCAGTGGGATCAACTTCGTGACGAGCTGTTCGGGCGCGGGCTGGTGCTGCACGCGATCCCCGCGCTCCTCGATCCGTCGTGGACCATCGGCGACCTGGGATGCGGGACGGGCGCGACGAGTGCCGCGATCGCGCCGTTCGTCTCGAACGTGATTGCCGTCGATCGCAGCGGCGAGATGCTGCAGGCGGCGCGGCGCCGGTTGAAGAGTCACTCGAACGTCGATGTGCGCCGGGGCGATCTCGCGTCGCTCCCGATTGAGGACGGCGAACTGGATGCGGCGTTTGCGATGCTCGTGCTGCACCACGTCCCCGATCCCGGGGGCGTGCTGCGCGACGCCGCCCGTGTGCTGCGACCCGGAGGCCGCATCGTCATCTGCGATATGTTGCCGCACGACCGCGAGGAGTATAAGAAGCAGATGGGACATGTGTGGCTGGGGTTCGCCGACGACCAGGTGGGACGGCTGCTGAAGGACGCGGGGTTCGTGAACACGCACGTCGTCTCCCTGCCAATTGACACGGAAGCGAAAGGCCCTGCATTGTTCGTGGCCTCGGCCGTCAAAGATTCGTTGGAGCCGCGGGGCTGAACCCCCCGCGCTACAGGAGCGATCAATGAGTACCGCCGTTCGTGAACTGCATGCGTTCGAGGCCGCGGCGAAAGCCGGCCGTGTCCCCTACAAGGTCAAGGACCTCGCGCTCGCCGAACTGGGGCGCAAGGAGATCCGTCTGGCCGAGCACGAGATGCCGGGCCTGATGGCGCTCCGCGCGCGTTACAAGGACAAGCGTCCGCTCGCGGGAGCGCGGGTCATGGGCAGCCTCCACATGACGGTGCAGACCGCGGTGTTGATCGAAACGCTGACCGAACTCGGCGCCGACGTGCGCTGGGTGTCCTGCAATATTTTCTCGACGCAGGACCAGGCGGCCGCCGCGGTCGTCGTCGGCCGTCCCGAAACCGGTGGCACACCGAAGGATCCCAGAGGGACGCCGGTGTTCGCCTGGAAAGGGGAAACGCTCGAGGAGTACTGGTGGTGCACGAGCGAGGCGCTGATGTGGCCCGACGGCGGCGGCCCGTCGCAGATCGTCGACGACGGCGGCGACGCGACGTTGCTCTTGCACAAAGGGGTCGAGTTCGAAAAGGCGAAGAAGGTGCCGGACTTCGATCCGGACAAGGATCCCGAGGAGTGGGGCGTCATCCTCGAGCTGCTGCGCAAGGAGCTCGCAGAGAACCCGCAGCGGTGGACGAAGGTCGCGGCCGGCATCCGCGGCGTCAGCGAAGAGACGACGACGGGCGTGCACCGGCTGTATCAGATGATGGAGGCGGGCACGCTCCTGTTCCCCGCGATCAACGTCAACGACTCGGTTACCAAGAGCAAGTTCGACAACATCTACGGCTGCCGCCATTCACTGATCGACGGCCTCAACCGCGCGACCGACGTCATGCTCGGGGGCAAGGTCGCCTTCGTGGCGGGTTACGGCGAGGTAGGGAAGGGCTGCGCGCAGGCGCTGCGCGGCCAGGGCTGCCGCGTGATCATCGCGGAGATCGATCCCATCTGCGCGCTGCAGGCCGCGATGGAAGGCTTCGAAGTCAAGACGGTCGACGACGTCGTGGAGACGGCGGACATCTTCGTGACGGCGACCGGCAACGTGAACATCATCAGCGTCGATCACATGGCGCGGATGAAGCACAACGCGATCGTCGGCAACATCGGCCACTTCGACAACGAGATCGACATGGCCGGGCTGAAGAAGCGCGGCATCGAGCGAATCACCATCAAGCCGCAGTACGACGAGTTCCGCTTCCCGGACGGCCACAGCGTGCTGATCCTTGCCGAGGGACGCCTGCTGAACCTCGGGTGCGCGACGGGACATCCGAGCTTCGTGATGTCCGCGTCGTTCACGAACCAGGTGATCGCGCAGCTCGAGCTGCACGAGCACAACGAGAAGTACGAGAAGGCGGTCTACATCCTGCCGAAGCGCCTCGACGAGGAGGTCGCGCGGCTGCACCTCGATCATCTCGGGGTGAAGCTGACGACGCTGCGTCCGGATCAGGCGGAGTACATCGGCGTGCCGGTAGAGGGGCCGTACAAGCCGGAGCACTATCGGTACTGATTGGTGAATCGGTGGATTCATGAATTGGTGAGTTGGAATTGGTGAATTGGTGAATTGAAGATCTTTCACGAATTCACGAATTCACGAATTCACCAATTCGGGAATTCACCAGCGGCTCGTTCAGGAACCGGACCAGCGGCATCACCGCGCGGAACACCGACAGCAGCGTCGGATAGAACTCGCGGCTGTGCGCGAATTCGGCGGGCAACTCGCGGCCGGCGATGAACTGGCGGTGCCGCAGGTACTCGGCGGCGGGATGATTGGCCGGGAAGCCGCGCGGCACGCGGGTCAGGCATTCGCCGTCCACGTTGCCGACGTGACGGCGGAACGCGGGGCGCCGCACCAGCGTGTGCACCTCGGGCCACGTGTCGGCGATGTGCTGGCGCACGAGTAGCAGGTCCGGCGGCTGCGGCGCGTACATGCCGCCCCCCATCCACACCCATCCCGGCGCGACCTCGAAGTACAGGCCCGCGCCTTCATGCCTGGGCAGCCCGCGCCACGGGAAGACGGCGGCCGCGTGCGTCTTGAGCGGCTTCTTGTCGTCGCTGAAGCGCGTGTCGCGATAAATCCGGTACAACGACAGCTTCGGCGCCGCGACCAATTCCGGCGCGAACCGGGGGAAGTCGACCGCCAGGCGCTCGACGACCGTCGTCATCGGCTCGCGGACGTGACGCCCGTATTCGTCGCGCCGCGCCTTGAACCACTCGCGATTGTTGTTGCGCTTGATTGAACGAAGGAAGCGAAGAGTCTGTTCGGAGAATGGATTGCCGTTCATCTTCCAAGCTTCAACTGTGTGTTCAGCCATTCGATCCTGTCGCGCATGGCCGCGGCGGTCAGCTCGTGCTCGGCCTCGTAGGTCTTCACGGTTTTGGGGCCCGTCACCGCGTCCGCCTGCGCCGACGCCGCGTCGTTCGACACGAACCGGTCTTTCGTGCCGAATTGCATGAGGATCGGGCGCGGCGCGATCTTCGGCAGATGCCGGATCGGGTCGAGCGGCGCGAGCCGGGCGATGAACGCATCGCGCGCCGCCCCTTCACGCTTCGGCGTGAACAGGAACCAGTCGCTGAAGGATCGCGTCCCGGCGATGTAGACGAGGTGGGTGATGCGAGTGTCGGCGGCGGCCGCGAGCGCGCCGTACATCGCGCCGAAATCATGGCCGACGCAGGCGACGCGGCCGCGATCGACGCCGGGTCGATCGAGCAGCACGTCGAGTGCGCGCCGGAGCTCCTTGACCTCGGCGACGGAGAAGTCGTAATCACGATCGCCGTCGCGCTTCGGGAACCAGGTCTCCTCGCTCCACGGCGTGTCGATCAGCAGCGACACGGCGCCGCCCCGCGCCAGCTCGATCGCATCGGGCAGGAACTGCGTGCGATTCGACGAGGAGCTCGGCGGCCCGTACCAATGGACGAAGAGGACCGCCGGGTGCAGTCCGGCGATCGCCGCGGGAGGCACGACGAGCGTCGCGCCGCTCCGTTTTCCATCGACGGTCGCGTACGTGATCTGCCGGATCGTCACGCCCGTGCGGTCCGCCGCCGCCGCGTCCTGCACGCCGAGCGGGCGATTGCGGTCGTAGTCGAACGACGGGGCCGGGCTGAGCGTCTGAGCCGGGACGAACGCGAGCGCAAGCGAGATGAACAGGTCCATATCGAACAGGGTAACAGACGAGCCCATCCTCGGTCCTCGGCGCGCTGTCCGGCCATCCGTCATCTTTCTTTCAGCGCTCGCGGGGCCCGGGCCTCCGCATTGCTACGGCCACGCTCGCCGTAGCCTTGGCGAAGGCGGCCACCCCCGCTCGCTCTCGCTCGTCCTTCGACGTTGCTCAGGCCGACCCTGAGGCTCTCGAAGGGTCGGCGGCTTCGCGCCTCGCTCGGGCCGCGGGCGACGTCCATCACGCGGGGCCGGATCTGCCGGCGGACCCGGACGCCTATCTGCCGCTCGCGCAGGACGCCTGGTCCGACATGACGATCGTCGCGCGCACCGACGGCGATCTTTCGGCCACGGGCGCATCGCTCGGGGCGATCGTGCGGAGCCTCGATCGCGATCGGCCGTTGTCGCGCGTCCGATCGATGGACGCGGTCGTGCGGGACCGCGTCGCGCCACGGCGCCTGGCGATGCTGTTGCTCGGGGTCTTCGCCGCGCTCGCGCTCCTGCTGGCGCTCCTCGGCATCTACGGCGTCATGGGCTACGTCGTCTCGCAGCGGACGAACGAGATCGGCGTCCGGATGGCGCTGGGTGCTCACCGGGCGGCGATCCTGAAGATGATCCTCGGTGAAGGGGCGCGGCTGGGGATCGCGGGACTGACCCTTGGCGTCGTCTTGTCACTTGCCGCGACACGCCTCGTCGAGACGGCATTGTTCGGGATCACGCCGACGGACGCGCCGACCTATGGCACCGTCGTGATGGTGATGCTCGCCGTCGTGCTGGCTGCGTGCGACCTGCCGGCGCGCCGGGCCGCGCGCGTGGATCCGCTCAGCGCGATCCGGATGGAATGAGATGGCGAATGCTGAATGCTGATTTCACGATCACGATCACGAGCAGCCCTAGAAGGGCTGCGCTACGACGACGAGTGGGCAATGAGCATTCGGCAATCAGCATTCGGCAACCAGGATTCGGCAATCAGCATTCGGCAACCAGGATTCGACAATCAGCATTCGGCAACAGGATTCGACAATCAGCATTCGTCGGCAACCAGGATTCGACAATCAGCAATCAGCAATTCGCCGCAATCTCCAATCTGCAATCTTCAATCTACAGTCTACCCGTACCTCAGCGCCAACCCCGAACCTCGAACCTGCGAGCGCGCATCATAATGAAGGATGATGACCCGGCCGTCCGATCCCGCATTCGTTTCCGCCGACCGCCTGCCCATCGACCCCGTTTGCGGCATGGAAGTCGATCCAGACACCGAACTCCGCGCGGATTACGGCGGACACACCTACTACTTCTGCAATCCGTCCTGTTTGACCCGCTTCACGGCGGATCCCCGGGCTGCGTTGCGTCCGGCGCCGCCGACGTCCGCGGCGGCCGATGCGATCTACACGTGCCCGATGCACCCCGAGATCCGCCAGCGCGGCCCCGGTGCGTGTCCGATTTGCGGCATGGCGCTCGAACCGGCGACGGTGACGCTCGACGATGCCCCCGACGCCGAGCTGATCGACATGACGCGGCGATTCTGGATTGCGGGGCTGCTCGGATTGCCCGTCTTCGTCTTCGCGATGGCGGAAATGTTCGCGCCGGCGGGGGTGCATCGCGCCGTGAACGTCCGGCTGGCGGACTGGATCCAGCTCGCGCTCGCGACGCCGGTCGTGCTGTGGGCGGGATGGCCGTTTTTCGAGCGCGCGTGGGCGTCGATCGTGAACCGCAGCCCGAACATGTTCACGCTCATCGGCGCCGGCGTGGGCGCGGCCTACGTCTACAGCGTCGTCGCGACGGTCGCTCCCGGCGCGTTCCCCGCCGGATTTGCGATGCACGGACGCGTCGAGCCGTACTTCGACACGGCGGTCGTGGTCACCGTCCTCGTGCTTCTCGGCCAGGTGCTCGAGCTGCGCGCCCGCCGCCGCACGTCCGATGCGCTCAAAGGACTGCTTGGCCTCGCACCGAGGACGGCGCGGCGCGCCGACGATGACGTGGACGTGCCGCTGGCGGACGTCCGCGTCGGGGATCGGCTCCGCGTCAGGCCCGGCGAAAAGATTCCGGTGGACGGCATCGTGCTCGAGGGACGCACGTGGGTGGACGAATCGATGGTCACCGGCGAACCACTGCCGGTGGAGAAGGAAGCGGGCAGCCGCGTGACCGGAGGAACCGTCAACGGCGCCGGCGCATTCGTCATGCGGGCCGAGCTCGTCGGCAGCGACACGCTGGTCGCGCAGATCGTCCAGATGGTCGCCGAAGCGCAGCGGAGCCGCGCGCCGATCCAGCGCGTCGCGGATCGGGTCGCGGCCTACTTCGTGCCCGCGGTGGTGGCGGTCTCCGTGGGCGCGTTCGTCGCATGGAGCGTCTGGGGACCGGAGCCGCGGCTCGCGCTGGCGCTCGTCAGCGCCGTGGCGGTGCTGATCATCGCGTGTCCGTGCGCGCTCGGGCTGGCGACGCCGATGGCGATCATGGTCGGCACCGGCCGCGGCGCGGCGGCCGGCGTGCTGATCCGCAACGCCGAGGTCGACAAGACGGGGACGTTGACCGAAGGCCAGCCCCGCGTCGTCGCGATCGAGCCCACGGGACCGGCATCGGACGAGCTGCTGCGGCGCGCCGCGGCGGTGGAACAGGCGAGCGAGCATCCGCTCGCCGGCGCCGTCATCGATGCCGCGAAGGCGCGCGGTCTCGCGTGGCCCTCCGGCGTGCCGTTCGAGTCGGTGACCGGCAGCGGAGTCACCGGGCAGGTCGAGGGACGGGAAGTCGTCATCGGGAACGCCGCCCTGCTGCGCGATCGTGGCATCGACACGTCGCGCTTCGAACATCGCGCGGCCGCCTGGCGGGCTGACGGGTGGACCGTCATCTACGTCGGTGTCGGCGGATCCGCCGTCGGCGTCATCGCGGTCGCCGATCCGATCAAGGCGTCAACGCCCGAGGCGTTGCAGGCGCTTCGTGACGAAGGGCTGCGTGTCGTCATGGTCACCGGCGACAGCCGGGCGACGGCGGAAGCCGTCGCGGCGAGGCTCGCGCTCTCCCGCGACGACGTGTATGCGGACGTGCTGCCCGATCGCAAGCGCGACATCGTCCGCGATCTGCAGTCGCATGGGCGCATCGTCGCGATGGCGGGCGACGGCATCAACGACGCGCCGGCGCTCGCGGAGGCCGCGGTCGGCATTGCGATGGGCACCGGGACCGACGTCGCCATGGAGAGCGCGGGGATCACGCTCGTCAAGGGAGATCTGCGCGCGCTCGTACGCGCGCGGCGGCTCAGCCGCGCGACGATGAGGAACATCCGGCAGAATCTGTTTCTCGCCATTGTCTACAACGCCGTCGGCGTGCCGGTCGCCGCGGGCGTCCTCTATCCGTTCATCGGCCTGCTCGTGAGCCCGATCTGGGCCAGCGCGGCGATGACGTTCTCGTCCGTCTCCGTCATCGTCAACGCGCTGCGTCTGCGGAGGATTCACTTGTAATGCGTCAGTCCCTTGTCCCTCGTCCCTCGTCCCGGGTCCTTGGTCCTGAGTCCCTCGTCCCTCGTCCCTGGACCCGAGTCGCCGGCAACGGACTCGGGACGAGGCACGCGGGACGAGGGACGCGGGACGAGGGACGCGGGACTAAGGACCCGGGACGAGGGACGAGGGACGAGGGACGTTATTCCTCCGTCATCAGATGTTCCGCGCGCAGGCGATCGAGGTGCGGCGTGACGCGGGCGCGGAGCAGATCCGTCAGCTCCGGATGGAGAAAGCTGTACTTGTCGGGAATGTCGAGGCAGACGACGCGGCGCAGCGCCGGGCTGTCGGGAAATTGATCCTGCAGAAAGCGGACGTGCTCCAGTTCCATCACGAAGACCACGTCGGCCCAGTTGAGCATGCGGGCGTTGACGCACACGCTCGCATCCGCGCTGGTGCCCGCGGAGCGGACGTCGAGCGAAGGGTCCTTGCAGAAGATGCGTTCCGCGGTCGCGCTGCGGTGGCGGTTCAACCGGCACACGAAGAGGACGCGAACCGGTTCCCGGATGGGACCGCTCATGGGTTTGGAGGTAATCTTAGCGCATGAATCTGCTGCTGAGGTTCACGCTCGGCGTCTGTGTCGCCGCCGTCGCGACGCAGGGTTCGCCGACAAACGCGCCTGCACCGAAGGATCAGCGCGAGCGTCACCTCGCGAACATCCGTCAGCTCACGTTCGGCGGCGAGAACGCCGAAGCGTATTTCTCTCCGGACGGGACGCGGCTGATCTTCCAGTCCACGCGCGGCGGGTATCCGTGCGATCAGATCTACACGATGAAAATCGACGGCAGCGATCTGCGGCGCGTCAGCACCGGCACGGGACGAACGACGTGCGGCTATTACTATCCGGGCGGAAAGCAGATCCTCTTTGCGTCCACGCACAAAGCGGGCGAGGCGTGTCCGCCGAAGCCGAGCTACGAACGCGGGTACGTGTGGCCGATCTACGAGGGGTACGACATCTATCGCGCGGACGCCGACGGCTCGAACCTGGTGCCGCTCACGACGACGCCCGGCTATGACGCCGAGGCGACGATCGCGCCCGACGGCCTGATCTCGTTCACGAGCGTGCGCGACGGCGACATGGAGATCTACACGATGAGGGCGGACGGCTCCGGCGTGCGCCG
>QHWR01000071.1:15428-15952 GCA_003223835.1 Acidobacteriota bacterium | reverse complement strand
CTCGTGGGACGGCGCGCAGATCGCGTTCCGCGGCCGGCCCCTGGGTCCCGGAGCGGAATTGGACGACTATCGCGCGCTGCTGAAAGATCACCGGTGGCGCCCGACGAAGCTGGAGCTGTATGTGATGGACCGTGACGGCGGACACCAGCGCCAGATCACCACGCTCGGCGCCGCCAGCTTCGCGCCGTCATGGCATCCGGACGGCAAGCGTTTGATCTTCGCGTCGAACTACAAGGACCCGAAGCAGCGCAACTTCGACGTGTTCATCGTCAACCTGGACGGAACCGGCCTCGAGCAGGTCACCTTCAGCGAGACGTTCGACGGTTTCCCGATGTTTTCCCCCGACGGACGGCGCCTCGTTTTCGCATCCAACCGCAACGCGAAGGTGGAAGGGGAGACGAACGTCTTCATCGCCGACTGGGTCGAGTAAGCGCCTGCGGCCGCAAGCGAGCGCCGGAGGGCAGCGCCGCCGAGCGGCGCCGCGAGCGCGCAGCGAGGGTGGGCACGTTCAGGGGCCCCACCCG
>QHWR01000071.1:0-15387 GCA_003223835.1 Acidobacteriota bacterium | reverse complement strand
ATTCGTAGCGCAGGTCTTCAGACCTGCTCGTGACGACGGCGCTCGGATTCGTAGCGCAGGTCTTCAGACCTGCTCGTGACGACGGCGCTCGGATTCGTAGCGCAGGTCTTCAGACCTGCTCGCGACGACGGCGCTCGGATTCGTAGCGCAGGTCTTCAGACCTGCTCGTGACGACGGCGCTCGAATTCGTAGCGCAGGTCTTCAGACCTGCTCGTTACTGCGCCACGACGAAGAGGTGACCCGCGTTCTGCGTGTAGATCCTCCCGTCGGCGCCGATCGACGCCGGCGTGTACGCCGCGCCGAGCGCAAGCTGCTGGAAGATCTTCTGCTTCAGCGTGCCCCCCTGCAGAATCGCAAACAGATTGCCGTCCTCGCTGTTCGCATACACGACGCCGTTGCGATCGACGACGGCCGCGTTGACGCACCACTCGAAGCCGAACGGGTGATCCGAGACGCACGACACGCTGCCGTCGGCGGCGCGCGAGCAGCTCAACGTGTTCGTGTTCTTGAACGACCACTCGACCGTCAGGCTCGGGCTGAGCTGCGTGACGAAGTATTCCTCGGGCGACGCCGGGTTCGAGCCGGTGCGATCCGACGGACAGAACGCCTCGACGTTGCAGTACGACCCGACGTCGCCGTAATGGTTGTTCTTGATCACGACGGAGTACGTGCCGTCGTGCTGGTAGATCGCCGGCGTGAGGTCCCAACCGAAATTGAACGAGTTGAGGAACTGTCCCGTCGCGCTGAAGTGCATCAGCTCGCCTTGATCGTAGTCGTAGCGCTCGAACGCGCCGTAGAAGATGCTGCCGTCTGGCGCGACCGTCGGCGTTGACGACGAGTCGTCCAGCACCGGCCGCCGCCGCGGCGGTTCGTCGCCGGGTCGACGCCGGCGCGCGCGCCCGCCCGGCAGCCGCCGATGCTCGTCTGGCCGTTGAGCGGAAACATGCTGCCCGCGCTCGCGGCCGTGCCGTCGTTGCAGCCGTCGTGGAAGTAGCCGCCCGAGAAATAGTCGCCCGGCACCGTGTCGCCGCCGCGCAGCGACGCCGCCCACTTCAGCGTCAGGTCCGGCTTGAGCGCGACGAGATAGCCGTAGCGGCTGATGAAATGCGCGCGCGTGACGGAGTAGATCGTGCCGTCGCGCGCGATCGCCGGCGCGATGTTGATCGCGACGCGCTGCAGCCCGCACGTGACCTGTCCCGGAATCGCGTCCGGGCTCGGCGGCCACGGAAGCTGGGACTCGCCAAAGACGTTGTAGCAGAGGTCCGTCGGCGCCGGCGCGCTCGGGTTCAGGCCCGTGTAACTCCGCATGCTGATCGAATCATCGGGCGCCACCTTGACGATCCACGAATCCTCGGCGTCGTTCTGGTAGAAACTGCCGTTGCTGTGGAGCCGGATGACGTTGTAGTAGACGTTGCCGGCGTTGTCGACGGAGAGCGGACTCGCCGTGTAGGTGTGCGGATCGATCAGCGTGCCGAACGGATTGATGCGCGTGATCGCGGCGCCGGTCGACTTGTCCAGCTTGAAGATCGTCCCACCGGCGCCCGGGTCGTAGACGAACCCGTTGGCGAGCACCGCATGGTAGACAGGTTCCCAGAAAACGTGCTGGTTTCCCGGCGGCGCCCAGTCGCTGTCGAACGTCCACGCTTTCGTGAGCTGTCCGCCCACCCACGTGAACTTGTTCTGATGCCACTGCTGCGTCCCGTAATCGCCGGCCGTGTACTCGCCGGTCTTCGACTCCATGAAGACGCTGTTGCCGTCGACGAGCGGAACCTGGTAGTGCACCAGGAGGTCGCCGTCGTTCAACGCCTGCTCCTGCGGAACGAGCGGGTCGTAGACCACGTCGGCGACGATGCGATTCAGGTTCTGGCCGGCGACGGGAACGAATCCGGTGTGCTGCGGATTCGCGGCCCATTGCGGCCAGAACGGGGCGGGCCCCGCGGCCTTCAGCGCGGACGCCGCCGCGAGGAGAAGGACAGCAGAGACGAGCGCGAAAACGAACCTTCCCAGCCAACGCCATCGGGTCATAGGGCCTCCCATGAGACTCGCCGCAGCATGCCGCGCCCCCTCGAGGCGTCGCGCGAGAAGAATCCGCCCTCCGGATGAGGACGCGCACGTTACGCCCGTCGGGCGCGCGGCGTCAAGTGCCGGGCGGGGTGGTGTGGGATAATCGATGCATCGGGGCGTAGCGCAGCCTGGTAGCGCATCTGCTTTGGGAGCAGAGGGTCGTCGGTTCGAATCCGACCGCCCCGACCACTCAGTTCGCCATCTTCTCGGTCTTTCGCGCGTTGCGCGCGACTCGCATCAGCCCCGTCACGCGTTTCACGTAATCCCGCGTTTCCTTGTAGGGCGGCACGCTGTTGAACTTCGCGACGGCGCCGGGGCCGGCGTTGTAGCTGGCGAGGGTCAGCGGCAGATCGCCGCGATGCGCGTCGAGCAGGATGCGCAGGTAACGCGCTCCGCCCATGATGTTCTGCCGCGGATCGAACGGATCGACGACCCCCATTTCCTTCGCGACGTCGGGCATCAGTTGCATCAGGCCCTGCGCGCCCGCGGCGGAGACGACGAGCGGGTTGAACGCCGATTCGGTGCGCATCACCGCGCGAATCAGGTGCGGGTCCATGTGGTAGCGCTTCGCGGCTTCCTCGATGAACGCGTCGTAGGCGCGCTCGGGCGCGACGGCGCGCACGTCGTCGATCGTGACGTCGACGTTCGGTTCGAGCGCGCGGCGGCTCGCGAGCGTGCGGCCGGAGGTTGCGCTGCTCGCCGTCGTCTTCACCGCGTGCGGAAGCGAGAGCGTTGCCGCCGTCAGCAGCAGCGTCCGCAGCGTGGCGCGCCGCCGGTCGCCTCGTCGTCTTCCCGGACCCGCGCGCCAGAACGCACGGCGCTCGGCGTGACGGCGTTCCTCGCCATGACGCACACCCAGCGCGATATTGCCGCGTTTCTGGCCGGGCCCCAGCTCGTCCGGCATGCTCCTCCTCGCGGGACCCCTGCAAGACGGGGTGCCTGAACATTAACGGCCTGTCGAACAACGACGCCTCGTCAATGCCGAGTGCCAAATGCCAAATGCCAAAATGCACTCGGTCTTTGGGCATTTGGCCCAGCATTTCGCGAATTGCCATTTCGCGGCACACAATCCCGGCGATGTCGCGTGTCCTGCGTGTCGCCCTGCTCGTGGCCGGGGCTTCCGTCCTCGCCGTGCTCGTCTGGCGCATCGGTCCGGCGCTCATCCTCGACTTGCTGCGCCGCATCGGGTGGCGATTCTTCGTCGTGGCGCTGTTGTACGCGCTGCATCTCGCGGTGCGCGGATACGCGATCTGGCGCGTCCTCCCTCGCGCGGCGCTGCCGCTCGCGGAAGTGGTGCGGATCCGCTTTGCCGCGGAGGCGGTGGAGATGCTGACGTTCACCGGGCCGTTCCTCGCGGAGCCGGCGAAGGGGTGGCTGCTGACGCGCCACGGCGTGACGGCCGCGCAGGCCTTCGGCGCGATCGCGATCGAGTACCTGGCCTACACGCTCGTGTCCGCGTGGCTCGCGACGGGCGCGCTGTGGCTGCTGCTCGCGCGGCACGCGCTCCCCGGATCGCTCCACGGCGCGGCACAGGGGATCCTGACGGCGATGCTGCTCTTCACCGCTGGCTTTGCATTCGCCGCGATCACCGGCATCGGGCTGCTGGTGCCGATCGTGCGCGCCTCGCGCGTGGTGATCGGACGGCGTCGCGCCGAGGCGGGAGCGGCGCGGCTCGAGCCGGTCGAACGGATCCTGGTTGACTTCATGCACCGCCGGCCCGCGCGGCTCGCCGAAGTGATCGCCGCGGAGGCCGTCAGCCATTCGCTGCTGGCAACGGAAGTGTGGCTCGTGTTCGCGTCGGTCGGGCTGCGGTTCTCGCCGGTGGATCCCTGGGTCGTCGAAGGCGGCGTGAAGTTCGTCAACGTCGCCTTCTTCTTCATCCCCGGCCAGATTGGCGCGTCCGAAGGCGTCTATTCGCTGATTCTGGTGGCGCTCGGCTTGCCGTCCGCCGTCGGCTTGACGCTCTCGCTGGTGCGGCGCATCCGCGCGCTGCTCGTCGCCGCGTTGGGCCTCATCTTTCTTCCACGCGAGGCCGGGCACTCGGCCGGTCACTCATAGCGAAGCGCGTCGGCGGGATTCATCCGGATCGCGCGCGAGGCGGGACGCGCCGCGGCGCACGCGGAAACGAACAGGAGCACGGCAGGCGCGGCGGCGAACGAGATGGCGTCGTTCGACGCCACGCCGTACAAGAGGCTGCCAACAAAACGCGTCGCCGCCGCTGCGATCGCGGTCCCGACAGCCGCGCCGAACACGACGAGCCGGATCGCCTGTCCCGCCACGACTCGCGCGACGTGCGCGTCGTCTGCGCCGAGCGCGCGCCGGATGCCGATTTCGTGCGTGCGCCGTGCGACCGTTTCCCACACCGAGCCGTACAAGCCGAGCGACGTCAGCACGAGCGCGGCCGCCGCAATCGCGCTCAGCACTGCGGCGGCGGCGGTCGCCGGGAGCAACGCCACCGCGACGTGGTCCTCCATCGTCGTGACGTTGTAGAGCGGTACGGCGGCATCGAGCGAGTGGACGACGTCGCCGATCGCGCGAAGCCGCGAGGACGGACTTCCGGCGCCCCGCGCGATCAGCGTGATCGCGCTGCTGCCGCGTTGGGCGAGGGGAAAGTACACGAGGGGCCGCGGCGCCTCGCCGAGCGTGATGTGCTTCGTCGTCCGCACCACACCGACGATGACGACGTTGTCGCCGTTGCGTCGCGTCAGCCGCCGTCCGACAGCGCCGCCGTCCGGCCAGAAGCGACGCGCGAGCGCGTCGTTGACGACCGCGACCGGCTGCGCATCGATCGTGTCACGCTGGTCGAAATCGCGGCCGGCGAGGACGGGCACGGCCATCGTGTGAAAGTATCCGGCATCCACCGTGACGGCATCAATTTGCGGCCATCCATCGTTGTCGCCTGAACGGGAGCCTTCAGGACGAATGGGGACGGTCGTGATGTTCAGCTCGAACGGCACCGCGCTCGTGAAGCTCACGGCTTCGGTTCCCGGGATCTGTTCCGCGCGGTCCCTCAGTCGTGTCCAGAAGCGCCGCGCGTCGGTATCGGGGTAGCCCTGGAGTCCGACGTCGACCGACGTCATGACGATTCCCGACGGATCGAATCCGAGATCGACGCGGGCGGCGCTCCGCAGGCTGCGCAGGAAGAGCGCGCCGCCGATCAGCAGCACGAGCGCGAGCGCGACCTGCGCGGCGACCAGCGCCGCGCGCGCGCGCGAGCCCCGCCGCGCGCCAGCCTCTTCGCGCTTGACCAGCGCCTGCACGTCGGTCCGCGACGCCGCAAAGGCCGGCGCGGCGCCGACGAGCAGCGTCGCCACGATGGTCACGGCGAGGGAGAAGGCCAGCACCCGCGCATCGACGGGGACGTCGATGGAGAGCGGCACGCGCATCGGCAGGCGAACGGCGCTCAGCATTCGAACAGCCGTCCACGTGAGGACGAGACCAGCACCGCCCGCGAACAGCGCGAGGACGGCGCTCTCGGTCAGCAGTTGCCGGACGATCCGCCGTCGCGTCGCGCCGAGCGCGAGGCGGATCCCGATTTCCCGCCCTCGGGCCGCCGCGCGGACCAGCAGGATGCCCGCGATGTTGGCGCACGCGAGCAGCAGCAACAACGCGGACACGCCGGCGAGCGCGGTCGACAGGTCGAGCGCCCCGCCGCGCGCGGACGGGTGCACGCGGCCGTCCGCTTCCGCGATCACCTCGAAGCGGACGCCGCGGTTCGTCGCGGGGTAGCTCTCCTGGAGCCGGCGCGCCAGCGCACCGACGGCGCCGCGCGCGTGCTCGATCGTGACGCCGGGCTGCAGGCGCCCGATCGCGAAGTACGCGCGCGCGCCCCGGTCGTCTCGCCGCAACGCTGCTGCCGGACGCCACATCTCCGGCTCGACGCCGACCATCATTCCGTGGAAGGTTTCGGGTGCGACGCCCGCGACGCGGCACGGACGGCCGTTCAGCAGCACGCGCTCATCGAGAACGCGCGTCGATAAATGGAACGCACGCCGCCACAGGCGATAACTGATGACGACGGAGTCGTCGCTGCTGTCCGCGTCGCGGCCGGCGGCGAACGTGCGGCCGACGGCCGGCGTGACGCCGAGAACGGCGAAGTAGTCGCGCGAAACCGTTTCTCCCCACAGCCGTTCGGCATCGCCCGCGACGCTGAAGCTGACCGCCGTCGGCGCCTCGGCGACGACGCCGGCGAAGATCGCGTCGAGCGCACGGATATCGGCGAGGTCGGCGTCCGACAGCGTGAAGTAGTCCGGCCCGTTCGCGAAGGTGGTGTAGATGCGCGTCAGGTGCCCGGGGTCACGGACCGGCGGCGCCTTCAGGAACAGCCGCTCGACGAGTGAGAAGGCGATGGTGTTGGCCGCTATGGTGACGGCGAGGATCGCGATCAGCGACGCGGTGACGGCCGGTGTCCGCCGCTGCAGCTGCACGCCGTAGACGATGTCCGCCCACAGGCCTCGCATGGCGCGATCGCCTCACCATACGCTTGCGTCGAGGTGTTGACAATGCGCCGTCAGTTATCAGCTGTCAGCTGTCAGCGGCTGTTTGCGGAAGCTCGTGCCGTGGGCTTCCGGTCCGAGCGCGATCACGACGATGCCGGCGAGGAACACGACCGTCATCAGCAGCCCCATGGACTGACGGTAGGTGAAGACCTCGCCGAGCGCCGACTCCACGTACGGAATGCTGGAGGCGCACAGCACGCCGAGCTGATACGCGAAGCCGGGGAAGAACCCGCGGATCGCGCCCGGCGAGAGCTCGTTGATGTGCGCGGGGATCACCCCCCACGCGCCCTGCACGAAGAACTGCATCAGGAACACGCCGGCGACCGTGACGAGGGGGCTGAAACCGGCGATCCAGAAGGGGAGCACGAGCAGCGCCGAGGCCGCGGCCGTGATCATCGCGCGCCGGCGTCCCGAACGATCGGAGTAGTACCCGAACACGAGGCCCCCGAGCACGGCGCCGATCATCGAGATCATCGTCACGTCGGCGATGCGCGCCTTGCTGTAGCCGAAGGTCGCGAGGAGCGTCGGATACATGTCCTGCGTGCCGTGCGACATGAAGTTCATCATCGCCATCAGCAGGACCAGATAGAAGAAC
Source organism: Acidobacteriota bacterium (assembly GCA_003223835.1). Lineage (GTDB taxonomy): Bacteria > Acidobacteriota > Vicinamibacteria > Vicinamibacterales > 2-12-FULL-66-21 > Gp6-AA38. Next base: position 8,229 of record QHWR01000071.1, on the reverse strand, counting down.
CGCCGCGCGTGCGCGGTGAGCGCGCGGCGGTAGGTCGCCCAGTCGGTGCGGTGCTCGTGCCACGCGTCCGACTCCTTCACGCGCGCGCGGATGAAGAGCGACAACAACGCGGGCAGCCCGCCGATGAAGAACATGATGCGCCAGCCGTCGCCGGGGTAGTGCGCGTTGGCGTACGGATAGATCGTGCGGAACGCGAGCGCGGCGAGGAAATAGCCGACCGCGTAGCCCTCCTGGAGGAGCCCCGAGAGCAGCCCGCGGAGGCGCGGCGACGCCGATTCGAGGGCGAGCGACGCGCCGACCCCCCATTCGCCCCCCATGCCCACGCCGAAGAGCATCCTGAGGAAGATGAACACGCGGTAGCTCGGCGCCAGGCCGCAGAGCACCGAGATCACCGCGTAGAAGATGACGTTGAGCATCAGCGGGATGCGGCGTCCGTACCGATCCGCCATCAGCCCGAACACGATCGCGCCGAGCGGACGCATCGCCAGCGTCAGCGTAATCGCCAGCGCGATCTGCGGACGCGTCTTCCCGAACGCGTTCGCCACGTCGTCGATGATCAGCGTGAGGATGAAGAAGTCGAACGCGTCGAGCGTCCACCCGAGGAATCCCGCGAGAACGGCGTTGCGCTGATTCCTGCGATCGATGGCAGCGGTCACCGGCACTGGCCGCGGAGCATATCAAACGTCCGTGCTGAGGGCTGCCCCGCCCTCAGCATGCGTTAGAAACTGAATCCCGTTCCAAAATGAACCCGCGTCCCGTGGCCGTCGAGGCCGCGCGCGACGGAGAGGTTCAGATTGATCAGCGGCGCGAGCAGGAACAGGCCCGCGCCCGCGCCGCGATGGACCGGCGCGTCGCGAAACGCCGTGCCGAACGGCGCGATGATCCCGGCGTCGTAGAACACCGTGAAGCCCATGCGCCCCACGCTCAGCGGCGACGAGAACGGCACGCGCACTTCCGCCGAGCTGACGAGCCGGCGGTCTCCCGCGAACGACCCCGCGCGGAAACCGCGCACCGTGCTGCCGCCGCCGAGCAGCCATTCCTCGTAGGCCGGCAGCGGCGCGTCGGCGCGATCGTATTGCGCGCGGACCGCGATCACCGTCTGACCGAACAGACGCTTGTAGCCGCGGCCGTCGAGGCGCACGCGCCCGATCGGATCGCGGCCGTCCACGCGCAGCGTATTCCACTCCGCGCCGAAGACGAGGGCGTCGGTGGGGTACGCGGGATCGCGGCGCGTGTCGAGCGTGACGTCGGCGCCGCCGGTCCAGAACCGATCGTCCGCGCCGGCGAATCTCACGGCCGTGCGGCCCGCCCCCGCGCCGATGACGAGGTCGCGGAACAGGCGGCGTTCGACGCGGCCGTTCACCTCCAGACGGCGGTCGGTGAACTGGAAGAACGGATTCTCGCGCTGGGAGAGCCCCACCGATCCGAGCACGCGGCTGATCGGTCCGTCGCGGAACGTGCGATCGGCTTCGAGCGCGACGCGGCGGGTTCCGCCCCACGAGAGCGGCACCGACAGGCGTTCGCCGAGGCCGAGCGCGTTGACCGTGCTCGTGCGCAGGCCGTACGTGAAGCCGTAGCCGTCCTCGAACGAGAGGATGGGGAAGAACATCAGCCGGTTGCGCAACCGGCGCAGCAGCGACGGCGGTTCGCCCGTCGGAGAGATGCCGGGCCGCTCGTGCACGATCAACACGAGCGCGACCTGGTCCATCCCGAGCGAGCGGTATCGCTTTCGCACGAGGACTTCGTCGAAGCGGCCGCTGTCGCGCAGCCGCCGCTCGATCGCGGCGATCGCATCTGCCGCCAGCGTCGTGCCAACGCTCACGCCCGCGAGGCGCACGACCTCGTCGTCTGCGAGCGTCGCGTTGCCGTGGACGCGAATCTCCGTCACGGTTTCGGTGACGGCGGACGACTGCGACACGGTTGCCTGCGAGGAGTACGTGTGCGCGACAGGCGGCGCCATCGTTGGCGGAGGCGGAGTGAAGTGCACCGAAGCCGCGGAGCCGGAGCCAATGATGGCGGCGCCCAAGCGCGCACGACTCATCGCCCATAGGATTGCTGCGCAGAACGCGATCCGGCGTCCGCGCATCACCGCCCCTTCGGCTCCTTGACCTTGACCCGCGACGTCACGTCGGCCTGCCGATAATTCGAGAAGTCGCGGCGATACGTGGCCTCGTAGCCGCCGTTGGCGAGCGTCAGGCCCGCGTGAATCGACAGATTCTTCGGCAGCCAGACGCCCTGAAACGGCTGCCCCATTTCCATCGACGCGCGCAGGCCGTCGATGCGCACGAGCCAGGCGGCGGGCAGAAAATCCATCCAGACGTTGTCGAACGTGAACTTGACGATCTGGTGCTCCTCGGGAGCGACCCACAGCGTGATGAGCGCCGTCTTGTTCATCTTGCGGCCGATTTCCTCCTCCTCGCGCCGCTCTTTCTCGGATGCCTTCGACTCCTTCTTCGTCTGTTGCTTCGACTCTCTCGGCTCTTTCGAGTCAGAAAACAGGTGCGTCGGGTAGTACTCGATGCGCATGACCTCGTGGCTGTCGAGCGTCTCGCGTCCCGCCAGGTAGTAATTGCCGGGGTCGAACCTGAATCCCAGGAAGTACGACTCCGACACGAAGCGCGGCTCGTTGATCGCGGGGCCGAGCGACGGCGGCTTGCCTTCCTTCGCGCGCCGCTCGTCGCGCTCGGTCCGGAACTTCCGGCGGTTCAGCTCGCTCTGATACCAGCGATCCTCGTACGCGCGGCGATCCGCTTCGGGGATCGGGACGCCATCGAACTTGAGCGGGCTGCGCACGTGGACGCCGTCGCGCACGTACCACGTGTACTCGCGCTTGAAGCGGTTGAGCGGCGTCCGTCCCGGCCCGAGGATCTCGAACAGCTCGACCTCGTCGAGCACGTAGTCGCTCAGCGTTTTGCGATTCACGTCGCGCCGCTGCAGCGCGCGCGCCATGAACGCATCAAGGTCGGTCGTGTTCGCCGCCGGCGCCTGGCCGGCGGACGGGACAGAGACGCCGGTCATGGCCAGCATCACCAGCGCGGGCACGAATGAGCGCACGGGGATCCTCCCGATGGTGTCGATACCAAATGCTAAATGCTAAATGCCCAAAGCGCAGGGGATCGCGCCGCCGCCGCTGATGCGAGCGTGCTTTTGGCATTCGGCATTGGGCATTTGGCATTGACAGTTGGCGGTGGGTCGTCGCCATCCAGCGACCCATGGCAGGCACCAGATATGACGAAGCTCGACCGTGCGGAGTTCCGGCACATCGGTTGCAGTTTTGCGCCGAGCATCGCCCCCCCGTGGAGGATTCCATGCACTGCCGCGTGTGGATTGTGACCACCTGCGCCGCCGCGCTCCTGTTTGCCAACGTCCCCGCCGCCGAGGCGCAGGTCGGCTACTTCGGCCAGAACAAGGTCCAATACCGGGACTTGAAGTTCCGCGTGATGAAAACGCAGCACTTCGACGTCTATTACTACCCGGAGGAAGAGGACGCCGCGCGGATGGCGGGCCGCATGGCCGAACGCTGGTACTCGCGCCTCTCCACGCTCTTTACGCATCAGCTCAGGAACCGGCAGCCGTTGATCCTGTACGGCAGCGGATCGCAGTTCCGCCAGACGAATGTCGTGGAAGGGGACCTCGGCGAGGGCACCGGCGGCGTCACGGAAGCGTACAAACGCCGTATCGTCCTGCCGTTCGCCGGACCGATCCAGGCCACCGATCACGTCCTGGGACACGAGCTCGTGCACGCGTTCCAGTACGACGTGACGAACACGAGCGCCAGCGGCGCCGCCGCGGGACAGGCCGGCGCACTCTCGCTCCCGTTATGGTTCATCGAGGGGATGGCGGAGTACCTGTCGATCGGCCCCGTCGATCCCAATACGGCGATGTGGATGCGCGAGGCGGTCCGCCGCGAGCGCCTGCCCGAGATCGACCACCTCGATAACCCGAAGTACTTCCCGTATCGCTACGGACAAGCGCTGTGGGCTTACATCGGCGGCCGCTACGGCGACAAGACGATCGGGTCGCTGATGCGCGCCGCCATCGGGCGCGACGGCTACAAGGGCGCGTTCGAGCGCGTGCTCGGCGTCAAGTCCAAGGACCTCTCGAAGGAATGGCACGACGCGACCGTCGCCGCCTACCGCCCCATCGCCGAGACGACGAAGATGCCGTCGGCGTTTGCGCGTCCGCTGATCGTCGATCAGACGCACAAAGGGGGGATAAACGTCAGCCCGGAGCTGAGCCCCGACGGATCCAGGATCATCTTCTTCTCCTCGCGCGATCTCTTTTCGATCGACCTCTACCTCGCCGACGCGGCGACGGGGAAGATCATCCGGAAGATCACGAACACCGCCACGAACCCGCATTTCGAGAGCCTCGAGTTCATCGAGTCGGCGGGCGCCTGGTCGCGCGATGGCCGGCGGTTCGTCTTCCCCGGCCTTGCGAGCGGGAATCCCGTGTTGACGGTCGTCGACGTCGATCGCGGCCGCAAGGAACACGAGATCACGTTGAAGGATCTCGACGAGGCGCTCAACCCCACGTGGTCGCCAGACGGCCGCCAGATCGCGTTCTCCGCGCTGATCGGCGGCTACAACGATTTATACGTGTACGACCTCGATCACAATCAGCTGCGCCGATTGACGAGCGACGCGTACTCCGAGCTGACGCCGTCGTGGTCTCCCGATGGCCGCTCGATTGCCTTCGCGACCGATCGCTTCAGCACGAACCTCGGCAGCCTCGACGCGGGCAGCCCGCGCATCGCGCTGCTCGACGTCGCGAGCGGCAACGTGCGCGCGCTGGGCGGGTTCGAGGCCGCGAAGAACATCGACCCGCAGTGGTCCGCCGACGGACGTTCGCTGTTCTTCATCTCCGATCGTCAGGGAATCTCGAACGTGTATCGGATGGATGCCGACGGCGGGAACGTGACGCAGGTGACGAATCTGCTCACCGGCGCGACCGGCATCACCGATCTCAGTCCCGCGCTGTCGGTGGGCGGCACGCGCGTCGCGTTCAGCGTGTACGAAGAGGACGGCTATAACATCTACGCGCTCGACACGACCGAGACGGTGGCGGGCCCGCTCGCCTCCGGCCTGCCGCGCAACGCCGGCGTCCTGCCGCCGCGCACCGCCGGAGAGGGGACCGTCTACTCGCTCCTCCACAACGACGCCGCCGGCGTGCCGCAGACGACGGCGTTCGAGACGCAGCCGTACCGTCCGCACCTGACTCCGGACTACATCGGTCAACCGGTCGTGGGTGTCGGCGTCGATGCGTTTGGCACGTACGTGGGCGGCGGCGTCGGGATGATTTTCAGCGACATCCTGGGCAATCACGTCGTCGCGGCGGACGTTCAGACGACCAGCCGCTTCGACGAAACCGGCGGCACGCTGCTGTACCTGAATCGCACCCACCGATGGAACTGGGGCGCCTCGATCGACCAGACGCCGTATGCGATCCGCGGATTTCAGGAAACCCTCGTGCCGGACGCGTCCGGCACTCCGCTCATCGAAGAGGACGAGGTGCGCCAACTGCAGATCGATCGCGGCGTGTCGGGGATCGCGCTCTATCCGCTCAGCCGCGCGCGGCGCGTCGAGTTCTCGGCGGGGTGGCGCCAGATCACGGGCAAGACCGACGTGACGACGCGGTTGTTCGACCTCAATGGCAACCAGCTCACCCAGGATACGCAGACGCTGAATCGGTTCCCGACGTTGAACCTCGGGACCGCGTCCGGCGCCTTCGTGCACGATACGTCGATCTTCGGGGTGACGAGCCCGATCCGCGGCTCGCGTTACCGGCTCGAGCTGGATCAGACGAGCGGCTCGCTGTCCTACGGCGCCGCGCTTGCGGACTACCGCACGTACGTGATGCCGGTGCGGCCGTACACGATCGCGCTCCGCGGGATGTACTACGGGCGCTACGGTCGCAGCGCCGAAGACCCGCTGCTGTTCCCCGTGTTCATCGGGTATCCGGATCTCGTCCGCGGGTACGATTACGGATCGTTCGATTCGAGCGAGTGCGCCGTGACCGCCGACGGATCCTGTCCGGTGATCGATCGCCTGATCGGATCGAGGATGCTCGTCGCGAACGCGGAGCTGCGGTTCCCGCCGTGGGGCGCGTTCGGCGGCAGCAACTTCTACGGTCCGTTGCCCGTCGAACTGGCCGTGTTCGGCGACGTCGGTGCGGCCTGGACCAAGGACCGCGCGCTGAAGTTCACCGGCCCGAATCGCGATTTCGTCCGCAGCGTCGGCGCGGCGGCGCGCATCAACCTGCTCGGCTACGCGGTCGCCGAGATCGACTACGTGCGTCCCCTCGATCGCCCCGGCCGCGGATGGATGTGGGAATTCAATCTGAGGCCCGGGTTCTAATAGCATTGACGCATGTCGCAACCCAACCCCTACGCCGCTGATTTAGGGTCCCGAGATCCTTTCGAGGCCCTCGGCGAGACTCCTTATAAGATCCGCGACCTCGTCCACGGCTGGCCCGCGTCCCGGTGGGACAAGAGCTACGCGCCGGGCAAGTGGACCGCGCGTCAGGTCATCGTCCATCTCGCGCAGACGGAGCTGGCCCTGGGCACGCGCGTGCGGTTCGCGGCGAGCCAGCGCGGCTACACCGCGCAGGCATTCTCGCAGGACGACTGGCATCCCCTCGACGATCACGCCGACGCGCCAACGGCGCTCGACGCGTACTTGTCGGTGCGGCGGCTGAACCTCGCGATGTGGCGCGCGCTCACGCCCGAGCAGCGCAACCGACCGTTCACGCACCCCGAGTACGGCGAGCTGACGGTGGGCTGGGTCGCCGCGCAGATGGCCGGCCACGACATTCATCATCTGAAACAATTGCAGCAGATTTCGTAGCGCAGGGCTTGAGCCCTGCTCGTGATCGCAGGCGCTCGTGGGGTGAACAACGGTGAAGATGATCTGGGTCCTTCCCTTGCTCCTGATGATGGCCGTACAGAAGGGCGCGCCGACGCCTAATCCGCTCGTTTATGTCAGCGGCTACGGCGAGCAGATTGCGCTCTTTCGGCTCGACATGACGAGCGGCGCGCTCCAGCCGCATGGGACGGCGGCGGGCGGCGGTTCCTCGCCCTCATATCTCGCGTGGGATCCGCCGCCGCGGCATCTCTATGCGCTTCAGGAACAGAGCGCGGGACGCATCGTCTCGTACTCGATCACTCCAACGGGCACGCTGACGCGCATCAACGACGCGTCGAGCGGCGGCAACGGGCCCGCGCATGTGTCGGTGCACCGGAGCGGCAAATGGGTGCTGTCGGCGAATTACGGCGACGGGCGCGTCGCGGTGCTGCCGATTCTGGCGAACGGCGGCGTGGGGGAGCCGGTCTTCACCGACAATCCCGTTCCGAAGAACGCGCACCAGATCATCGAGGACCCGTCCGGGAAGTTCGTGTTCGTGCCCTGCACCGGACCCAACGTCATCCTGCAATACCGCATCGACGGGAAGACCGGCAAGCTGACGCCGAACACGCCGTTCCGCGTGCCGGGCGACGGCGAGCCACGCCATCTCGCGTTTCATCCGGGCGGCAAGTACGCCTACGCGATCAACGAAGCGGGGCTGAGCGTGACGTCATTTCTCTATGACAAGAGGGCGGGGACCCTGTCGTCGCCGGAGACGCTGGCGGCGGCCCCTGCCGGCGCCCGCGGATCCGGCGCGCACATCGCCGTCCACCCCAGTGGCCGGTTCGTCTACGCGTCGCTGCGCGGTCCCAACCATATCGCGGTGTTCGACGTGAACGCGGCGACCGGACGGTTGACCCAGATCGTCAACGAGACCGGGGGAGGCGTCATCAGCACGCCGCGCGACTTCACGATCGATCCGACCGGACAATTCCTGCTCGTCGCGAACCAGGGCAGCGACTCGGTCACCGTGTTCCGCGTCAACGCGGCGGACGGGCGGCTGACGATCGTGGGCACGACCCCGACCGTGCCGAAGCCTGCCTTCGTGGGAGTGTTGCCGAGGCGTTGAGTTCGTGCAAAATGCCGAATGCCGAATGCCGAATGCTGAATGCCGAAAGAGTCCAGCTACCGGCATTTCCCTGACGTGGTACTCGATTTCGACTCCCTTTACACAAAAAGCCTCTCACCGCACGTCTCTGTTACTGAGCAGATGGCGGACGCATCGGAAGACCGCGGGCGCATCGTCGCGCGGTTGTACGCCGAGTGCGGGCCGCGGCTGTATCGCTACGCGGTGATGATCCTGACGAATCGTCAGGATGCCGAAGAC
>QHWR01000070.1 GCA_003223835.1 Acidobacteriota bacterium | reverse complement strand
GCGAGCGAGTCATGACGACCGGGTCGGCGGCCGCGACTCGCGGGATGGCCACCGTGGCGATCGGAATCACCAATCGAGGGAAACGCATTCGCACCCCCCGGCGGTTCGATGGTCCGGCCGCGATTACGCAACGGCAGTGCCGTCGTGGACTCGTATTCGGTACACGCGGAGGTCCCAGTTCCGGCGGCGAACTTGCATCCGAGCTGAACCGCAGACGCTCGCATGGCCGCCAGGCTCTTCCGGCGCGTGACGCCGGTCATCCATAAGCTCGACCACGCGATCGGACGACTGCACGGGCGACGCCGCGTGCTCGTCGAACTTCGCACGCCCGTCTATCACGCCGTGCTCGCACCGGTCGCCGACGCCCTCGCGAACGATCCGGGGGTGGACGTGTGGTTCACGAGCGAGTATCCGGATCGCATCCGCCCGCTGGTTGGCGCGGAGCGCTTCCGCACGAGGGCGAACGTCGAGTGGCGACGCTTCCATCTCTACTTGAACGCCGACCCCTGGGCCGCCGCCAACCTCCGCCGCTGCGCGCATCGCGTCACCTTCTTCCACGGCGTCGCCGGCAAGTACGACCTCGATCGTCCCGACGGCCTGCCGATGGATTTCGCGCGGTACGACGCCGTCGCGTTCATCAACGGCGACCGTCTTCAGCGCTACGTGGACGCGAAGATCGTGACGCCCGCGCAGGCGGCGCTCGTGGGCTATCCGAAGCTGGACCGGCTCGTCCGCGGCGAGATCGACGCGAAGGCGATCCGCCGTCGCCTGGCGCTCGATGCAGGCCGTCCGACCGCGCTCTACGCCCCTACGTACTCGGAAGCCTCGTCTCTTCATCTCGCGGGCGAAGGAATCGTGCGCGCGCTCGCCGCGCATGGCTTCAACGTCGTCGTGAAACTGCACGATCGATCGCTCGATGCCGATCCGAAGTATCACGGCGGCGTCAACTGGCGCGCGCGCATGAAGGCGCTCGAGCGCCCGGGGCGCGTTCGCTACGTCGAGCAGGCGGACGCGACGCCGCTGCTCGCGGCGGCCGACGTCATGGTGACGGATCACAGCTCGGTCGGCTTCGAGTTCCTCGTGCTGGACCGGCCGCTCCTGGTCTTCGACGCACCGGATCTGCCGCGCGCCGCACGGATCAATCCGGAGAAGGTCACGCTCCTCCGCAGCGCCGCCACCCTCGTCCGCTCACCCGAGGAGGTCGGCGATGCGGCAGCGGCGGCGCTGGCATATCCGGACCGTCTGTCGGCCGAGCGACGGCGCGTCGCCCGCGACTTGTTCTACGAACCCGGAACCGCGACGGACCGTGCACTCGCGCTCGTGCGCCGCTTCCTCGACGCCGGGCGGGATGCCACGGCGGCGGCGACCGCGCGCGACCGCGGTCGCATCGCGGGAGACACCGCATGACGGCCGCCCGCCTCGACGCGACAGTGCTGATCGCAACCTACAACCGCGCCGCGCTCCTCGACGAGACGCTGGCGTCGCTCCGCCGTCTGCGCGTGTCGCCGCACCTCCGATGGGAAGCGATCGTCGTCGACAACAACTCGACCGACGGAACGCGCGCCGTCGTCGAGCGGCACGCGCGCGACTTCCCTGTCACGCTGCGCTATCTGTTCGAGCCGGCGCAGGGCCGATCGAGCGCGCTCAACACCGGCATCGAGGCGGCGGCCGGCGATGTCCTCGCCTTTACCGACGACGACGTGCGGGTGGCGGAGGGATGGTTGACGGCGGCGTGCGATGTGCTGCGGAACGGCGCGCCGGCGCGTGCGACCGCCTGGCGAAACGACAGGTCGATCGCGTACGCCGGCGGACCGGTGAGGCCGCTCTGGGAAACGGCGCCACCGACATGGCTGGACCTCCAGCGCGGCGATCTGTGGGGCACGATCGCGATCCAGGATCACGGCGCCGAGCCGTTCGTCTACGAAGAAGCCCGCAAGGTGCCGCTCGGCGCGAACATGGCGGCGCGGAAGTCGCTGTTCGAGCGGATCGGAGGATTTCGTCCGGACCTCGGGCGAACGGGCGGTCGTCTGGTCTTGGGACAGGAAGTGCCGGAGTGGCTGACTCGCGCACGTGCCGCGGGCGCGTGCGGCGTCTACCTGCCGGCAATGGAAGTGCATCATCACGTGCCGGCGCGCAGGCTCACGCCGAAATATTTCCGGGCGTGGTGGTTTGGAAAAGGCGTGTCGCGGGCGTGGCTGGAGCGGCGTCAGCCGATCACCGAGCTGGGTTTCGACCTCACGCGGACGCCGCACATTCTTCGCGTGCCGCGCTACTTGTACGGCGCGGCGGTGCGCGATGCGGCGGGCTGGGTACGGGCGCGGCTTCGCGGCCGGCCGCTCGACGCGTTCCGACACCGGATGATGCTGGCGTATTTCGCAGGCTACTTCTGGGCGCGGCAGCGCGAGCGGCGCGGTGGACTGAATGCTGAATGCTGACGGCCGAATGAACGCGCCATGCGCGTTTCCCAGCAACGCCCGGCCCTGCAACCGGTTTGGCCCGTCATTCGACCATCAGCATTCAACATTCAGAATCCATCATCTCACTTCAAAGACTGTGAGCACCGGCCGGTGATCCGACGGCATGTAGCCGTTCGCATCGCGCGTGTCGTAGACCTGCGATGACCTGATCACGAGACTCGATGCGCCCGTCGACGAATAGATGTAGTCGATGCGTCCCTTCATCGTCTCGCCGTTGTTGCCGGCAAACGACACGGCCGTGCCGTTGGCGGCGGCCACCGCCCACGTGTCGTCGTAGTACTGATTGAAGTATGCGATCGACGTCTGATCCGGCCACGCGTTGAGGTCCCCGATCAGGATGCGGTTCTCCGCCTTCCCGACGGCCCACGACGTGACTTGCGTCGCCTGCGTGTACCGCAGCGTCGCGTCGTACGGATCGAGATGCGTCGACATCAGCGTGATGTTGCGCCCGTTGTAAGTGATCTGCGTCATCGAGACGCTGCGGTCGTAGTTGCTCGGATATTCGAACAGATCGGTCGTGTCGAACGGAATCGTGGATAGGATCAGGTTGCCCTTGCCGTTCGACGTCCACTGGCCGAACTCCTGGGCGAAGACGTAGTACCACGTCTTTCCCGTTTTCTGCTCCAGCAGCGCCTTGTAGACCTCGGGCTGATCCTGATTGCCCCAATAGTCGTTCTTCTCGATCTCGTTGAACGAGATGACGTCCGGCTGGAACGACGCGGCCCACGTCGCGAGCCGGTCGGGCGAATAAATGCCGTCGGTCCCGTAGCCGCCGTGGTGCGTGTTCCACTGCAGGACGCGCAGCAGCTTCGACGTGATCGTTGGCGTCGGCGACGGAGCGGGCGCAGGTATCGGAGACGTTGTCGTCGAGCCGCTGTTTCGAGCGTAGATAGTGGCGTCGTTCTTCAGCGCGCCCGGCGCGGTCGACAGGAACTTCGACGGCGACAGCACAATCTGATCGAACGAGAGGCCATCTTCCCGCTGCTGGATGCGAATCGTCTGCGCCGACGAGCTCGTGAAGTACATGTTCGGAGACGACCCGCAGTACGTGGTGTCTTCCCAGCCCCAGCCCGCTTCGCCGGCGCCGCTGCACGATTCCAACGAGTACACCAGCGCTGACGCCGTCCCGATGCGGTCGATCGCGGTGCCGCTCGCGTCCACCGCGCCAGAGAACTGCACGAACATCGAATCGTTCTGATACGAGTTGTTGTCGGCGAGGCCGCGGACCCAGAGGTGATACGCCTGACCCGCGACGGGGGTGAACGTCAACTCGACGTAGCTCGGCGGATTTGCGGCCGCCGTCGCAATCTTCGCCACGCCATAATCCGGATTCCACATCCGGGCGCCCCCGGCCGCCGTCGCGTCGCTCGTCAACCTCCAGGCGCTTCCGCTCACCTGGCCGTCGGCGCCATACAGAACGAGGTCGCTCGGCGACGTGATCGTGGGCGTGGGCGAAGGCGACGAGGTCGTGCTGCTGCGCGGATAGATCGTCGTGTCGCTTTTCTGCAGCCCCGGAGCGCTCGACAGGAAGCGCGATGGCGACAGCATGATCTGGTCGAACGAGATGCCGTCCTCGCGCTGCTGGATGCGCACCGTCTGCGTGCCCGTCGACGAAAAATACACGTTGCCGGAGAGCCCGCAGTACGTCGTGTCTTCCCAGCCCCAGCCCGCGTCGCCGGCGCCGCTGCACGCTTCGAGCGAATACGTCAGCGCGCTGGCGGTGCCGATGCGTCCGAGCGGAGCGCCCGCCGCGTCGACGGCGCCCGAGAACTGCACGAACATCGAGTCGTTCACGTACGTGTTGTTCTCGGCGGCCGCACGAATCCACAAGTGATACGGCTGCCCCGCGACGACGGAGACCGTGAACTCGACGAAGCTCGCCGGTGTCGCCGCCGGCGTTCCGATTTTTCCCACGCCCTGATCGGGATTCCACAGCCGGGATCCGCCAGCGGCCGTCGCGTCGGCAACGAGCTGCCAGGCCGCGCCGCTGATCCGTCCGTCAGCGGCATACACGACAACGTCCGTCGTCGAGGTCTGAGCGGAGGCGATGCCGCCGCCGGCGAGTATCAGGGCGACGGCCGCCGCGAGCGGCCATCGGGTCCGTCGGAGCTGCAAAAACATGAGTGAGGAGCGTCCTTTCAATGGGTCTAGCGAACTTCGAACACGGTGAGCACGGGACGATGATCCGAGGGCGTGACGCCGTTCGCATCGCGCGTGTCGTACACCTGCGACGACTTCACGACCAGGTTCGACGCGCCTCTGGACGTGAAGATGTAGTCGATGCGGCCCTTCATGGTTTCGCCGGAGTTGCCGGCGAACGCGACGGCGGTGCCTGCATTGGCCGCGACCGTCCAGGTGTCGTTGTAGGAGTTGTTCAACTGCGCGATCGACGTCTGGTCCGGCCATGCGTTCATGTCGCCGGCGAGGATCCGGTTCTCCGCCTGTCCCGCGGCCCAGCCGATCAGCTCGGTCGCCTGCGCGAGCCGCAGCGTCGCGTCGTAGGGATCGAGGTGCGTGGACGCGAGCGTGACGTTCCGTCCGTTCACCGTGATTTGCGCGAGCGCCACGCTGCGGTCGTAGTTGTGCAGCAGCTCGTAGCGGTTGATCGAATTGAGCGGGTACGTCGAGAGAATGAGGTTGCCCTTGCCGTTCGACGTCCACTGGCCGAATTCCTGGGCGAAGACGTAGTACCAGGTCTTGCCGGTCTTCTGCTGCAGGAGCGCCTTGTAGACCTCGGGTTGATCCTGATTGCCCCAGTAGTCGTTCTTCTCGATTTCGTTGAACATGATCACGTCGGGCTTGAACGAGGCGGCCCACGACGCGACGCGATCCGGCGAGTACACGCCGTCGGTGCCGAAGCCGCCGTGGTGCGTGTTCCACTGGAGCACGCGCAGGAGCTTCGACGTCGAGGAGACGGTCGACGCAACGGTGATCGGGACCGTGATCGCCGGGTCGAACGCGCCTCTGAGCGAGTTGTACGGAAAGATCGCGAGCACCCAGCCGCCCGGGGAGAGCGAGCTGGTCACGAGATTGAACCCGCTCGGCCGGAACTGGCTGCCGAACACGGCAGCGACGTCGGCGCGCGTATAGCCGTAGCTCGCGGCGCCGACCCACTGCGGCGGCGCGCCGTTGGCGGGATACGCCCAGATATGGAGCGTCGAGACGCCGGTGCTGGTGGTGGCGGCCCGATCGATCGCCCATCCGCCAATCAGAAAAGTTTGCGGGACGGTCGCGCCGCGAGTGGGCACGTCAACCGAGGTGAGGGATGCCGCGCGGGCGGACGCGGACACGCCGGCGATCAGCAGAACGGCCAGCGCGATCGAACGAAGTCGCATTATCAAATCTCCCTGCGGCCTGCCCGCCTCGCGCACACACATCCGGTGCGGTCGCGCGTCTGGACGGCAGGCGCACGCTGCGGTTACGAACGCACGAGCATTCGGGAAAACGCAGGCGTGACGTTGAGTTGGGGTATTGCGGCAGACCAGTGGTCCGCCACCACCCTCTAAGGCAAAGAGGTGACCAGATCGAGAATTGGCAGAAATGGCTGCAATCTCGTGGATTACGGATCAGCGACGTGATTTACGACTCAGCAGGGTTGCGCGCACACAACTCATCCGTTTGAAATTCTTACACGCAGTACACGAAAAGCCCCGCCAATCGGTGAGATAAGCGATACCGCTCAGTTGTGTTCGACAACACCCAGCAGGTAGACGTGAGGCGCAGCTCAGCGCGACGATCGCCACTGCATCATCCGCGAACAGAACGATGGCCGCGGCTCGCCATTTGCAGAGCTGCGATCTGATACAGGAGAGAGCGCTCCCCAGATGCCCCAGCCGTCCGCGCGCCGCCTCAACGTCGCCGTCGTCGCGCCGTCGATGGACATCCTCGGCGGCCAGGCGGTGCAGGCCGAGCGTCTCCTCCGCGCCTGGCGCGACGATCCGGACGTCCGCGCGTGGCTCGTGCCGATCAACCCGGTGCCGCCGCGTCCTCTGCGGCCCGCGCTTCGCGTGAAGTACGTCCGCACCATTGTCACGCAGCTCACCTACTGGCCCGTGCTCCTCCACGAGCTGCGGCGCGCGGACGTCGTGCACGTGTTTTCCGCGTCCTACTTCTCGTTCCTGCTGGCGCCGCTGCCCGCCGTCCTGATCGCGCGGCTGCTCGGGAAGCCCGTGGTGATGAACTATCGCAGCGGCGAAGCTCCCGATCACCTGCGCCGGTCCGCGATCGCGCGCGCGACGCTCCGTCACGTCGATCGGAATGCCGTGCCGTCGCGTTTTCTGCACGACGTGTTCGCGACGTTCGGAATCGCCTCGGAGATCATCCCGAACATCGTTGACGTCGAGCGGTTCCGTTTCCGATCCCGTGAACCGCTCCGCCCGCGAATCGTCTCGACGCGAAACTTCGAGCCGCTCTACAACGTGCCGTGCACGCTGCGCGCGTTCAAGATCGTGCAGGAGCGCTATCCGGATGCGCAACTCGTGCTCGTCGGCGGCGGATCCCAGGAGTCGTCGCTTCGTCGCATGGTCGACGAACTGTCGCTCGCCCATGTGACGTTTGCCGGCCGCGTGCCGCCCCACGAAATCTGGCGCTACTACTCCGAAGCCGATATCTATCTGCAGACCCCGAACATCGACAACATGCCGTCCTCGGTGCTCGAAGCCTTCGCGAGCGGCTGCGCGGTCGTCTCGACCGACGCCGGCGGCGTCCCGGCGATTCTCGGCGACGGCGTCCACGGCCTGCTCGCGCCGTGCGACGACCACGACGCCGCCGGACGCGCGGCGCTGCGGCTGCTCGACGACGCCGCGCTCGCGCGATCGCTGACGCAGGCGGCGTTCGAGAGCTGCGCTCGTTATCAGTGGTCGTCCGTCAGGTCGCAGTGGGTGCGCTTGTACCGTGCGCTCGTTCAGCCGGCGATCGTGCCCGATCCTCGTCCCGCATGAAACTGACCACCGCCGCCCGCCGGCTGACGTCGATGGACGCCGCCGAGCTTCGCTTCCGCGCCGCGTGTCACGCGCGCAACACGATCGACCGCGTGCGCACGCACGTGCGGCGCGAAGCCTGGCGCCGCGATCGATTGGCGCGGGTGCTGCGCTCCGGACGGTGGCCTGGCGTCGACGAAGCGATAGACGCCGCGCGTCGAGGCGACTTCACCGCCGCCCACCAGGCGCTGGCGGCGCACTTCGCCGCGCGCGCGTCCTGCTGGCCTCTCCAGGCACGCCGCTCCGCGGATCTCGCCCGGCTTGTCGCGCTGCGTTTCCCGGATGCGGTGCACCACGCGACGGTCCGCGCGGATCGGATCGCGGACGGCTGCCACGACCTGCTCGGCTATCGCGGGCTCGAGTCCGGCACGCCTCCGGACTGGCACCGCGACGCCGCGTCGGGACGGCGCGCACCCTCCGCGTTCTGGATGGACGTGCCGTACCTGGATCCTTCGGGCGGCGACCACAAAGTCATCTGGGAACTGAATCGACATCAGCACTGGATCGCGCTCGGACGCGCATTTTCGCTGACGCGACAGACGAAATACTACGAACGCGTGGTCACGGAATTGGAAAGTTGGCTCGCAGCGAATCCGCCGCTCCAGGGGATCAACTGGGCGAGCATGCTGGAGCTGGCGTTTCGCAGCCTCTCGTGGATCTGGACGGTCGAGTTCTTCGCGGAAGCAGCCGTCGCGGACGACCGGCCCTGGCTCGTCGATCTCGTCGTCGCGCTGGATCGTCAACTTCGGCACGTCGCGCGAAACCTGTCGCGATACTTCAGCCCCAACACGCATCTGACCGGCGAAGCGCTGGCGCTCTACGGCGCGGGACGCGCGATGCCCGAACTGGCGGACTCGAATGCGTACGCGGATCTCGGCCGCCGGGTGCTGCTCGAGCAGGCCGAGACGCAAATCCGTGGCGACGGCGGCCACGCCGAACTTTCCGCCCCTACTCCACCGACTTCTATCTGTTCGCGCTCCTCATCGCGCGCACCTCCGACGATGCGGCGGCCGCTGCGTTGGAGAGCGCCGCGAGCCGGCAAGCGCGGTACTTGCGCGCGATCGCGGACGACGCCGGCCGGCTGCCGCTCCTCGGCGACGACGACGGCGGGCAGCTGTGGCCGGTGTGCGGGCGGCCCGCGGCTGATGCGGCGCCGACGCTCGCGCTTGCCGCCGCTGTCCTCGGAGATCCGTCGCTCGCCGTCTGCGCTCCGCCGGAGGAGACGTACTGGATTCTGGGTCGCGCGCCTGATGTGTCCGTTATCGAAGGAGCGCGCGCGGCGTGGCCCTCGCAGGTGCTGCCACACAGCGGATACTTCGTGTCGCGCACGCCGGCCGGCGACCACCTCCTCTTCGACGCCGGCCCGCACGGATTCCTCAACGGCGGCCATGCCCATTCCGACGCGCTGTCCATCGTCCTCACCGTCGCGGGACGGCCCGTGCTTGTCGACCCGGGGACCGCGACGTACACGATGGACGCGGCCATGCGCGATCGATTCCGATCGACGCGCATGCACAACACGGTCGTGCTCGACGGACGCGAGCACGTCGCGCCGAGCGGTCCCTTTCACTGGAGTGGCGGGCCCGCCGGACGATTCACGATCTCGCGGACGGCGGCCGGCTTCGATTTCGTCGAAGGCACGCACGACGCATATGCCGGCTCGGCGCACGTGCGATCGATTGTCTCGTTGCACGACTTCGGCTGGCTCATCGTCGATCACGTCGCGGGGGACGACGACGTCACGGCCGAGGCGTGGTGGCATCTTCATCCGTCATGGACGCCGTCGATCCGCGATCACGTGCTCGATCTGATCGCGCACGACGGCCAGCGGTTGGGCTTCGCGACGACCGCGACGGATGTCACGGTGATCGGCCCCGGCGATCCGAGCGGCCTCAGCGCGTTCGCTCCGGAGTACGGTCGCGTCGAACACGGGTATGCGGTCCGGACCGTCACTCGGGGGCACGCCCCATTCGTCATCGTTACGTTCGTGACCGCACCGGCGCGGCGCACGGAATCGCTGCGCCTCAGCGTGCAGCCGGCTGAAACATCCGCGGGCGACGATTGGCGGACGTGCGTGGCTACGGTCAGGCTGAATCAGATGAGCATCGCGGCGCTGCTCGCCACGCCGGTCTCCTCGGACCTCGGGCCGGACGCGGCGCCGGCGACGCGTTGGGGAGGCGCCGGCGTCCGCACGGACGCTCGCGTCGCGGTAGTCCGGTTCGAACAGGGCACGGCCGCCGTCGCGTCGCTCGTGAACGGATCGCAGGTCGAAATCGCGGACCCACGAGCAGGCCTCGCGCTCGCGACCCGTGTTCCCGCCTTTCACGGCAGCCTGCGGCCCGCGCTGGCCTCAGCCGTGCATCAAGTCGAGCCGTCGGAGCGGCTGGTGACGGAGGCTCTGTAAAGGACGGCGTCGCGCAGGGCCTTAGCCCTGCCCGTGATGACGGGCACGCGGGAGCCACGAGCAGCCCTGAAGGGCTGCGCTACGGCAAAAAGGGCCGCCCGGGCTGGGAGCGTTGTAAGCGCATGTGTGGCATCGCCGGTTTCGCTGACGCCGTTCTTCCTTCCCGTGATGCGGGGATCGCCAGGCTCGACGCCCAGTTCAACCTCGTCCATCGCATGTGCGACGCGATCCGCCACCGGGGTCCCGACGACGAAGGGATGCACGTCGAACCGGGCGTGGGCCTCGGCATGCGGCGGTTGAGCATCATCGACCTCGCGACCGGCCATCAGCCGATTCACAACGAAGCGCAAACCGTCTGGGTCGTGTTCAACGGCGAGATCTACAACTACCAGCAGCTTCGCTCGGACCTCGAACGCCGCGGGCATCATTTCTACACGTCGAGCGATACCGAGACGATCGTCCACGCGTACGAAGAGTGGGACGAAGACGCGTTCCGGCGTTTGCGCGGCATGTTCGCGATCGCGCTGTGGGACTCGGAGCGGCGCACGTTGCTGCTCGCCCGCGATCGCGCCGGCATCAAGCCGCTGCACTACACGGAGCACGGCGGCCGGCTGTATTTCGCGAGCGAGATCAAGTCGCTCCTCGAAGCGGGCGCGGTCGAACGCCGCGTGAACCTCGGCGCGCTGGATCATTTTCTGACGTTCCTGTACACGCCGCGGGACGCGTCGATTTTCGAGGGGGTCCGCAAGCTGCCGCCCGGCCACTATCTTCGCTGGCGCGACGGCCGGCTGGAAACGCGTCAGTACTGGGCGATCGCCGCGCAGGAACCGTTCGCCGGCAGTGAAGAGGATGCCGTCGACGCGCTGCGCGCGGTCCTGCAGGACGCCGTGCGCTCGCACATGATCAGCGACGTGCCGCTCGGCGCGTTCCTCTCCGGCGGCGTCGACTCCTCCGCCGTCGTCGCGTTCATGGCGGCCGCGTCGAGCCGTCCCCTGCAAACGTTCTCGATCGGCTTCGACGAACCGCAGTTCGACGAGCTGGAGCACGCGCGCACGGTCGCGCGGCACTTCGGCACCGAGCACCACGAGTTCGTCGTCAAGCCGGACGGCCTGTCGATCCTGGACCGCCTCGTCTGGCATTTCGACGAGCCGTTTGCGGATTCGTCCGCCATCCCGACGTGGTACGTCTCGGAAATCGCGCGCCGTCACGTGACCGTCGTCCTGTCGGGGGACGGCGGCGACGAGTTGTTCGGCGGCTACGATCGCTACATCCCGCACCCGCGTGTCGCGCAGTTCGATCGTCTTCACGTGCCGGGCCTGCGTCGCGCGGCCGGCGTCGTGTGGCCGCTCCTCCCGCACGGGACGCGCGGAAAGAATTTCCTGCGTCACGTCGCGCGCGATGACGAAGGGCGATACCTCGATTCGATCGCGATGCTCCAGGCGGACGAACGTCACGCGCTCTACTCCGGCGACGTCCGCGCGTCACTCGCTGCCCGCGCCGCCGAGGCCGTCCTCGCGCGGCACTTCGATCGATTCCGCGCGCTGCCGCTCCACAGCCGCATGATGCGGTTCGACTTCGAGACCTACCTGCCGGAAGACGTGCTCACGAAAGTGGATCGCATGAGCATGGCGCACTCGATCGAATCGCGCGTGCCGCTGCTCGACAACGACGTCATCGAGTTCGCGGCGACGCTGCCGTCGCGGTTCAAGATCCGCGACGGACGGCGCAAGGCGGTGCTGAAACGCGCGCTCGGGTCGCTGTTGCCGGCCGGAATTCTGGAGCGGCGGAAGCAGGGATTCGGCGTGCCGCTCGGCACGTGGTTCCGCGGCGGCCTCACGGACTTGTTTTCGGATGTTCTCAACGCGCCGCGCACGCGCCAGCGCGGGTACTTCGAGCCGCGGTTCGTGGACCGACTCGTCCGCGAGCATCTCGGCGGCACGCGGGATCACACGGATCGGCTTTGGCAGCTCCTGGTCTTCGAGCTGTGGCACCGCGAGTACCTGGATTCCGCCACGGTCCCGGCGTTGGGAGCCCGGGTGCTCCGCGCCTGAGAACGCCGCTACCCACCCCTGCCTTTTGTGGGAAGAAATCCGCCACTTTGTCCCGGGCCGTTTCGGCTCAGCCCGTGGCACTTCGCTTGCTCAGATGCCATGTTGTGAAGCTGCCGCCACAAGTTCCGGTCGCCGTGTTCATCACCGGCTTCCACCCCGGCGGCACCGAACGGCAGATGACGGAGCTAATCGTCCGGCTCGACCGTGCGCGGTTCGACGTCCACGTCGCGTGTTTTCTGCGCGAGGGCGCCTGGCTGCCCCGCGTCGAGCGCTGCGCGCCGGTGACGGCGTTTCCGATCCGCGGCTTCGCGCGCGCCCGCACGCTCGTGCGCGCCGCCGAATTCGTGCGCTGGTGTCGCGCGCGGCGCATCCGCGTGCTGCAGACCTGCGACCTCTATGCAAACACGTTCGCGCTGCCGTCCGCCGCGGTCGCGGGCGTCCGCGTCCGGATCGGCAGCCGCCGCGAGTTGAACCCGGACAAGACCCCGGCCCAGATCGCGCTGCAGCGTCAGGCCTACCGCTTCGCGACGCGCGTGGTCGCGAACTCGGCGGCCGCCGCGAAGCAGCTTCAGTCCGAAGGCATTCCTCTCCGCCGCATTCACGTGATCCCGAACGGCCTCGCCAGCGAACGCTATCGCGCGCGCGACATCGCGCCGGTGGTCACGAGATTGATCACCGTCGCCAACCTGCGTCAGGAAAAAGCGCACGACGTCCTGCTCGCCGCAATCGCCGCGCTCGCGCCGCGTCATCCGACGCTCGCGCTGCAAATCGTCGGCGACGGGCCGCGCCGCGCGGCGCTCGAGGCGCAGGCGCGCGCCCTCGGCGTCGCCAATCGCGTCGAGTTCCTCGGACATCGAGAGGACGTGCCCGAGTTGCTCGCGCGCGCGGACGCGTTCGTGCTGCCGTCACGGTCCGAGGCCTTCCCAAACGGCGCGATCGAAGCGATGGCCGCCGGCCTCCCCGTCGTCGCGAGCGCGGTCGGCGGCCTGCTCGATCTGATCGACGACGGCCGGACCGGCGTGCTCGTACCGCCAGACGACGTCACGGCACTGGCGGCGGCGTTGGGCGATTTGATCGAGGATCCCGCGCGCGCGGCGGCGCTCGGGCGCGCGGCGCGAGACGACGCGCGCCGTTACTCGTTCGACCGCATGGTGCAGTCGTTCGAAGACCTCTATTTTTCGGAGCTCGGCGCCGCCCGCGCGGCGGCGGCCGCGGCGGCGTGACCCATGTGCGGCATTGCAGGACGTTTCAATTTCGACCCGCGGCGCCCCGTCGATCGTGACGTGCTGGTCGCCATGACGGATGCGGTGGCTCACCGGGGGCCGGATGCATCCGGATATTACTCGGCCCCCGGCATCGGGCTCGGCCATCGGCGGCTGAGCATCATCGACCTGTCAACCGGCGATCAGCCGCTGACCAACGAAGACGGCACCGTGTGGGTCGTGTTCAACGGCGAGATCTACAACTTCGCCGAGGTGCGCGCGCAGCTGGCGTCGGCCGGCCATCGCTTCCGTACCAGCTCCGACACGGAGGTCATCGTCCACGGCTACGAGCAGTGGGGAGAACGCTGCGTGGATCGCTTCCGCGGCATGTTCGCGTTCGCGCTGTGGGACGCGAACGCGCGGCGTTTGATGCTGGCGCGCGACCGCCTCGGCGTCAAGCCGCTCTACTACGCCGAGGTGCCCGGCCGCGGCGTCGTCTTCGGGTCCGAGTTGAAGTCGCTGCTGGAAGATCCAGACGTGCCGCGCGAGTGGCGGCCCGACGCGATCGACGCGTTCCTGACGCTGCTGTACATCCCGGCGCCGCACACGATCTATCGCGGCGTCCGCAAGCTCCCGCCGGCGCACGTGTTGATCGCCGAGCGCGGCCGCGTGCGAACGTCACGCTACTGGGATCTCTCGTTCACGGGAGACGGCGACGCGCGCCGCGAGGACGACTACCTCGAGCAGCTCGACGCGCTGCTCGCCGAGTCGGTGGCGCTGCGGCAGATCAGCGACGTGCCGCTCGGCGCGTTCCTGTCGGGCGGCATCGATTCGACGACGGTCGTCGCGTATATGCGGCAGACGAGCGATCGGCCGCCCGTGACGATTTCCGTTGGCTTCGATCACGCGGCGTACGACGAAGTCGCCCACGCGGAAACCGTCGCGCGTCATCTCGGATGCGAGTTCCACGCGCGGCAGGCGAGCCCCGACGTCGCCGCGCTGCTGCCCAGGCTCGCGTGGCATTTCGACGAGCCGTTCGCCGATTCCTCCGCGGTGCCGACCTATTACGTGTCGAAGGCCGCGCGCGAGCTGGTCACCGTCGCGCTGTCGGGGGACGGCGGCGACGAGTTGTGGGCCGGCTACGCACGGCACCGCGTCGAGCGGTGGGAGCAGCGCGCACGACGGGCGCTGGGACCCGCGAGCGCCGCCGCCGGATGGATCGCCCGCGCGCTGCCGCGCTCGGTGAAAGGCGCGCGCGCGCTCAGACATCTCGCGGCGTCGCCCGACCAGGCGTACGCGCTCAAACATGGGTACGGGATGTTCGAGCCCGACGCCAAGGCGCGGCTCTACACCGGCGACTTCGCGTCATCGGTGGCGGGATCCGACCCCTTCGCGGCGTTTCGTGACGTCTACCGCCGGTGCGAGTCCGCCGATCCGCTCGACCGCGCGCTGTACGTGGACGTCCACACCTACATGGTGGACGACATCCTGACGAAGGTCGATCGGATGAGCATGGCCGTGTCGCTCGAGGCGCGCGAGCCGCTCCTCGATCATCGCCTGCTCGAGTTCGCCGCGTCGGTGCCGGCATCGCTGAAGCTGAAAGACGGCCGCAGCAAGTACCTCCTCCGCCGCCTGCTGGATCGCCGCGTGCCCGCGTCGATCCTCCAACGCGGCAAGCGCGGCTTCGAAGCGCCCATCGGCGAATGGCTGCGCGGCCCGCTCGCGCCGATGGCCGACGATCTGCTCCTCGACGGAAGGCTGCGGGACCGCGGCGTGTTCGACGCGCGCGAGGTCGCGCGTCTCTGGACGGATCACAAGGACGGCCGCTCGGACCATCGCCACCGTCTCTGGCAGCTGATCATGCTCGAGCTCTGGTTCCGGCAGTTCATCGACAAGGCGCCCGCCGAGCGGGCGCAGTACGCGGAGGCGGCCTCCTAGTCATGTGCGGCATCGCAGGGATCGTCGCCGCCGATCGGCTCCACGCCGACGAGCGCGCGCGCCTCGTCGCCATGCGCGACGTCCTCGCGCATCGCGGCCCGGACGAATCCGGCATCTTCCACGACGACTACGCGGGCCTCGCGCACCGCCGGCTCAGCATCGTCGATCTGGCGACGGGCCAGCAGCCGCTGGCCAATGAAGACGAGACCGTGTGGATCGTCTACAACGGCGAGATCTACAACCACGCCGACGTGCGGCCGGAGCTCGAGGCGGCGGGGCATCGCTATCGCACGCGCTCGGACACCGAAACGATCGTGCACGCGTACGAGGAATGGGGAGATCGCTGCGTCGAGCGGTTCCGCGGCATGTTCGCCTTCGCGATCTGGGACGCGCGCCGGCGCCGGCTGCTGCTGGCGCGCGACCGTCTCGGGATCAAACCGCTCTACTGGACCGTCGTCGACGACCGTCTGCTCTTCGGGTCCGAGATCAAGGCGATCCTCGAAAGCGGCCTCGTGCGGCGCGAGGCGAACGAGCGCGCCCTTCCGGAGCTGCTGAGCACGCGCTATCTCTCCGGCGCGGAAACGCTCTTCAAGGGCATCCATCGGCTCCTGCCCGGTCACCTCCTCGTGTTCGAGCGCGGCGAGGTGACGACGAAATGCTGGTGGGACATCCCTGTCGGCGAGGACCGCGGCGCCGAGGCGCTGTCCGATCGCGACGCCGTCGGCCGCTTCCGCGATCTGCTCGAGGAGTCGGTCCGCCTGCGGCTGATGGCGGACGTGCCGCTCGGCATGTTCCTGTCGGGCGGCCTCGACAGCAGCGCGATCGCCGCGTTGATGGCGCGGATGATCGACCGGCCGCTGCAGACCTTTTCGGTTGCCTTCCGCCAGCGGGCGTTCAGCGAGCTGGATTACGCGCGGCAGGTCGCGCGCGCGATCCGCGCGGACGCCCACGAGATCGTCATCGACGATCGGGATTTCTTCGGCGCGCTGCCGCGGCTGATCTGGCACGAAGACGAACCGATCGCGCACCCGTCGAGCGTGCCGCTCTACTTCGTGTCGCGGCTCGCGCGCGATCACGTGAAAGTCGTCCTGACCGGCGAAGGCAGCGACGAGCTGCTCGCGGGGTACGGCAAATATCCGCGTGCGCTCGCGAACTGGCGCGCCGGCCGCGCCTGGCAGTCGATGCCGGGAACGATCCGCCGCTGGATGGCCGAGGCCGTCGTGCCGCGGCTGCCGGGCCGCGCCGGACGTTATGCGCGCCGCTCGTTCCTCGGGATGCCGCGCACCCCGGAGGCCATGTTCTTCGACAATTTCGCGGCGATCAGCCTGCGCCGTCAGTCCACGCTGCTCGCGCCACGGTTCGGGTCGCTGGCCACGCCGGAGCGCGCCTACGGTCCGTCGCGCTCGTACTTCGATCTGCCGAACGGCCACAGCACGACGCTCGATCGCCTGTTGTACGTGGACCTGAAGACCTATCTCGTCGAGCTGCTGATGAAGCAGGACCAGATGAGCATGGCGGCGTCGATCGAGAGCCGCGTGCCCTTCCTCGATCACCGACTCGTCGAGTTCGCCGCGTCGCTGCCGTCGCGGATGAAACTCCGCGGCTTCACGACGAAGTGGATCCTTCGTGAGGCGGTCCGCGAAATCCTGCCGCCGCAGATCCTCTCGCGCCGCAAGATGGGGTTCCCGGTGCCATTCGGC
Organism: Acidobacteriota bacterium; assembly: GCA_003223835.1. GTDB lineage: Bacteria > Acidobacteriota > Vicinamibacteria > Vicinamibacterales > 2-12-FULL-66-21 > Gp6-AA38. The sequence continues at coordinate 9,172 of QHWR01000070.1, read as the reverse complement.
GTCTGGATGCGCGGGCGCTGGGGCGACGTCGCGCGCGACGTGCTGCTCGACCGCCGGTCCCGGCAACGCGGCATCATCAACCCATCGCTCGTCTCGCGGCTCATCGACGACCACGCGTCGGGCCGGAGCGAGGGCGCGGACGCGCTGTGGAGCCTGGTGAACCTCGAGCTGTGGTATCGCACGTACATCGACGGCGGCGGCGTGCAGACGCTGACGTCGCCGCTCGGGCCGCCCGTCGAAGCTCCGGAGCTGAGGGCCACCGCATGAAGCTCCTGTGGCTCAACTCGGGTCTCCTGCTTCCGCTGGACAAGGGGGGCAAGCTCCGGACGTGGCATCTGATGCGCCACCTCGCGAATCGCCACGAGATCACCTATCTCTCGTTCGAGGAGGCGTCGCAGACGCCGGCGCACCGCGAGGGCATGCGCGAGGTGTGCGCGCGGCTCGAGACGGTCCCGCGCACCAGCGTCGCGAAAGGCACGTGGCGTTTCTACGCCGGCGCCGCGCGGTACGTGGTCGATACGGCGCCCTATGCGGTGGCGAAGTATCGCTCCCCCGCGTATCGCGCGCGGCTCGAGGAACTGCTGCGACGCGAGCGATTCGACGCGGTCGTCTGCGACTTCCTCGTGCCGTTCGTGAACATGCCGGAGCAGCTCCCCTGCCCGGCGGTCGTGTTTACCCACAACGTCGAGGCGGAGATCTGGCGGCGTCACGCCGAGACCGCCACGAATGCATTCACTCGACGGCTGTTCGCGCAGCAGTGGCGGCGGATGCTGCGGTTCGAGGCGCACGCGCTGGGCCGCTTCGAGCTGGTGCTCGCCGTCTCGGACGCCGATCGCCTCACGTTCGAGCGCCTGTACGGCCCGCGGCTCAACGCGCCGATCCACGTCGTTCAAACAGGCGTTGACACCGCGTACTTCACGCCCGGCTCAACGCCGCCCGAACGCGCGCATCTCGTCTTCACCGGCTCGATGGACTGGCTGCCGAACGAGGACGGGATGGTCCACTTCTGCCGCGAGATGCTTGGGCGCGTTCAGGCCGCCGAACCGGACGCGACGCTCAGCATCGTCGGCCGCTCGCCGACCCCGACCGTCCGGCGTCTGGCGCGGGAACACACCGGCGTCACGGTGACGGGCCGGGTGGACGATATCCGGCCGCACGTGGCGAAAGGCGCCGTGTACGTCGTGCCGCTGCGCATCGGCGGCGGCACGCGGCTGAAGATCTTCGAGGCGATGGCGATGGGAAAAGCGGTCGTGTCCACGACGGTGGGGGCCGAAGGACTGCCGGTCGCGAGCGGACGCGACCTCGTCATCGGCGACGATCCCGCGCGGTTCGCGGACGCCGTCGTCGGTCTGATTCGAGATGAAGCCGCACGGCGACGTCTCGAGGAGGCGGCGCGGCGGCTCGTCGTCGAACGCTACGACTGGTCGGCGGTCGCCCTCGATCTGGAAGAAGCGCTGCTGCGGGCCGCGACCACGCGGGCCGCGGCATGAACATACGGAGGCACCACGCCATGAAGGTTTCTGTGTTCGGGCTCGGTTACGTCGGCAGCGTGTCGGCGGCGTCGTTCGCCGCCGACGGCCATCACGTCGTCGGCGTGGACGTGAATCCCGACAAGGTCGCGAGCCTCAACGAAGGACGCAGCCCGATTGTGGAGAAAGGGCTCGACGAGCTGATTCGCGACAACGCGGCCGCGGGACGGCTGCGCGCGACGACCGATGCGCGCGAGGCGGTGCACGCGACCGATCTTTCCCTGATCTGCGTCGGCACGCCGAGCCGCCGGAACGGCAGCCTCGACCTGACGTATCTCGAACGCGTCGCCGAAGAGATCGGCGAGGCGCTCGCCACCAAGGACGACTACCACGTCGTTGTCGTGCGCAGCACCGTGCTCCCCGGCACGACGCACGAGGTCGTCATCCCGGCGGTCGAGCGGACGTCGGGCAAGAAGTACGGCACCGGTTTCGGCGTCACGGTCAATCCTGAGTTCCTGCGTGAAGGGACGGCGATTCACGATTTCCGGAACCCGCCGCTGACGCTCGTGGGCCACAACTACAGATCAGACGCGGAGCCGACGCAGGCGCTTTACGCGAAGGTAGGGGCGCCGGTCGTGGCGACCAGCATCCGCACGGCGGAGATGATCAAGTACACGAGCAACACGTGGCACGCGCTCAAGGTCGCGTTCGCGAACGAAATCGGCAACCTCTGCAAGCGCCTGGAGATCGACAGCCACGACGTGATGGAGATCTTCTGCCGCGACCAGAAGCTCAATCTCAGCTCGTACTATTTGAAACCGGGCTTCGCGTTCGGGGGATCGTGCCTGCCGAAAGACGTCCGCGCGCTGCAGTACCGCGCGAAGGAGGTCGACCTCGACATGCCCGTGATTCAGTCGATCCTCGGGAGCAACCAGCTCCAGATCCGGCACGCGATCGACGCGGTCATCGAAACCGGCAGGAAACGGATCGGGCTGCTCGGGTTCAGTTTCAAGGCGGGCACCGACGACTTGCGCGAGAGCCCGATCGTCATCCTCGCCGAAGCGCTGCTGGGCAAGGGCTATCAGCTGTGTATCTACGACCGCAACGTCTCGATCGCGCGATTGGTCGGCGCCAACAAGGAATACATCAACAAGCAGATCCCGCACCTGTCATCGTTGCTGTGCGAGACGGTCGACGATGTGTTGGAGCGTTCGGACGTGATCGTCGTCGGCAACAACGCGCCCGAGTTCGCGGACGCGCTGGCGCGGACGCGCCCGGATCAGATCGTGATCGACCTGGTGCGGGTCAGGAAGGACCGCGGCGAGATCCCGGCGCAATACCGAGGAATCTGCTGGTAACGTCCCAGACCACCGGAAGGCTCGCGGTGAGCTGATGGTCGTCGTCGAGCATGTGCAGCTCGACGTTCGGCCGCCGCCGCGACCAGGCCTCCACCGACTCGGGGTCGACTGCATCGTCGCGCCGTCCCTGAAACACGAGCACCGGCATGCGCAGGTCGGCGCTCCATACGTCGTAACGGCGAGCGTCCTCGTACAGCTCGTAGTGGACCGGCATCATCCGGCCGTAGCCGTAGTGGAAGACGTCGAGGTGGCCGGCCGCCTTCCACTCGCCGATCCCGGTCTCCCCCATCTTCCTCATCCTGTTCCCTCCGTCCCTCGACGATACTCGGGACGGCCCTGAGCCTGTCGAAGGGCCGAAGTCGAGCGCCGGGGCGAGGAGCACCAGGCGATCGACGCGGTCCGGCCGCTGCATGGCGGCATTGACCGCCACGAATCCGCCGAGACTCGATCCGATGAGCGTCAGCGGCTCCCCCGGCTGCGCGTCCACCGCGCGCCAGACTTGTTCGATCATCCGCGTGACGGTCAGGGTCGTAAAGTCCGGCTCGTTGAAATCCGGGACGTGCAGCTCGACGCCGCGCTCCGCGAATTTCGTCGCGAGAAACGTCGCCTTCGACGACTGCGCCGACGATGCGAAACCGTGGATGTAGAGAATCACAGCCGCGTCTTGCATCCCGGCCGGCAGCGGCAACGGATGCCGCTCTCGCCGTCCGTCGCGTAGTCGTACGTCAGCTCTTCCCCGCGGCGAATGTTGCGGGCGGCCCGGATCCAGATCGTGTCGCGGACGATGTGCGTGTAGCAGTTGGGCGCGCAGGAGTGATTGATGAAGCGCGCGATGTTGCCGCCGACCGACGCGTCCCGAACGGCGCGGCTGTTCAGCTTGAAGCACCAGATGCGGCCGGTCTTCAGATAGCGCGCTTCGCGTTTGAGACTCTCGCGGGTCGGGATCTTCTCGCCCGCGTAGTCGACGATGCGTTTGTTCTTGGGGATCGGCCGGGTCGCGAACACGCCCCAGCCCTGAATCTTCGAGCGCCGCTTGGAGATCACCGACCGATTACCAGTAGCGCACTCTTCCCGTGTCGACGTGGACGAAGTCGGAAGCCGGGTAGTAGCCGACGCCGCCGATGCGGAGCGACCTCGCCGCGTCGCGGAGATGGTCGAGCCTGACGCCGGGGACGCGGATGTCGATTGCTTTTCCCTCGATGTGAAGGCTGTGCGACGCGACGCCGCTGTGCGAACCGCCGCGCTCCTGCAGCAGGCGGTTGGTTTCCGGCGTGCGATAGCCGGAAATCACGTGGAACGGCTGGTCGGTGTCCAGTACGCCGTTCAGCTCGAACAGCAGGTCGAGCAACTGCGGATCGATCGGCTTGACGGCATTCGCGCGGAAATCGCGCAGCAGATGATTGATGCTGCCCAGCGCCGGCGGGAGGTACTCCCCGGCGCTGCAGTATTCGGCGGCAAGCCGCTCGCCCGTGTGCGTGTGGACGAAGGTGAGTGCACGTTCCGGCGCGAGCGCGCGCCCCGCGGTCACCGTCGGGCCGGCGGAAAGCGCGGCAAACACACGCGACGGGATCAATACGCCCGCCGCCGCAACCGCGCCAATCCCGAGGAAGGCACGGCGCGACACCGGCCGCTCGACAAGGGTCTCCGCAGAACGGTCGTGCTGATCGGCCATGTTTTGACGCAAAGACACACCATTGAAACATACCGGCCCCCCTCCAGGCAAGCTGAACTAATGCGCTAACCCGCACGAAACCAGCGATTTACGCACGATTGCAACGTCCCGTCGCGCTTCGACCGTCTAAGTCGCAGTTCTGAGGAGGTTCCGCATGCGCGTCGTTCGAACCGCAATCTTCGCCGCGGCGCTTTGGGCCGTCGCCCACGGCGCGCCGATCGGGGCTCAGTCGTCGGCGCCGTTCCGCTGGCAGGGACACGTCATCGCCGGCAACACCCTGGAAATCAAAGGCGTGAACGGCAACATCGCCGCGAGCGGCGCCGCCGGAGGCCAGGTGGAAGTCGTCGCCGAGAAGGACGCCCGCAAGAGCGACCCCGAATCCGTACGAATCGAGGTCGTCGAACACGGCGGCGGCGTGACGATCTGCGCCGTTTATCCGACGCCCGACAACGCGGATCGGCCGAACGAATGCCGGCCGGGCGACGAGGGGCGCATGCAGGTGCGCGACAACGACGTGAACGTGAAGTTCACCGTGCGTGTGCCCGCCGGGGTGCGATTCATCGGACGCACGGTCAACGGCGAGGTCGAGGCGGAACGGCTCGACGGACCCGTTGCGCTTCGCACGGTCAACGGCTCGGCGACGTTCTCGACATCCTCGTACGGCGAGGCCACGACGGTGAACGGATCGATCCGCGGCGATCTGGGACGCGCGGACTGGAGCGACACGCTCAAGTTCGACACGGTCAACGGGAGCATCAAACTGAACCTGCCGGCGGGCCTGAGCACCGAAGTCAAGGCGCGCACCGTGAACGGCGACATCAGCACGGAATTCCCGCTGACGGTCGTCGGACGCTTCAGCCGAAAGCAACTCGACGGATCGATCGGCGGCGGAGGCCGCACGCTCGAGCTGCACACCGTCAACGGCGGGATTGCGCTGCGTCAGCGGTGAGAGCTGACTGACGTGTCTCACCACAGAGATAGCTGAGATAACAGAGAAGCGAAAAGCGATCTCTGCGATCTGTTTTCTCTGTGGTGTCACCCCGAAATCGCATTCGCGAGTCGACATTCAAGCATTCGGCGGCAACCCTGCTAGACTCGTCGGATGGATTCGATTACGTCCGGGGTCATACAGGCATGGGGCCGCATTCTGACCGGCTACCGTCCGTCGCTCTCGATCGAAATCACGCGTGAATGTCCGCTGCGCTGCCCGGGATGCTACGCGTACGGCGACGATCACCTCGGCGGCGACGTCACGTTGCGCCAGGTCGCCGATTTCAAGGGCCAGCAGCTCGTCGACGGCGTGCTCGCGCTCGTGGACGCGGAGCGGCCGGTGCACGTCTCCCTGGTCGGCGGCGAGCCTCTCGTCCGCTATCGCGAACTGAACCAGATCCTGCCGAAGCTCGCCGAGCGCGGCATTCATTCCCAGGTCGTGACGAGCGCGGTCCGTCCGATTCCGCTCGAGTGGGCGGCGATCCCGCGCCTGCAGATCTGCGTTTCGATCGACGGTCTGCCGCCGGAGCACGACGTCCGCCGCGCGCCGGCGACCTACGATCGCATCCTCAAGCACATCGCCGGACACCGCATCACGGTCCACTGCACCGTCACGCGGCAGCAGGTGTGCCGTGACGGCTACCTCGAGGAGTTCGTCGCGTTCTGGTCTGCGCAGCCCACGGTCAGGAACATCTGGGTCAGCTTGTACACGCCGCAAATCGGCGAGGAGTCGGAGGAGCGGTTGCGCCCCGAGGATCGCACGCGCGCGATCGAGGCGCTCGTCGCGCTTCGCGGCCGCTTCCCGAAGCTGGACATGACGCACGAGCTGCTCATGCAGTACGTGACGCCGCCCGACAACCCGTCGGACTGCATCTTCGCCAAGACGACGACGTGCGTGTCGGCGGACTTCAAGCACCGCATCACGCCGTGTCAGTTCGGCGGCAACCCCGATTGCTCGGAGTGCGGCTGCATCGCATCCGCGGGTCTCGCCGCCGTGGGCGCCTACCGGCTGCCGCTCGGGCTGCGCGTCGGCTCGATCTTCGACGCCTCGCTGCGGATCGGCCGCCGGCTCCGGCGTACCGACGAGCCGGACCGGGCCGCCTGATATAATCAACGGATCGATGAGAGTGCTCAGGAAGACCAGCCGCCGGCTGCGATCCGTACGGGAATTCGTCCGCGGGCTCGCCGGCACGGATCATCCCCTGCTGGTCCACATCATTCCGATCCGCCGCTGCAACATCGACTGCGGCTACTGCAACGAATACGACAAGGTGTCGCCGCCGGTCCCGACGGACACGATGCTCGCGCGGATCGACAAGCTCGCGGACCTCGGGACGTCGGTGATTGCGTTCAGCGGCGGCGAGCCGATGCTGCACCCGGATCTCGATCTGCTGATCGGGCGGATCCGCGCGCGCGGCCGGATCGCCGGGCTGATCACGAACGGCTACCTGATGTCGCCCAAGCGGATCCAGGCGCTCAACGAGGCGGGGCTCGACTACCTGCAGATCAGCATCGACAACGTCGAGCCCGACGAGATCTCCAAGAAGAGTCTGCGGCTGCTCGACAAGAAGCTGCAGTGGCTCGCCGAGTACGCCGACTTCGACATCAACATCAACTCGGTCGTCGGCGGCGCGCACGATCAATACGCGCGCCTACGAGCTGGGCTTCTCGACGTCGATCGGCATCATCCATGACGGGTCCGGGCTGCTCAAGCCGCTGGGCGCGACCGAGCGCGCCGTGTTCGACGACGTCATGCAGCGGATCGACGGGCGGCGGCAGATTCTGAAGAATCTGTATTCGGGGATTCGCCGGTTCCAGCTCAACCTCGCCGACGGCAAGCCCAACGAGTGGCAGTGCCGTGCCGGCGCGCGCTACCTGTACATCTGCGAGGACGGGCTCGTGCACTGGTGCTCGCAGCAGCGCGGCTGCCCCGGCACGCCGCTCGACACCTACACGGTCGGCGACATCCGGCGGGAATTCATGGCGCCGAAATGGTGCGCGCCGATGTGCACGATCGGCTGCGTGCACCGCGTCTCGACGATGGATCGCTGGCGCAAGCCGCAGCGCGACCCCGGCGTCGCGCAGACCGCGGCGTCGTAGATGGCGACCGCCGCCTCGTTCGACGTCACGTCGAACGTCGATCTCCAGGAAGTCGACAACGCCGTCAACCAGGCGCGCAAGGAAATCGCACAGCGCTACGACTTCAAGGGATCGCGCGCCGCGATCGAGTTCAACCGCACCGACAACACGCTCACGCTCGTCGCCGACGACGAGTTCAAGATGACGGCGCTCTGGGACATCCTGCAGGGACGGCTCGTCCGGCGAGGCGTGCCGACCAAGAACCTGACGCCCGGCGCGATCGAGCGCGCGGCGAACGACACCGTCCGCCGCGTGATCACGCTCCAGCAGGGCATCCCCACCGAGGCGGCACGCGAAATCGTGAAGTTCCTCAAGGAGCACAAGCTGAAGAAAGTGCAGGCGGCGATTCAGGCGGATCAGGTGCGCGTGTCCGCGCCGTCCAAGGATGAGCTGCAGGACGCCATCCGGCTGCTCCGCGAACATGATTTCGGCGTGGCGCTGCAGTTCGGCAACTATCGTGGGTAGCGTGGCGCGTCGCTTGCACCTCAGCGGTACGATGAGATATCAGATCGCCTCCCTCCTCGCCATCGCCATCGTCACCCTCGCGTTCGGCGGCTACGCCGCGGCGGCCCAGAAGCCAAAAAGCGAGTCCACCCGGAAGAAGCCCGGGGTCAACCCCGACGCGCAGGTCATCGTCGACTTCAACAAGCGCATCAACGCGTACGTCGAGCTGCACAAGAAGCTGGAGGCGACGCTGCCAACGCTCCCGAAGGAAGCGACGCCGCAACAGATCGACGTGCACGAGCGCGCGCTCGCCAAGCTGGTGCAGGCGGCCCGCGCCGACGCGAAGCCCGGCGATCTGTTCTCGCCTGGAATGCAGGTCATCGTACGGCGCATCCTCGGGCAAGTGTTCCGCGGGCCGGACGGCCGCCAGATCAAGAACTCGATTCTCGACGAATCGGGAGAACGCGCCGTCGTCAAGCTGACGATCAACGGCCGCTATCCCGACGAGGTCCCGATCTCGACGGTGCCGCCCCAGGTGTTGCTGTCGCTCCCCAAACTCCCCGACATCCTGCTCGACGTCCACGCGCACACGATCGCCGACTTCATCGACAACGCCTTTCCCTGAGTCACTGCACCGCCATGCCGCACCGCGCTTCGCAAGCTCCGCTTGCCGTCTGTGGACTGATCGCGTTCCTGTCCTGCGCGGCGGCGACCGCCGTCCCCGCCGGACCCGTCGTTGTCATCGCGCCGCCGAGGCCCGCGGACGTCGTCGATCTCCCGAATCTTCCCGATTCGCTGAAGTTCGCGGTGATTGGGGACAAGGGGACAGGGGAGCAGCCGGAGTACGAGACCGCGCGCCAGTTGTGGAACTCCCACCAGAAGTTCGACTTCCCTCTCGTCCTGATGGTGGGCGACAACATCTACGGCGCGGACCGGCCGCAGGACTTCGTGCGCAAGTTCGAGCAGCCCTACAAGCCGATGCTCGACGCGGGGATCAAGTTCTACGCGTCGCTCGGCAACCACGACTCGCGCGAGCAGAGCCACTACAAGCTGTACAACATGGAGGGGAAGTACTACTACAGCTTCAAGCCGCCGAAAGA
>QHWR01000262.1 GCA_003223835.1 Acidobacteriota bacterium | reverse complement strand
GTCTGCTGACCGCGGGCACCTTCGGCTGGCTCTGGCCGCGCTAGCAGGCTGTTGACGTTGGAGAGAGTCCTCGTCAGCGCGTGCCTGCTCGGCGCGCGCGTGCGGTATCACGGCGGCGACGCTCGCGCGCAGCACGATGCGCTCGATCGGTGGCTCGCCGAAGGACGCGTCGTCGCGCTGTGTCCGGAGGTCGCCGGCGGATTGTCCACGCCGAGGCCTCCGGCGGAAATCGTCGAGCGCGGATCGCGTCTGCGTGTGCTGACGAACGAGTCACGCGACGTGACCGGCGCGTTCGAGCGGGGAGCGGCGATCGCGGCGCACGCGGTGCAGGAGCACGGGATCCGCATCGCCGTCCTGAAGGACGGCAGCCCGTCGTGCGGCAGCTCCCGCATCTACGATGGCACGTTCAGCGGCCGCGCCGTCGCGGGTGACGGTGTCACCGCGGCGCGTCTGCGATCTCTCGGCGTCAGGATTTTCAACGAGATGGAGCTCGACCAGGCCGCGGCGTATCTGGCGCACCTCGAAGAGCCGCCGACGTTACGAGATAACAGAGAAATCTCATGTTCTCCGTTATCTCCGTGAACTCTGTGGTTGATTCTCTGTTGTCTCTAAATAGAAATGAGCCCGCGGCGCACCGCGCGGCGCACGGCGTCGGTGCGATTCGACGCCTGGAGCTTGCCGTAGATCGACGCGACGTGGACCTTCACCGTCTGGTCGCTGATCGCGAGCCTCGCCGCGATGGCTTTGTTCGGCAGGCCCTGCGCGACCAGCTCGAGCACCTCGAGCTCGCGCGGCGTCAGCTTCTCCGCCATCATTCCGTCGTCGTCCGGCCGGGCGTCCGAGGCGATCAACCATGCGTCGGCGTCCACGTGCGATGCGCGGGCTGCACCGAGCGTCGCGGCTTCGCCGACGACCTCCATCCCGGCGGGCAGCGCGTGCCGCAGCCGCGCGCGTCCCTCGACCGGCCCGACCAGGACGATCCTCATTTATTAAAGGACGCCATCTCGCCGGCGCGCGATCCCGTGACGGATCTTCGCCGATCGCGAGCAGCCCTGAAGGGCTGCGCTACGAATGCTCGTCGTGGCGCAGGCATTTTCAGGCCTGCTCGTGATCGCCGCGGATCCGTCGTAGCGCAGGTCTTCAGACCTGCTCGTGATCATGGCTGACGTTCGGCGACGGTGACCGTCACCGCTTGTGTCGTGCCCGCGCGCAGCAGGCGAACCGGGGCGCCGCGGCCCACGCGATCGCCGGTCAGGAGATCGAGCAGATCCTCCGGCGATTCGACGCCGTGGCCGTCGAACTCGAGCATCACGTCGCCGACGAGGAGCCCGGCGCGATCCGCGGGACCGTCAGCGGTGACGCCGACGACGAGCAGTCCGCGATCGCGCTCCGCCTCGCGCTGCTGGCGCGCGCTGAGCTGCACCGGCTGTCCGGCGAGCCCCAGATATCCGCGCTTCGGGCGTCCGTGCTGCAGGACCTCAGCGGCAGTGCGCCACGCGATGGCCGCGGGAATGACCACGCCAAGCCCCCGAATCGCCGCCGCCGTCGCCACGCCGGCGACGCGGCCTCCCGCGTCCACGAACGCGCCGCCCGCAAACCCGTCGTGCATCGGCGCCGTCGTGCGGATCACCTGCTCGATCGATTGACCGCGTCCGGTTCGCAGCGGGCCGCCGATGACGGCGACGATGCCGGCGCTTGCCGTGAGCGCGTTGCTCCACGACCGGGCGACGGCGATCGCGATCTGGCCGACGCGCGCGGGTCCATCGGCGATCGACGCGCGCGGGACGCCGAGGCCGGGCGTGCGCAATACCGCGAGGCCCGTCGCCGGATCCCATCCGGCGAGCTCGGCGACGACCGTACGTCCATCCGGCGCCGCGACGTGCAATCCGTCTTCGCGCCCCAGCGCCCGCGCCGTCGTCAACACGACGTCGTCGGCGTACGCGATGCCGCTGGCAGGACGGCGGCGTCCCTGTACCTGCACCACCGACGGCGCGATCGCGGCAACGACGTCGGCGAGTTGATCCGAGAACGTGACGAGAGATGATGTGCTCATGCCCCCGAGTCTGTGTGATTCGTCGTCGCGGCACATCACCCGGATGGGGGAGCGTTCGGAAGACGGAAGACCGCCTGCGGCCCGAGTGGCAGCATGGTAGGATGCGCGCCATGAAAGCGAACATGCGTATGCTGGCGACGATGATCGCCGTCGCGGCATTGACGTCCGTGTCGGCGCAGACGCCGCACGCGACCGAGAGTCCTTCCTTCAAGGCGCCGCCCCCGCGGTTCACCGATCCGGACCGCCGCGCGAAGCTCGCGACGGCGTTTCCCGACATCGACCGCGCGATGCAGGAGTTCGTCACGCGCATCCACGTGCCGGGCGCGGCCTGGGGCATCGTGGTCGACGGCGAGCTCGCGCACGCGGGCGCGGCGGGATTCCGCGACGTCGCGTCGAAGTCACCTGCGGACGAGAACACCGTCTTTCGCATCGCATCGATGACGAAGAGCTTCACCGCGATGTCGATCCTGAAGCTGCGCGACGACGGCAAGCTGGCGCTCGACGATCCCGCGGAGCGCTATGTGCCCGAGCTGAAGTCGCTGCAGTATCCGACGAGCGACGCGCCGCGCATCACGATCCGTCATCTGCTGTCGCACTCGGAAGGATTTCCCGAAGACAACCCGTGGGGCGACCGGCAGCTGGCGGACACCGACGACCAGATGTCGGCCATGATGCGCGCCGGCATCCCGTTCGCGAACGCGCCCGGCCTCGCGTACGAATACTCGAACTACGGATTCGCGATCCTGGGCCGGATCGTGTCGCGCGCCTCGGGCATGCCGTACGCCGACTACGTGACCGCGAACATCCTCCGTCCGCTCGGCATGACGGCGACGACGCTCGAGCCGTCTTCGGTGCCGCCGTCGCGGCTGGCCCACGGATATCGCTGGGAGGACGAGCAGTGGAAGGAGGAGCCGGCCCTCGCGCACGGATCGTTCGGCGCGATGGGCGGCATGCTGACGTCGGTCCGCGACCTGAGCCGCTACGTCGCCGTCTACATGGACGCGTGGCCGCCGCGCGACGCGCCGGAAACGGGACCGATTCGACGTGCGTCGCTCCGGGAAATGCAGCAGCTCTGGCGTCCGGCGAACGCGCTGGTGACGCGCGATTCCGGGACGGGAGTGCTCCAACTGAACTCCGGCGGATATGCGTTCGGACTCAGCGTCTCGCAGAACTGCACCTTCCGCCACATCGTTGCGCACAGCGGCGGACTGCCCGGGTTCGGGTCGGTGATGCGCTGGCTGCCGGAGTACGGCGTCGGCATCATCGCGTTCGGCAACCTGACCTACACAGGATGGGGCGGCGTCGTCGCCGCCGCGTTCGAGACGCTCGCGAAGGCCGGCGGGCTGCAGCCCCGCGCGGTGCAGCCGGCGCCGGTCCTCGTCGAGGCGCACGACGCGGTGTCGCGTCTCGTCGAGCGGTGGGACGACGCGCTCGCGGACAGCATCGCCGCTGAGAACCTGTTCCTGGATCAATCGAAGGAGCGCCGGAAGCGCGAGCTGGACGATCTGCACGCGAAGGTCGGCGCGTGCAAACCCGATCCCGTCTTCAACGTGGACAACCCGCTGCGCGGCCGATGGACCATGACGTGCGAGCGTGGAACGCTGCAGGCGGCGATCACGCTGGCGCCGACGATGCCGCCCAGAGTCCAGTTGTTCGGGGTCCGGGAGGGACCGCCCGTGGAACCGGCGCGCACCAGGAGCTGCCCGCAATGAGCCGGTCGGGTCAGGCCCTCACCGCGGTCGCGGTCACGATCGCGGCGCTCGCGTTACCGGCTGGTCCCACGAGCGTTTACGCCCAGCGCGAGTCGGCGCCGGCCGCGCCGTATCGCACGTTGAACGATCGCTTTGCCCCGCCGGTGGTTCCCTCGCTCGACGTGTGGAAGACGCGCGCCACGTACCTGCGCGAGCACATCCTCGCGTCGGCGGGGCTCCTGCCCATGCCCGCGAAGACGCCGCTCAATCCGGTCGTCTTCGGCGACGTCTCGCATCCGGACTACGTCGTGTCGAAGGTGTACTTCGAGAGCCTGCCGGGATTCTTCGTCACCGGCAATCTGTATCGGCCTGTGGGCTCCGGTCCGTTTCCGGCCATTGCGTCGCCGCACGGACACTGGACGTACGGCAGGCTCGAGAACACGGATCTTGCGTCGGTGCCGGGACGCGCGATCAACCTCGCCCGCCAGGGTTTCGTCGTGTTCACCTACGACATGATCGGCTACGACGACAGCCGTCAGCTCACGCACACCTTCGGCGGCCGTCGCGAAAACCTGTGGGGCCTCAGCCTCGCGGGGCTGCAGCTCTGGAACAGCATCCGCACGCTGGACTTCTTCGACTCGCTGCCTTACGTGCGGCACGACGGCTACGGCGCCACCGGCGCGTCGGGCGGCGGCACGCAGACGTTCCTGCTCGCCGCGGTGGACGATCGCGTCGCCGTCGCCGCCCCCGTCAACATGATTTCGCTGCACATGCAGGGCGGCTGTCTCTGCGAGAACCTGCCGGGCCTGCGGCTCGACACGACCAACGTCGAGATCGCCGCGACGATCGCGCCGCGTCCGCTCCTGATGGTCTCGGCCACGGGCGATTGGACGGCGGAGACGATGGAGGCCGAGTATCCGGCGGTGCGGAAATTCTACGAGCTGTTCGGCGCGGAATCGCACGTGAAGGCGCTGCGCATCGATGCGCCGCACAACTACAACCGCGAGAGCCGCGAGGCCGTCTACGCGTGGATGGCGCGGTGGCTGCAGCAGGCGTCCGCCGATGCCCGGGTGCCGGAGCGATCGTTCCACCCGGATCCGCTCGCCGATCTGATGGTGTTCTACGGACGTCCGCTGCCGTCGAACGCTGTGACCGCGCCGGAGCTGACGGAACGTTGGATTGCCGCCGCGAAGGCACAGCTCACGGCACCCAATCTTCCGGCGCTCGGCGCCGCGCTCCGCCACGTGCTCGGCTTCTCCGCAACGACGGCGGCCGCGCCGCCTGTCCCGTCACGCAACGAGCGGGGCCGCACGGTGCTGCTCGCGACGTCCGACGCCGAGCTCGAGCGTCTGCTCCGTCGCGCCGGGTTCAACGTGCGCCCCGTCATGTTCACACCGTTCGACGCGAAGGCTGCGTCGGCGGTCACGCACTTCGAAACGTACAATCGCACCGCCGCGAACCAGCGTGTCGCGGACATCGTCGCCGCGGTGCGCGAGTCGCCGACGGCGATCCTCGTCGCGGACGGCGACGCGGCGCTCGCCGGCCTGCTCGCCGCCGCGGTCGTCCCCCTCCCGCGCGCGGTGCTCAACGTGAACGGGTTCGACACGTCGAGCGACGAAGCGTTCCTCGAGCATCTCTACATTCCAGGCCTGCGCCGGGCCGGGGATATGCAGACGGCCGCGTCACTCGTCCGAGGCGACGTGATCGTCCACGGCGCCGGCGAGCGATTCCATGCCATGGGTGTTCGCGTGGAGCCACGGATGCTCACTGCTGCGGAAATCGTCGCGCGCCTTCGCCACAGATGAACACTGACGGGATCAGCCACAGATGCACACAGATTCACACAGATAGAAACCCATTAACTTGATGGAGGTCTGAAGACGATAGGCCCTTTATCTGCCCTGAATCAGAAGAAGAACTTGATCCCGACCTGGATGTAGCGCGCGTTGTTGACGGCGAACAGCTGGCCGAACCCCTGGTTGTAGACCTGCCGCAGA
>QHWR01000273.1 GCA_003223835.1 Acidobacteriota bacterium | reverse complement strand
GAGACTAATCACGCCAGGAGGTTGTGTGAGTCCGAAACTTCTCGTGGCGGCGCTCGCCGCCATCTCCCTGGTCGGACCCGTCGTCGCGCCGGCGGACGCGCAAGTCACCAGCGCCGCCGTCGTCGGCACCATTACCGATACCACCGGTGCGGCGCTGCCGGGTGCCACTGTCACGGCTCGCAACGCCGACACCGGCTTCATGCGCGCGGTGCCGACAAACGAATCCGGCGCCTACCGTCTCGACTTCCTGCCCACTGGCACCTACGTCGTCGAGATCAGCCTCTCGGGATTCAAGACCGAGCGCCGCAGCGGCATCGTCCTGACCGTCAACGACACGGCGCGCGTGGACGCGTCGCTCACGGTCGGCGGGGTCGCCGAAGCGGTCACCGTCGAAGCGCGGAGCCCCGACGTCAACACCGCGACCGCCGACCTCTCGAAGACGGTCGACGCGGCGGCGATCCAGAGCCTGCCGCTGGTCGATCGCAACGTGTACACACTGCTGGATCTCACGCCGGGCGTACAATCCAACAACAACGGCATCGCCTCGGCCTCGTCGGGGACCAGTTCGCTCGTGCTCGGATTTCCGGAGCAGCGCACGCTGATCAACGGCGGCGCCGACGGTGGCACCGGATCGGTGAACTATTACCTCGACGGCGGCATCAACATGACGGCGCTTCGCAATACCGGGAACATCCTGCCGAATCCCGACGCCATCCAGGAATTCAAGGTCCAGACGAACAGCTACAACGTCGAATACGGCCGTTTCTCGAGCGGCGTCATCAACGTCATCACCAAGGCGGGCACGAACGCCATCAAAGGCTCGGCGTTCGAGTACTTCCGCGACGGGAAGATGAACGCGAAGGACTGGGGCGCGGTGCTGGCGACGCCGCCGCTGAAGCGCAACCAGTTCGGCGCGACGCTCGGCGGTCCGTTGCGGCGCGACAAGACGTTCTTCTTCGCCACCTACTCCGGCCTGCGGCAGACGACGAGTACGTTCCTGAACACCGCGATCGTGCCGACCCCGCTGGAGCGGATGGGCGACTTCCGCCAGTCGCGCACGCTGCCGACCGATCCCGCGACCGGCCAGACCTTCGCGTGCAACGGCGTCGTCGGCGTGATCTGCCCAAACAGGCTCGACCCGGTGGCGATGAAGATCATCAACAGCTACATCCCGCTCTCGAACGTGCCCGGCAACATCTGGCAGGGCTACGTGCCGAGCCCCTATAACTCGGATGAAGGCCTGATCAAGATCGACCATCAGATCAACGCCGCGCACCGGTTCAGCGGCAATTACTTCCTGACGACAGGTACGAACACGGTGCGTGCGGGTTCGGGAAACCTGCCGTGGGCGAACCAGAATTTCAACTGGCGCCAGCACAACGTCAATCTCAGCGATACCTGGGTCATTCGCTCCAATCGCATCAACCAGGCTTGGTTCTCGTTCAACCGCAACTTCGGTGGGCGCCTGAATCTGCCGGCGGTCTCGCTGACGGATCTCGGATCGGCCGCCGTGATTCAGGGCGCGCCGTCGCTGCCGCAGATTACGGTGAGCGGATTCTTCACGCTCACCAACGCGATCGGCGGACCGAAGGCGGGCGGCGACTTCTACTCGGTGCGCGACGTCTACAGCTGGACAACCGGCGCCCATACCATCAAGATGGGCGGCGAGCTGTCGTACAACAAGACGATCCAGGACACGCTGCTCAATAACTACGGCGTGCTCACGTTCAACAACAGCGTGACGCGGAACGCTCTCGCCGATTTCCTGATCGGCATTCCGGGTTCGATGACGCAGGACGCGCCGGTCACGGCCCTCTGGAACAGCTGGTACGGCGCGGCGTTCCTTCAGGACGACTACCGTCTCAACGCGCGCATGACGCTGAACCTCGGCCTGCGCTGGGACGTGCAGACGCCCGGCACCGATCCGCAGAACCGTTTCACCACCTACGTTCCGGGACAGAAATCCACGGTCAGGCCGACCGCGCCGACCGGACAGCTCTTCTACGGCGATCCGGGCGTCGAGCGCGGCGTGATTCCGACGCGCCTGGGTCACGTGTCACCGCGGGTCGGCTTCGTCTGGGATCCCTTCGGCGACGGCAAGACGTCCATCCGGGCCGCCGGGGGCATCTTCTACGGCAGCATCTCGGGCAACGAGTGGAACGCGATGACCAACTTCCAGCCGTGGAGCACACGTCTCACGTTCACGAACATCAGTCCGACAACGAATGCGGCCGGCGTGCCGAACGGCGCGTCGCTGAGCAACCCGTACAACAATTTCGTGGGCGGCGCGCCGTTCCCCTACAACGGATCGTACGCGAGCGGCGGCGGCATCCTCGGCGTGTCACTCGGCTTCGACTGGGCGCGCGCGTATCAGACGAACGTCGGCGTGCAGCGCCAGGTCACGGAGGCGCTCGCGGTCGGCGCCGCCTACGTCGGGACGTTCACCCGCAATCTGCCGTTCCAGCGGGACGTCAACTATCCGGTGGTCACGCCCACCGCGACGGCAGCGGGCGCGAATATTCTGTCGCGGCGGCCGAATCCCGCGTTCGGCGCGATCCTGCTGCTCGATTCGGATCAGTACTCGAACTACGACGGCCTGCAGGTCACGTTCAACCTGCGCCAGTGGCACCGCGTCAGCGTCAACGGCTTCTATACGCTGAGCAAGACGATGACGAGCGCGCAGCTGATGAACAACACCACGGGAGGGGGAGCGCAGAACTACAGCAATCTGCCCGAGGATTACGGCCGCGCCGACACCGATCAGCGCCATGTGTTCAGCACGAGCGTGAACTGGTCGCTCGACTACTATAGCGGCAAGAACGACGTGCTGCGGCACGTGCTCAACGGCTGGAGCATCGCGCCCATCGTCAGGCTCCGCAGCGGGCTGCCGTTCACGATTACGAACGGCAACGTCGACGCGAATCTCGACGGCAACACGAACGACCGTGCGCAGGTCATCGGCGATCCGCACATCGACCATCCGACGGCGGCGCAGTGGTTCAACACGGCGGCGTTCGTTCAGAATAAGGTGGTGACGGGCGTCGTGACCGACGGCAACTCGCCGCGCAACTTCCTCGATGGTCCCGGATTCCGCGTCGTCGATCTCGCGGTGTCGCGCGACTTCCACATGCCGCGGAACTCGAAGCTGACGTTCCGTCTCGAGGGAACCAACATCTTCAACGTCGTCAATTTCGGCCAGCCTGGCGCGTCGGTGCCGTCGGGCGCGACCTCTTCGACCTTCGGCGTGATCCGCACCGCCAACGCCATGCGCCGGCTGCAGCTGGGACTGAGGTTGGCGTTCTGAGATCCCGTCGCGCGAGCCATGACTGTGTCCCTCGGCGAGGAGCAGGTGGATCGCTTCCGGTTCATGGAGGAGAACGAGCGCGTGATCGCGGCGGGCGGGCGTCCGGCGACGCGCCGCGGCTTGCGTTGAGCGCCGCAGGCGCGAGACGCTGGAGGAAGTCCTGGTGATGCTGCGGGTGATCACGAAGGCGTCGCTCTCGACCGACTCGTTCATCTCGGCGGCGTCGTTCCAGGAGACGACGCGCGTGCTCACCGAGGCGTCGATCTCGGGCAAGGTGGATCACCTCCGCGGCCTGAAGGAGAACGTCACGATGGGCCGGCTGATTCCGGCAGGGACCGGATTCGAGTTCTACCGGAACGTGCGGATCCCGGCGGACGAGCCGCCACCGCCGCCGCCGCCGTCACCGGAGGAGCTGGAGCTGGAGCGAGAGATGGAGTACTTCGTGGAGCCGGAGGAGGCGTTCACGAGGGAGGAGATCGAATAATCGTCAATTGCTGATTGGCGATTGCTGATTGCTGATTCACGGATTGGCGATTGGCGATTGGTGATTGAACGGATTGGCGATTGGCGATTGGTGACTGAACGGATTGTCGATTGGCGATTGACGGCTTGTCGATTGCCGATTGGTCGTAGCGCAGCCCTTCCGCCGCCGCTGAAGCTTCGGCGGACTCGCCGTAGCCTTGGCGAAGGCGGTTAGGGCTGCTCGTGGGGCGGTGGTTCTCTTGAGCCACCGCCCTTTTTCTTTGTACATCGAAGGCGTCGAAGGACCGCGAAGGAATCACAGGAACTATTCGTCAAGCACGAATCGATCGCGCGGCTTCAGTGACGTCGCGGGGACGAATCCGATCTGCTTCTTCTTCAGATCCGATCGCAGCACCCACGCAATCTCTTCCATCTCGCGGAGCGACGGGCGGCGGGAGTCCGAGTATGCGCTGCAGGACGTGACTGGAAACGTGATGCGGTTGTGGCTGTCCGAGAGCTGCTCGCACTGAATGATTTCATCGCCGAGCCGGGCGCCCCTGACGATCGTCGCCCAGCGGCAGGTGACGCACAGCGAGGGTCCGCTGCCGTTCGCCGTCCCGCCAGAGATCTTGACGCGCATTGCTCCTCCTCGTCTGCTAGCTGCCTGTCATCGCGGCCTCCTTCCAAAATTGCGTTCCACGTTCGTCATGAGGACGCTCCGGCCGATTCGGATCGGTCCAAACCTGTCTGGACGACGACGATGCCATCGTCCGCTGTCGGAAGTCAACTCGTGAGCGTGTAACTGTCGGGAATCCCGCAACTCGGTCTGGACCGAGTCCTGCTTTCTGCGTACTCACGGGGCGTGCGCAGAAAGCAGTGTTGCACCGACGACCGCTATACTGTCGGTGAGCCGCCGCGGGTGAGCGCCAACGTTAGGCC
>QHWR01000272.1 GCA_003223835.1 Acidobacteriota bacterium | reverse complement strand
CCGGTAGAGCAGAATCACGACAGCAACCGCCGCACCCGCATCCGCGCCGCGCGCGCCAGCGCCGCGATGCGCGGGACGCGGGATCCTCCACTCGCGACACGCGGGACGACCAGCGTCACACGCGTGCCGGACGAAGGGCCGCTCTCCAGGCTCAACGCGGCGCCGATCTGCGACGCGCGCTCGCGCATGCTCGTCAGCCCGAACCCGTCGTGCGCGGCGTTCGGATCGAACCCCCGGCCGTCGTCGGCGATCGCGACATGCGTGCGATCCGGATCGAAGCGCACTTCGATGTCGACCCGGCGCGCCGCCGCGTGGCGGATCGCATTCGTCACCGCCTCCTGCGCGATGCGGAACAGATTCCGCTCCACGTCGGAGCTGAGCCGGTACGGCGCGCCCGCTGTCCGGACGCGGATGCGGCCGTTCGTGGCTTCGCCGAGCTCCGCGGCCATCCGTGAAAGCGCCGAGACGAGATCGTGACGGTCGAGATACTGCGGGTGCAGGTCCCAGACCGACCGGCGCGCTTCCGCGAGATTCGTCTCGACGAGCTGCCGCGCTTTTTCGACGTGACGCTCGCGCGTCACCGCGGCGGGATCGTCCTGGATCGCCGAGAGGTGGAGGCCGATTCCCGCGAGGCCCTGCGCCAGCGTGTCGTGGATCTCGCGGGCGATCCGGTTGCGCTCCTTCATGACGAGCGAGAACTGCCGCTCCAGCCGGCGCAGCCGCAGCCGATGGAGGCCGATCGCGACCACGACGACGAGTCCGGCCAGCGACGCGCGGAACCACGACGTCTGGTAAAAGTAGGGCAGCACGTGGATGTCGAACGCCGCGCCCGCGTCGTTCCACACGCCGTCGCTGTTCGCGGCGCGCAACCGGAAACGATACCGTCCCGGAGGAACGTGGCTGTAGTACGCGGCACGGCGGGACCCCGCGTCGATCCAGCCGGCGTCGAGCCCCTCGAGCAGGTAGGTGAAGCGGACACGCGACGGCGTCCGCAGGCTCAACGCCGTGTAATGAACCTCGAACGCGTTGGTGCCGGCGGCGACGCGCACCGGTCCGCGCGTCTCCGCGCGGCCGCCGGCGACGACCCCCTCGACGACGATCGGCGGCGCGATCGGATTGATCCGATCGACCGACGGATCGATCGTCGCGACGCCGCGCGTCGTCGCGAACCATAGCCGTCCATCGCGGCTTCGGCATGCGGGCCGCTGGATGTACGCCCCGTTGTATTCCGTGCTCTTCAGCCCGTCGGCGAGTCCATAGATCGCGACCGGCACGTCGCGACGCGTTCCCGCCGCGTACGCGTCCAGTTCCGCGATGCTCGCCCGGAGGATCCCTTGACGGCCGTTCAGCCACAGGTTTCGACCGTTGTCCTCGAGGATCTCGAACACGATCTCGCCAAGCGACCCGGCTTTCGCAAAGCTGGTCACGGCGCCGTCTCTCAGGCGCGCGAGTCCGCCGATGGTCGCGATCCAGACCGTCCCCGCGGCATCCTGATAGACCGAGTGCACACCGTTGTCGGGAAGACCATCCTTCGTCGTGTAGACGCGGTATCCGTCGCGCGAGATGTGAACGAGACCGCCCGTCGTCGCGAACCAGAGATCGCCGGCGCGGTCGCGGCTCATCGAGTAGCAGTACTCGATTCCGGCGGGCTGGCCCGGGTAGACGACGAAGCGATCCGCTTTCAGCTCGCGCACGGGCCCTTCGCCACCGATCACGATGTGGCCGTCTCGATCCTCGGCGATCGCCGAGACGAAGCCTTTCGGCACGCCGTCGGCGGCGGAGTAGACGCGGAGCTTGCCGCGCGCGAGACGCGTCACGACGCCGTCGCCCGTGGTCCAGACGCTTCCGTCGCTCGCTTCGAACAGCGCGCCCGTGTAATTGCTCACCAGACCGTTCGCCGTGGTGAACGCGGCGATCTGGCCGTCGCGCAGCCGGTTCAACCCGCCGCCGTCGGTGCCGATCCACAGCGAACCGTCCGCGGCCGGAAGCACCGAGGTGACGGCGTCCGCCGTCAGGCCTTCGCGCGCGGTGACGACGGTGAAGCGCGTGTCGCGGAGCTGGTTGAGCCCGTCGTTCGATCCGATCCAGAGGCTGCCTTCCGCATCCTCGAAGAGCGCAGGGATGACGTCGTTCGAGAGGCCGTCGCGAGCGGTGAGGGCGTCGAAGCGCTCGCCGCGCATGCGCACGAGACCGCCGCCGCTCGTGCCGATCCAGAGGTTGCCGTCCCGATCCGCGCAAATCGAGAGCGCCGCATCCGCGGGGAATCCCTGAGCCTGGCCGAAGGTCGTGACGCGGTCGCCGTGGACGCGCGTCAGCCCGCCACGCGCCGCGATCCAGATGTCTCCGGCGGCGTCCTGATACAGGCCGTTGACGAGATGATCCGGCAGCAACTGGCGCTCGATGCGGAACGTTTCGGGCTCGATCCAGGACATTTCCAGCACGCCGCTCGAGGTCGCGACCCACAGGCGTCCGGATCGATCTTCCAGGATCGCGCGGACGACGTGTCGGTCCATCAGGAGACGGCTGAACCGTCCGTTCTTGAACCGGCGGAAGCCGCCGCCGCTCGTGCCGATCCAGAGCGCGCCGTCGCGACCGCGGGCGATGGATCGGATCTGCCAGCGCGATCGCTCTTCGTACGACGTGTCCGCTTCAGAGCGATACGCCTCGAAGGCGCCGTCCTTCAAACGGATGAGCCCGCCGGCGGCGGTGCCGATCCACAAGCTGCCGTCCGCGTCTTCCAGGAGGGCCGTGATGCGGCTGTCGCGAAGCGCCGGCGTATTCGCGCCGCTGAAAACCGCGAAGCGGACGCCGTCGAACCGCGCCAGGCCGCCCCACGTGCCCAGCCAGAGGTATCCGTCGCGGGTCTGAACGAGGGCACGGACCGAATTCTGAGGCAGGCCGTCGCGCGTCAGCCACACGTCCAGGCCGTACTGCGTGATGCGCCTGGAGGGATCCAGGGCATGCGCAGTTCCAGCCTGCAGGCCGAGAAGCCCGCCGAGCAGAAGTCCCGGAACTCTGACCGCAGGCCGTCTGAAGCAGTCCATTGCGGTATCGGTGGATCCGTGGGCGCGTCGCGGGAAGGTGGCCAGTATACAATCCGGACGGCGGGCACGCCACGATGGATCCGAACCGCATTCGCGTGATGATCGTGGACGATCACGAAGTGGTGCGGGCCGGCGTGGCGGCGGTCCTCGCGCGGGAATCCTCGATGACGGTCGTCGCGGAGGCCTCGAACGGCGCGGACGCCATCCGCCTGTACCGCCAGCACACTCCCGACGTGACGCTGCTCGACTTGACGATGCCGGGCATGGACGGCGTCGCGACGATGCAGGCGATACGGAGCGAGTTTCCCCGCGCCCGTTTCATCATGCTGACCGTCCATTCCGGCGACGAAGACGTGCATCGCGCGCTCGACGCCGGCGCGCAGGGATACCTGCTGAAGACCGCGTCGCGAACCGAGCTGGTCGATACCGTCCGCGCGGTGCACGCGGGCATGCGCCGCCTGTCGCGGGAAGCGGCCGAGCGGATGGACGAGTATCCGGTCGGCGCCCACCTCACGCCCCGCGAAATCGAAGTCCTGCGTCTCCTGTCGCGTGGCCTCACGAACAACGAGATTGCCGCCGAGCTGCACGTCAGCGGGACGACCGCCAAGTGGTTCGTCAAGAACATCCTCGAGAAGCTCGGCGTCAACGATCGCACCGCCGCCGTGACGACGGCGCTCGCCCGCGGCATCCTCCATTGCGACTGAGGGCGCACTATCCAAAAGGAGAGTGACGGCCTCCCCTCGGGCGGTTATCGTGACGGCATGCTTACGACGATGGTGCGGCTCTCGTGCTGCGCGGCGATCTTTGCGGCGGCGGCATCGGCCTATCAACCCAGCCCCCCTGTCAATCCCGCCAGGATGAAGACGATTCTGTACGGCGCGGCGTATTACCCGGAATACATGCCGTACGACCGGCTCGATACGGACGTCGAGATGATGAAGAAGGCGGGTCTCAGCGTCGTCCGCGTCGGCGAATCGACGTGGAGCAGTTGGGAGCCGCGCGACGGCGAGTTCCAGTTCGCGTGGATGCAGCGGATGCTGGATCGCCTGCATCAGGCGAACATCCACGTCATTCTCGGCACGCCGACGTATTCGATCCCGACGTGGCTCTATCGCAAATATCCGGACATCGTCGTCACGCACAACGGGACGGCGCCTCCGCTCGGCGATCCGTACTCGCCGACGTATCCGCCGTCGCTGACGCCCGGCTATTACGGTCCGCGGCAGAATTACGATTTCCTCAACCCGCATTTCAGGCACCACGCGGAGCGGATCATCCGTGAGGTCATCGG
>QHWR01000069.1:46781-47411 GCA_003223835.1 Acidobacteriota bacterium | reverse complement strand
CACGATTTTCGGCACGTTCATGACCCGATCGGGCGTGGTGCAGTCCGTCCACGCGTTCGGCGAGGACCGCTGGCTGGCATCGCTCTTTACCGGCTTCATGATCGTGATCCTGACGCTCAGCTTCGGGCTCGTGATCTACCGGCTCCCGCTGCTGAGGTCCCGGCACGAGCTGGATTCATGGGCGTCGCGCGAAGCGGCGTTCCTCGCCAACAACTGGATCCTGCTCTTCTCGGCGTTCTTCATCCTGTTCGCGACGATGTTCCCGACGCTGAGCGAGGCGGTGCGCGGCGAACGGCTCACCGTCGGACCGACGTTCTACAACAAATGGATGCAGCCGATCGGCCTGGTGCTGCTCGTGCTCACCGGCATCGCGCCGCTGCTCGCCTGGCGCAAGTCGACGATCTCGCATCTGGTCACGCAGTTCGTCTGGCCCGTCGTTGCCGGCATCGCCGTCGGCGCGGCAGTCGCGGCGCTCGACGTCCCGCTGTGGGCGT
The DNA here is from genome assembly GCA_003223835.1 of Acidobacteriota bacterium. Lineage (GTDB taxonomy): Bacteria > Acidobacteriota > Vicinamibacteria > Vicinamibacterales > 2-12-FULL-66-21 > Gp6-AA38. The sequence continues at coordinate 46,917 of QHWR01000069.1, read as the reverse complement.
CCGGCTTGTGTTTCGCGTTGTGCGCGTTCGTGACGGGGACGATCGTGCAGGAGTTCATCCGCGGCGCGCAGGTGCGGCGCGGCGCGACGGGCACGGACATCTTCACCGCGCTCGTGGGCCTCGTCGCGCGCTCGCG
>QHWR01000069.1:21743-46726 GCA_003223835.1 Acidobacteriota bacterium | reverse complement strand
GCTGCTGCAGCCGGGACAGCAGACGACGGTGGGACGCTTCACGATTCGGCACGACGCGCTGACGGTCACGAGCGACGAACAGAAGCAAATGATCACGGGAGTCGTCAGCGTGTTCGACAAAGGGAAGCCGTCGGGCACGATGGAGCCGGCGAAGTGGTTCTACAACAAGCACGAACAGGAGCCGACGACCGAGGTCGCCATCCGGCGAGCGTTCAGCGGGGACCTGTATCTCGTGCTGGCGGGCTATAACCCCGAGAAGCAGACCGCGAGCTACGGGATTACGATCAACCCGCTCGTGGACTGGATCTGGCTCGGCTTCGGCGTGCTCGCCTTCGGGACAGGTCTGGCGCTGCTGCCGGAACGCGCGTTCGCGTTCGCGGCCGCGAAGCTGCCGGCCGGCGCGGTGACGACCGGCCTGATGCTCCTGCTGCTGCTGATGCCGGCCGCCGCGCGCGCGCAACACGTCGAGAGTCCGCAGAACGTGCCGGTCGTCCCGAAGACGCAGCTCGAGCGCGAGCTGCAGCACGAGATCATCTGCATGTGCGGCACGTGCGGACGTCAGCGGCTGTCGGACTGCCAGTGCAGCAAGGCGGCCGAGATGCGGACGGAGCTGGCCGGCCTCGTCGCGAGGGGCCTGAGCCGCGACGGGGTGTACGCGTACTACATCGCGCAGTACGGAAGTCAGGAGCCGCTCGCATCCCCGATCGACAAAGGGTTCAACCGGCTCGCGTGGATGTTCCCGTACGTGATGGGTGCGTCGGGCGCATTTTTCGTCGCGCTCGCCGCGGTGCGATGGTCGCGGCGCGAGCGTCCGGCGCCGGAGCCGCCGTCGCCCGGCAGGAATGCGCGGGCGGACAAGGAAAAAGAAGACGCCGCGCTCAGCGCAAGGCTTGACGATGAGCTCCGCGACCTCGATTGATAAGGTCCTTCCGCCCGACCGCCGCCGCCAAGGCTCCGGCGGTCCGCCGAAGCTTCACGCGGAGGCGGAAGGCGGAAGCCACAAACCAGGAGAGACTCGTGGCTTCCGCCTTCAGGCGGAACAGACTCCGGCGCCGTTCCGCGTCTGGCACTTCTTCGTGCTGGTGTCGCTGCTGGCGGCAACGATCGCCGTCGTCCTCGCACGGCAGGCGACGCCGGAGCATCTGATTCTGCTCAGCCTGACGATCGGCGCCGCGGGCGCCGCCGGCGTCGGCGTCTACCGCATGCTCGCGCCGCTCGCGGCGAGCGATGCCGCGACCATCAGCGAACCGCTCAGCGAGAGCACGCGCGCGACGCTGGAACGCGAGAAGGCGCTGGCGCTGCGATCGATCAAGGAGCTGGAGTTCGATCGCGCGATGGGGAAGGTCTCGGCGCGGGATTTCGACGAGATGGCGGGCCGGCTCCGCGCACGCGCGATGACGATCATGCGGCAGCTCGATCAGGGAGGCGTGTATCGCGAGCTGATCGAAAGAGAGCTTCAGGCGCGGCTCGGCAACGCGGCGCCGACCGCCTCCGCCAAGGCGACGGCGGTCCGCCGAAGCTTCATGCGAAGGCGGAAGCCCCGCGTCTGCGAAGGCTGCGGCACGCGGAACGACGCGGACGCGGCGTTCTGCAAGAAATGCGGCGACAACCTGAGAGCCAGGCGATGAAGACGTTGCGCGTCTGGCTGGCGAGCGTCGCGGTGGTTGCCCTGCTGTGGGGCGGTACACTCGCGGCCGCCGGGACAGCTGTCCGGCATACCGCTACCGCTGGGGGACATGCCCGCCGGCAGCATCATGGTCCGCGTTATCCGTGGGCAGCTCACGAAACCGATCACGAAGCAGACCGTCGAGCTGAGCGGCCCGGGTATCAGGAAGACGGCGGCGACCGACGAAGCCGGCCGCGCGCAGTTCAACGGGCTGACGCCGGGCTCCCGGCTCAAGGCGACGACAACGGTCGCCGGAGAGAAACTCGAATCGCGCGAGTTCGACGTCCCGGCCGCGGGCGGCATCAAGATGATGCTCGTCGCGACGGACCCCGACACCGAAAAAAGAGCTGCCGACGATCGCAGGCTGGCGCAGGAACCGCCGGTCCCCGGGATGGTCGTCCTGGGCGATCAGAGCCGCTTCGTGGTCGAACTGGGCGACGACGGGCTGTCGGTGTTCAACATTCTTCAGGTCATGAACACCGCGCGCCGGGCCGTGGAGACCGAGCCGCTCGTGTTCGACCTGCCGCCCGCCGCGTCGGGCGCGAGCGTCCTCGAAGGCTCCGCGCCGAACACCGTCGCCGCCGGGAAGCGCATCACCGTGAGCGGACCGTTTCCCCCGGGCGCGACGGCGGTCCAGTTCGCCTATTCGATCCCGTACGGCAGCGAGTCGATGACGATCGAGCAGCGGATGCCGGTCGCCATGGCGCAGGTCAGCGTCCTCGCGCAGCGGACGCCGTCGATGCACCTGACGTCGCCGCAGGTCAAGCAGACGCGCGACATGAACGAGGAAGGGGAAAGCTACATCCTCGCGCAGGGCCCCGCGCTGAAGGCGGGGGCCGTCGTCAGCCTCACGTTTACGGGCCTGCCGCACCACCCCGCCTGGCCGCGCAACCTCGCGCTGGCGATCGCGGTGGCGATCCTCGGCGCCGGCGCGTGGGCGGCGGCACGAGGGCCCCTCGGCGCCCGGTCGGTCGAGGCGCGCCGCCGGGAGCTCAAGGCCGAGCGGGACGCGCTGTTCGCCGAGCTGACGTCGATCGAGCAGCAGTGCCGGCGCGGCACGATCGACGACGCGGAGTACGCCGAGCGCCGCCGCGAGCTCGTCGCCTCGCTCGAAGGCATCTACGCCGCGATCGACGAGGAAGCCGCAGCATAGTCGCTCGTCGTTGGTCGCTGGTCGCGGGCCGCTGGTCCCATTTGATCGATTTTTCGACGCTGACGCTTACCGACGTCTCGCGCAACTTCGGCCGGCGGCGCGCGCTCGCGCGCGTGTCGCTCGCGGCGGCGGCGGGCGAGACGATCGCGCTGCTCGGTCCGAACGGCGCGGGCAAATCCACGCTGCTGTCGATCGCGGCCACGCTGATCGCGCCCAGCTCGGGCGAGGTGCGGTACGGCGACCACGACGCGCGGACGGCAGGCGGCGCGCTGCGCGGCCGCATCGGGCTGCTCGGGCACGACTTGTACTTGTATCCGGAGCTGTCGGCGGCGGAGAATCTGCGCTTCTTCGCGAAGGTCTACCGGCTCGACGGCGTCGAGCGCCGCGTCGACGAAGCGCTCGATCGCGCCGGGCTGACGACCAGGCGCGACGATCAGGTCGCCGGCTTCTCGCGGGGCATGCGGCAGCGCCTCGCGCTCGAGCGCGCGCTCTTGCACGCGCCGCGCCTGGTCCTGCTCGACGAGCCGTTCACCGGCCTCGACGACGCCGCGACGCACGCGCTCAGGCGCCGGCTCGCCGGCCTCCGCGAAGCCGGCTGCATCGTCCTCGTGACGACGCACGATCTCGAGACGATCGACGGACTGATCGATCGTGCGGTGATGCTGCAGCAGGGAAAGCTCGTCACGATCGCGGACGGCGCCGGGTCGCTGCGCGAACGCTATCGGAGGAGCTTGTGAGGTTTGTCGAGACCGTGTGGCTCGTGACGCGCAAGGACCTGCTGATTGAGGCGCGCAGCAAGGAGATCCTCTACACCACGCTGTTCTTCGCGGTGTCGTGCGTCCTGGTGTTCGCGTTCGGGTTCGTGCGCGAAGGGCGGCCGCTCGGCGACGCGGCGGCCGGCATCCTGTGGATCGCGATCGCGTTCTCCGGCACGCTCGCGCTCGGCCGCGCGTTCGAGCGCGAACGTCAGAGCGAGACGCTGCGCGCGCTGATGATGTCGCCGATAGACCGCCCCGCGTTGTACGTCGGCAAGTTGTGCGGCGTGTTGATCCTCCTCGCGGCGGTCGAGCTGATCGTCGTCCCGCTCGTCGGCCTGATGTTTCAGGCGCCGCTCTTCGCGCACCCGGTGCTGATGATCGGGCTGCTGCTGACCGGCACGGTCGGGTTTGCCGCGGTCGGGACGTTGTTCGCCGCGATGCTCGTGCGCGCGCGCAGCCGGGACGTGCTGCTGCCCGTCCTGCTGTATCCGATCACGATTCCCGTGATAATTGCGGGCGTACGCGGGACGGCCGCGCTGCTCCAGGCCGAAGTGGACGAGCCCATGGCCCGCGCCTGGCTCTCGATGCTGGTCTTCTTCGACGTCGTGTTCGTCACGCTTGCGTTGTGGACGTTCGAACCGGTGATGACGGAATAGAAATGCTGAATGCTGAATGAGGGGCTGTCGGCCCGAAGCCCAAAGCCCAAAGCCAAAATGAACAGACTCTATCCCCTCCTGCTGCTGGTGGCCGCGGCGATGTTCGCCTATGCGCCGTTCATGATCCTCGCGGCGCCGTACGAGTCGACGATGGGGCTGATCCAGAAGATCTTCTACTTCCACGCGCCGGTGGCGATGACGATGTTCGTGTCGGCGTTCGTGTGCGGGATCGCGAGCGCCATTTTTCTGTTCGGCGGACGGCTCGGCGCCGACCGCGTCGCGATGGCGGCGGCGGAGCTGACGTCGATTCTGGGCCTCATCGTGCTGGTGACCGGGCCGATGTGGGCGCGCAAGGCGTGGGGCGTGTGGTGGCAGTGGGACGCGCGGCTCACGTCCACCCTGGTGCTCTGGCTGATCTTCCAGGCCTACCTCCTGCTGCGCCGTTTCGGCGGACCGGGATCCGATCGCCTCGCGGCCGGCGTCGCGCTCTTCGGCATGGCGAACGTGCCGTTCGTGTACTGGTCCGTGAACGTGTGGCGCACCGTGCACCCGACGACGACCGTGGTGCCGTCGCTCCAGCCGGGAATGCGCGGTCCGTTCTGGTACTGCTTTCTCGCGTTCGTATTGCTCTATGTATCCGTGCTCGGTGTCCGGACGCGGCTCGAAAAGCGGCGCGCGGAACTGGAAGCGCTGTATCTGGCGGTGGAAGAATAAGGCGGATCGGAGGATGGCGTCGTAGCGCAGGTCTTTAGACCTGCTCGTGATCGTGAACAGCCGTGAACATGCCTGCTTCAGCCGCCCGATCACGAGCAGCCCTGAAGCGACCGCGATGAGAGTGGCAACGTTCGTAACACGTCCGTCCGGTATGGGCTGGGCGATCGGAGGTTGTGATGTCCCGTGGAACACGATTGCTGGCAGGCCTCGTGCTTACGCTGGCGCTCGCGGCGCCGGCCGCGTTCGCGCAGCAGCCGCCGTCGCGTCCGCAGGTGAGCGACCCGGCGCAGCAGGGATTCGTGCCGGCCGACAAGCTGCCGCAACAGGAGCCGATCCCCGCGGCCCCGCTCGTGGCGTTCGCCTACGCGTTCGTCTGGATCGTGGTGTTCGGCTACCTCTGGTCGATCTGGCGCCGCCTCGGCACGGTCGAGCGCGAGATCCAGGCGGTCAGCAAGCGGGTGACGAGCGGAGGCCGCGGCTGATGGACTTCGGCCAGATGTCGGCGGCGCACTTCATCTTCATTCCGGCCGTCCTGCTCGTCGGCCTCGTGATCGGCTGGGTGCTCGGCGGCCGCGCCGCGCAGGATGCGTATGCGGCGGAGCTGCGCAGAAGAGAAGAACGAGCGAAGCGCGACAAATCCTGAAGTACACGGGCCGACGGCTTTACACACGAAGGTCACGAAGGCGCGAAGATCATCTTCCGACAGCCAACCGATTCGCCAGCGTCGCCGGCAGCCCCGCGGCGAGGATCTTTCGCTGCGCGCTCTCGACCGGATAGGACACCCGGCACAGCAGTACCAGCCGCGCGCCGGAATCCATCAACCCATACGCGGCGCGCGGATCGCCGTCGCGCGGCTGGCCGACCGACCCGGGGTTCACCAGATACTTCGCGTGCGCCTCGAGCGGCACGCGCGTCTGCGGGTCGCCGTTGGGCGCGGCGCCGGTGAAGTCGTGTTCGTCCAGCTTGAAGATCACCGGCAGATGGGTGTGGCCGAAGAAACACACGGGGCGCCTCAGCATCGAGATGGCGCGGTGCGCATCGAGCCCGTCGAAGATGTAGTGGTCTTCGTCGAACGGCGCGCCGTGGCAGATCTCGACGACGTCGTCCACGGCGATCGGCCCTTGAGGAAGCTTCCGCAGGTACTCGCGATTGTCGGGCGTGAGGTTCTCGAACGTCCATGTCGCGGCGGCGCGCGCCACCTGATTGAACTGGCTCCCGTCGTCGAGCCCGCACGCCGCCTTGTCGTGGTTGCCGCGGATGATCGCAATCGGATCGAGCGCGCGCACGCGGTCGAGGACGCCGTTCGGCTCCGCGCCGTAGCCGGCGAGATCCCCGAGCACGATGACCCGATCCCAGGTGCCGGTGGCGTCCGCGAGGACCGCGTCGAGCGCGTCGAGATTGCCGTGCACGTCCGAGAGAATCAGGTACCGCACGCTTCACCCGGCATTCACGCGATCGACGATCTGTTCGGCGATCTCTTCGGGCTGCGAGCGTCCGGCATCCACGCGCACGTGCGCCTGCGCATATCCGGTCTGCCGCAGCGCGAACAACCGCTCCATCTGCGCGCGGTCGGAGGCGAGCGGCCGGCGCCCATCCGCGGGAAGCCGCGTGAAGACGACGTCGAGCGGAACGTCGAGCCAGATCGACAAGCCGTCGCGGTTGATGGTCAGACGGTTCTCCGGGTCCATGAAGGTCCCGCCGCCCGTCGCGACGACCGCGTGGCGGATCGGGAGCAGGAGCCGCAGGATCTCGCGTTCGACGTTGCGGAAATACGGTTCGCCGTGGCGCGAGAAAATCTCGGCGATCGGTTTCCGCTCGCGTGCTTCGATCAGCTCGTCGACGTCTTCGGCGCGCCAGCCGAGTCGCGCGCCGAGCGCGCGCGCCACGGTCGTCTTGCCGGCGGTCATGAAGCCGACGAGGTAAATCTTATCGACCGTCACCGGTGAGCCGTTCCAGCTCCTCGAAAAACCCGGGATACGACACGGCGACGGCCTGAGCGCCGGCGATCCGGACCGGCGCGGCCGCGGCCGTGCCGGCGACGGCGAACGCCATGGCGAGCCGGTGATCGCCGGCGGCATCCGCCTCGCCTCCGGCGGGCGGCCCGCCTTCGATCGAGAAACCGTCCTCGTACTCTTCGACCGAGAGGCCGAGCGCGCGGAATCCACGCGCGAGCATCGCGATGCGGTCGCTTTCCTTGACGCGCAACTCGGCCGCGCCGCGGACGGTCAGGGCTCCGCCGAGCGTCATCGCGGCGAGCGCCGCGAGCGCCGGAATCTCGTCGATGACGCCGGCGACCTCGTCGGGCGCGATCTCGAACGGACGCGCGTCGCCGGCGCGGACGCGGATCGTGCCGATCGGCTCTCCCGCGCGCTCGTCATCGACGCGGACGTCGATCTCCGCTCCCGCGCGCCGCAGGACGTCCAGGACGGCCGTGCGCGACGGGTTGAGTCCGACCTGTTCCAGATCGAGGCAGGACCCCGGCCGTCCCGCGCCGAGCGTCAGCCAGAACACGGCGGACGAGATATCGCCGGGGACGACGAGATCGCGCGCGTGGAGCGGCTGACCGCCCTCGATCGCGATGCGGTGGCGGTCGCGCCCGACGGTTGCGCCGAACGCCTCGAGCGCCCGCTCCGTATGATCTCGTGTCGGCACGGCTTCGGCGACGATCGTGCGTCCGTTCGCCTGCAGGCCGGCGAGCAGCACGGCGCTCTTGACCTGCGCGCTCGGGACTTCGGGCTCATGCGTGATCGCGTGGAGCTCGCCGCCGTCGATGGTGAGCGGCGGACGTCCGTCGCGCGAGGTGATGCGCGCGCCCATTCGCGTGAGCGGTTCGATCACCCGGCGCATCGGACGCCGCGACAAGGAGTCGTCGCCGCCGATGACGGTGCGGAACGGATGCGCGGCGGCAAGGCCGGAGAGCAGCCGCATCGACGTGCCCGAGTTGGCGGCGTCGAGCGCGCGCGCCGGCGCCCGCAGTCCGCGGCGGCCGCGGCCCTCGATCGTGATTCGCGGTCCGTCCGCGTCGTTGACGCGCGCGATCGCCACGCCGAATGTCTCGAGACACGCGAGCGTCGCGGCGCAGTCGGCGCCGGGGGCATAGCCAGCCAGATGCGACACGCCGTCGGCGATCGCCGCGAGCATCGCGTATCTGTGCGAGATCGATTTATCCCCCGGCACGCGCACGCGCCCGCGCACGCGCGCGACGGGACGAACGATGGACATCGTCAAATCTTAGCAGGACGGCGCGAAGGGGGTTCCACGCAGAGGCGAGGTCCCACGCAAAGGCGCAAAGGCGCAAAGGCGCAAAAGTAAAGATGTATCCCTTGGCGTCTCTGCGCCCCTGCGTGAGATCCGACGGCGTCCGTGCGTGAGACCGTCCCCCCGCCCTCAGTCTGTCGGACAGTGTATGCTATGCCTCGCGTGCGCTCCGGCATGCTGACCCGCGGCGGATTCGTCCGGCTTCAGATCCCCAGCCAGTTCGACATGCTGGATCTGGTGCAGGTCGTCAGCGACCAGATGGGGCATCTAGCGGCGATGGACGACGACACGATTCACTGGATCGGGGTCGCCGTCCGCGAGTCGGTCATCAACGCGATCAAGCACGGCAACCGCGAGCATCCAGGCAAGCGCGTGACCGTCGAGTTCGCGTTCACGCCGTCGCACAATCCCACCGAACTGGTCGTGCGCGTCACCGACCAGGGGGAAGGCTTCGACCCGCAGGCGATCGCGAATCCGCTCGCGCCCGAAAACATGCTGAAGTCGAGCGGCCGCGGCATCTTCTTCATGCGGAGCTTCATGGACGACGTCTCGCTGCGCCGCGCGGCGGACGGCGGGATGGAAGTCCGGATGGTCAAGAAGCTGGCGGGCGGTGCCTGACCCGCTTCCGCCGATCTTTCTCGCCACCGCCGTCGAAGCCGTCCTGCGCGCGGGCGCGATGCAGATGGCCGGGTTCGGCGGCGACCTCCACATCCGGAAGAAAGGGGAGATCGACCTCGTCACCGAGATCGACTTCGAGGTCGAGCGCATGTTCCGCGCGCTCGTCGCGGAGCGGTTTCCCGATCACACCGTCCTCGCGGAAGAGTTTTCGCCGCCGGAGGACCGCGGCCGGATCGACGAATGGTCCTGGGTGTTCGATCCGGTTGACGGCACGACCAACTTCGCGCACGGGCTGCCGATCTTCTGCTCGTCGCTCGCGCTCGAACACCGCGGCGACCCCGTCGTCGCCGCCGTGTACGATCCGACGCGGCGCGAGTTGTTCACGGCGGAACGCGGCGTGGGCGCGTGGCTGAACGGCGTCCCGCTGCGCGTGTCGTCGGCCGAGACGCTGGTTGACTCGCTTTTGTGTACGGGCTTTCCATACACCGTGCACGAGCGCGCGCGCGATTTGGTCGATCTGTTCGGCGAGTTCCTCGGACGCGCGCGGGCGGTGCGGCGGCTCGGCTCCGCCGCGCTCGACATGTGTTACGTGGCGGCGGCACGGCTGGACGGCTTCTGGGAACAGCGGCTCAACCCGTGGGACATTTCCGCCGGCGCGCTCATCGTCGCCGAGGCGGGCGGGACGGTGACGAACCTGGACGGCGGCCCGTTCGAGTCGCGGCGCGGCCAGGTGATCGCGTCCAACGGCCACGTGCACGATCAAATGGTGGAGACGATCCGGACGTGGGAGGCGTCGCGTTCACGAAACCGGACGAAGTGACCGCTCGGCAAGACAGCGGCGGTCCCAACCGCCGGATCTGTTCGATAATCCGATGGTCGGGCTGGCATTCTTCGTGCTCAGTCGCCGTTTCAGAGGAGATTTCATGCAGAGACCATCCTGGCTAGAGGGCGCGCGCCGGCTCGTCATCCTGGCCGCGCTCGGAAGCCTCGCCGCCCCGGCCGCGGCGCAGGCACAGATCCATCGGGTGAATCGGTCCGACTCGAAACAGGCCATCGATTTCACGCTCGGCTACTTCGCGCTCAAGGGACTCGACTCGCGCGTCAACAGCGACGCCCTGCTCGGCGATCTGCAGAACTCACAGCCGCTGCTGTTCGAGGTCAAGGATTTCAACGGGGCGGTGATTGGCGGCGACTGGCTCGTGTCGATCGGACGGAACGTCGAGGCGGGCGTCGGCCTCGGCTACTACCAGCGGACAGCACCGAGCGTGTACGCCACCCTGCAGCATCCGGATCAAACCGAGATCCAGCAGGACCTGAAGCTGCGCACGATCCCCGTCACGTTCACGGCGCGGCTGCTGCCGCTCGGGCGCGGCAATGTCATCGAGCCGTACATCGGCGCCGGGATCGCCGCGATCCGGTGGCGCTACAGCGAGATTGGCGAGTTCGTGGACACCGATCTGTCGACGTTCAACGCGCGCTACATCGCGGACGGCACGGCGGTCGGCCCTGTGTTCGTCGGCGGCCTGCGCGCACCGGTCGGCGACGTCTTCTCCATCGGCGGCGAGCTGCGTTACCAGAAGGTCGAAGGCAACACCGGCGGCATCGCCAACGGCTTCCTCGGCGACAAGATCGACCTGGGCGGCTGGACGGGGAATTTTGTGGTGCACATGAGGTTCTAAGCGGACTGTCAATGCCGAATGCCGAATGCCGAATGCCAAGCGAGCCTTGTTTTTGGCATTTGGCATTTAGCATTTGGCATTAGCGGGTGCGAACCCGCCGGTACAGAGCCACTCCACCGCCTTCAGCAACACGCTGAAATCCATCGAAGAACTTCGCATCGTGGCGGCCGCGCCAGTACAGCGCGTCCCCTCCTTCAGCCTTTTCTTCCACCGCGATCCACCCCGCGAACGGGTGCGGGTGGCCGAGCGCGTATTTCCAGATGTCGCCGTCTCCCTCGTGCAGGAAATCTCGCAGGTTGAAGTCCTCGAACGACAGGTCGTGCATGTAATGCGCGAGCGAGCCCATGCTCATCATGATCAACTCGCCGTCGCGGTGAGACACGAGGTATTCGGTCACGGCGCGGCGGCCGATCGTGTTCAGCGCATCGCGGCGTGACTCGGCGACGACGGGGGCGTTTGGGTCGAGAGGATTCGCCTGCCACACGGCGAGCGCGACGACGAGCGGCGCCGCGGCGCCGCGCAGCCGCCGGGGCAGGAGTCCGATGCCCGCGCCTGCGATCGCGGCGGCGGCGGCGACGAGCGGCACGTCGTAACGCAGCCGCACCGGATGTCCGCGATAGTACGCCGCCCAGGGGAGCGCCGCGCACGCGGCCAGCGCGAGCACCAATACCAGCGACGATCGGTCGCGCGATCGCGCGAACGTCACGACGACGACGATCGCCGCCGCCAGGGCGATCCACGGAAGCGCCGTCCCGGTGAGCCGCACCAGACCGTCCCACACCTGGTGCCACGCCGCCAGCGGATGCCCGAGCGCGGGGTTGTCCGGCACGAAGAAGCCGCTGTCGACGAACCACGAGCCGACGGTGATCTTGCTGTTGATGACGAACGCGGCCGCGGTCAATGCGGGCCACGCGGCGAGACGCCCGATCGCGCCGGCCGCCTCGCCCGCACTCCAGTTGCGGCGGAGCAGCACCGCGAAGCCCAGCGCCAGCGCCGCGATCGTGATCGGCCACGCTTCGTAGCGCGACAGACACGCCGCGGTCAATGCCCAGCCCGGCGCGCGCGCCGACGCACGCGGATTCGTATCCAGCCACCGTTCGATCGACGCGACCGCCAGGAACGTCGTCCCGAACAGCACCGGCTCCGTCATCGGCGTGCTCTGCAGATAGAGCACGTCGGGATTCAGCAGCAGCAGCGCGGCCGCCGCGGCGCCCCCCGCGATAGACCCCGTCGTCCGCTGGACGATCGACGCGATCGCCCACGCGGCGAGCGCCATCGACGCGACGGAGATCGCGACCGCCGACAGGCCGTTGCGATACAGCGCGTCGATCTGCACCGGCAGCATGTTGAGCAGGTGCGGGAGCGGCAGCCAGACGGCGCCGACTTGCTGCCAGCCTGGCAGCAGACTATCGACGATCCGCCGCGCGACGACGAGGTGCGCGCGCGCGTCGTAGTGGGCGAGCGTCAGGCCGAGGCGGAAGTAGTAGCCGGAGGCGGCGGCGCCGGCGAGCGCGACGCACGCGGCGATGACGGCGGGAAAGCGGCTCGACGAAACGTCAACGGCGCCGGACGCGGGCGCACGATCCGCGTGTGACGAGGTCGTGACCAGAGCGTACCTAGTCTACACTTCTCCCTGTGAAGCGTATCCTCGAGGTGATTCAGGGTTTTGCCGCCGCGTGGGGCGGGCCGGGACTCTTCATCATCGGCTTCCTCGATTCTTCGTTCCTGACCTTTCCGGAGGTCAACGATCTGTTGATCGTGTGGATGGTCACGCGGAACAAGCCCGCGGTGCTCTATTACGCGCTGATGGCGACCGCGGGATCCGTGGCGGGATGCGTCGCGCTCTACTACGTCGCGCGCAAGGGCGGCGAGCGCTTCCTGCGAAAGCGCTTCAAGGAGCATCACGTCCAGGGCGGGATGAAGCTGTTCCAGAAGTACGGCCTGCTCGCGGTGATCGTGCCGGCGCTGCTGCCGCCTCCGGCGCCGTTCAAGATCTTCGTGCTCCTCGCCGGCGTCGCCGAGGTGCCGGTGTGGCAGTTCACCGCCGCGGTCGCGATCGCGCGATTCGTCCGCTACGTCGGCGAAGGGCTGCTCGCGGTCTTCTACGGCGACCGTGCGGCCGACTACATGCGCCAGCACGCCACCGAAGCGTCGCTCTGGCTCACCGGGATCGTGCTCGTCATCGGCGTCGCATGGATCCTCTGGAGCCGGCGACGGTGAACGCTGAGAAAACCGTGTATAATCAAGCGTTTAGCTCCAACCACCGATGAGTCCGGAAATATCGGTCGTCGTGCCGATGCGCAACGAGTCGCCGAACGTGGCGGATCTCTATCGAGAGCTGACGTCCACGCTCGACGCGTCCGCGCGGCCGTACGAGATCCTCGCGATAGACGACGGCAGCACCGACGATACGTTCGATCTGCTCGCACGGCTGCAGGCGAAGGACGCGCGGCTGCGCGTGATCCGCTTCCGCCGCAACTTCGGCCAGACCGCGGCGTTTGCCGCCGGCTTCGCGCACGCGCGCGGCCGCTACATCGTCACCTCCGACGGCGATCTGCAGAACGATCCGCGCGACATCCCGGCGATGATCGAAATGCTCGAGCAGCAGAAGCTCGACATCGTGTGCGGGTGGCGCAAGGACCGCAAGGACGCGTTCCTCAACCGCCGGCTGCCGTCGATGATCGCGAACGCGATCATCTCGTGGACGACCGGCGTGCACCTGCACGATTACGGCTGCTCGCTCAAGGTGTTTCGCGCGGAAGTCGTCAAGCCGATGAAGCTGTACGGCGAGATGCATCGCTTCCTGCCGGCGATTGCGAGCGAATTCGGCGTCACGATCGGCGAGAAGGTCGTCAACCACCGCGCGCGCACGCGCGGACGATCCAATTACGGCATCACGCGGACGTTCCGCGTCGTTCTGGATCTGCTGACGGTCAAATTCCTGAGCAGCTACTCGACGCGCCCGTTGCAGATGTTCGGCGGGATCGGCATGACGATGGGCGCGCTCGGCGCGGCGATCTGCATGTGGGTCGCATACCAGCGGTTCTTCGGGTACGAGTCGGCGAACCGTCCGTTGTTCTTCGTCGGCATCACGATGGTGCTCGGCGGGATCAATTTGCTGATGACCGGACTGCTCGCCGAGATGCTCTCGCGCACGTACCACGAATCCCAGGACAAGCCGACCTACGTCATCCGGGAGATTCGCGAGAGCACGCCCGATCGTTCGCGCGAATTGCTGGGGGCCTGAGCGGATGCGGAGAGCGGTCGCGACAGCGGTCGCCGTTGCGGTCGCGCTCGTGCTCGGTGCGTGCGGTAGCTCGCCGGCAGGGCCGACCCAGCCGCCGCCGCCTCCTCCGCCGCCGGCCAACAACCTGCCCGTGATCGACTCCATCACCGTGCAGGGCCGCCGGCCCAACGAGCCGGCAAACTTCGCCGATCTGACGGAGACGATCGACGTCGCGGCGAAAGTGCACGACGACGAGACCCCGGTGGACCAATTGCAATTGAAGTGGTCCGCGCCGGTGGGGACGTTCGACGGCAGCGGGCCGAACGTCACCTGGACGGCTCCCGCGTCGGTGACGACGCCGATGGACGTGACCATTACGTTGACGGTCACAGAGAAGTATGGCTTTCCGGGCGGACCTCTCGCCTACGAACACACCACCGACGGATCGGCGGCACTGTCGCTGCACGAGTCGGTGAAGGAAGTCGGCGACATGGCGCGGCAGTTTCTGCTGGATTTTTCGGACTCACGGATCGACGTCGGTGAGGTGATGCGCAACTTCGACCCGGCGTGCGACGGCACCCGCGAGGAGACGCAGCAGGTGACGGCCAACCGCAAGACCTTCCAAATCGCGCACTCGAACATCGGGCAACCGTCGGTCAGGATTCCGTTCGGGAATGCGTTCTGCAGCGTTCCCGGCCGGATTCAGCGCGGCGACGCGTGCAGCGACACGCCGGTCCACTGGGAATCGACGATTGTTGCCAACGGGCGCTACCAGGTCGCGGACGGCACCGACTGGGTTTCGGCGTACTACCGCCCGGCGTTGAAGGCGTGGAAGCTCTGCGACAGCCAGTTCACGGGAATCTGCATCGACGTGACCACCGGGCGGCCGTGCACCGACGATGTGATGAAGGCGATGGTGGCCGGGGCGTGGCGCCGGTCGGATTCGCGGTCCCCGCGTCCTCCCAGTGAATGACGGCTCGCATCGCGGCGACACTTGTCGCCGCCGCATTTGTTTTCGGTGAACACTTCCGCCTAAAGGCGGAAGCCACATGCTCTTTTGAAGCGAGTCGCTCTTTTGAAGGGAGTCGTGGCTTCCGCCTTCAGGCGGAAGGATCACGTTCGCTCCGCCCGTCGGGCACGCAGTGGATCGGCGCAGACGGCCAGCCCTTCGCCTGGCGCGGCATCACGGCGTTCCGTCTGCTCGAATTCGTCGCGCACGGACGCGAGCGGGAAGCGGACGATTACCTCTCGTGGGCGTCGTCGCAGGGCATCACGGTCGTTCGCGTGCTTGCGATGGCGCACGTGTTGTTCAAGCTTTCGCCGCAGGACGGCGTCGGGGCGCTGCCGCGATTGCTGGAGCTTGCCCAACGACGCGGCGTCGCGGTCGAGATCGTCACTCTGGCGGACACGGCGCATTACCGGTTCGACGTCACGCAGCACGTCCGCGCGATCGGCGAGATCTCAGCGCGGCACCCCAACGCCGTCATCGAAATCGCGAACGAGCCGTATCACCCGACGCAGAGCCGCGACGTCCACGACCACCCGTTCCTGCGGCGCTTGCGCGAGGCGATCCCCCGGGACGTGCCCGTCTCGCTCGGCACGCTCGACGACCAGGGGGAGCTGGCCGCGGGCGACTACGTCACGTGGCATTCGCCGCGCGACGGGGATTGGGTCAAACGACTCGAGGAGGGCGCGCCGCTGCTGCGGCGCTACGGCAAACCCGTCGTCGCCGACGAGCCGATGGGGGCCGCCGATCGCGCAATTCCGGGGCGTCGAGACAACGATCCCGCGCGGTTCCGCGCCGCCGCGCACACGCTGCGCACGCTCGGCCTCGGCGCCACGTTTCATTACGAAGGGGGACTACAGGCGCGCCGGCCGACGCGGCGAGAGGACGAATGCCTCACGGCGTGGTTGTCCGCGCTGCGCTGAATGCTGAATGCCGAGTGCCGAAGGCAGTCGAGCCGGAGTTATCGCACGCCCCCCGGGAGTGAACCGGGATTCGCGAACAGATCGATCTCGGGACAGACGCGCTCGGGCCGCGGGTTGAGCCAGATCGGATTCGTGCACGTGAAGACCGCGACGCGCCGCACGGGTCCGACGCGCTCGTCGAGCAGCGCGCGATAGAACGTGACACGGTCCGGGAAGCGCTCAGCCGCGTCGAAGTAGCGCAAGTAATAGAAGTCGCTGTCCGCGAAAATGTGGTCCGACCCGGCGATGTAGGACTCGATGGACTGGAGAAAGCGCTCGCCGCGGACGTTCATGTCTTCGACGGCCGGATTGTAGCGGAAGTGGAACCGCGGCCGATCGAAGTACGGCAGGTAGGTTTCCAGCGCAAAGTACTCGACGACGTTCCGTTCGTCCAGCCCCGCGTTTCGCAACCAGGCGCCCGCCGCGTAGCGGCTGTCGTGCAGGAACATCCAGTCCGCGCGCGCGCAATAGAGCGCGGAATAGGCGAGCACGAGAACGATCGCCATCACGATGGCGCGCCGCCGCGCGGGCGTGCCGGCACGCCGAATCAGATCCATCGAGACCGCGCCCCCCAGGAGCGCGAGCGACGGCACGATCGGCATGATGAACCGCAGCGCATGATGGGGGCTGAGTCCATAGAAGCCGTAGAACGCCAGCACCCAGACGCGGTGGACGAGATAGACCTGACGGGCGCGCTCGTCGCTGCGCCACCGCGCGACGGCCGCGGCCACGCCGCCGATCCCGACTATCAGGAGCGGCACCCCGAGACCGTCGACCAGCAGCCAGAAATACGGAATCCACGACCGGCGGAGTCCGATCATCGTGCCGTTCGGCGCGCCCATGAAGAACGTCGCCTTGATGCCGTCGTTCCAGAATTGCGAAAACCGGATGATGGCGTAAGGCGACGCGGCGCAGAATGCCGCGAGGGCCGTCAGGACCGCAAGCGCCAGCAGGCGCCACCCGCGCGCAGAGACGGATCCGGCGAGGCCGCGTCCGCCCACGTGCGAAATGACGAAGGGAACCGCGAGCATCACGGCGGTGTACTTGGTCGAGCACGCGAGCCCCGTGAACGAGCCGGCGAGAACGTAATCGCGCGCGGCTCCGGACTCGACGATCCGGGAATATGACGCCAGCGCGCAGACGATCATCAGGAGCAGCATCGGTTCGACCGTCGCAAAGTGCGCCATATTCGCGATGCCCATCGAGACGGAGAAGTACGCGGCCGCGAAAAGCGCCTCGGCGTCGCCAAAATGCCGTCGTCCGATGCGATACACCACGAGCAGCGTGGCGACCGCGAGGAGCGCCGACGCGGCACGGATCATCCGCATCGTCAGGAACTGCGCCTCCCTCACCGGATGGTTCACCCAGGTGAGCGGGACGATGTGCCGCAGCGAGATCTCCACGACCTTCCGGGGGTGCAGCGCGTACGAGATTCGCGCGACCGCCAGCACTTCGTAGATCGCCAGCGTTGGGTTGACGAAGTAGTGCGGGTCCAGCGTATGCTGCCACAGCATCTGGGCAACTGGATCGATCTTCTCGTCCGAATTCCAGAGGTAGGGCAGCCCCCAGTCGATCCCGACAATCGCGGTGCAGAGCTGGACGA
Organism: Acidobacteriota bacterium; assembly: GCA_003223835.1. Taxonomy (GTDB): domain Bacteria; phylum Acidobacteriota; class Vicinamibacteria; order Vicinamibacterales; family 2-12-FULL-66-21; genus Gp6-AA38. The sequence goes on along the minus strand of QHWR01000069.1, from coordinate 29,427 downwards.
CGACGATGACGGCCAGCAGCACATTGCGGATCGGCAGCGAGGGCGAGACCTGCAGCAGCCACCGCGCGTGCCGCCGGTCGACGACTCCGTCACGGCTTGATGCCGGAGAAGAACAGCATCGTCCCTTCGCCGTACAGCGCGCGGCTCAGCGCCGTGTCCAGCTCGTAATAGTGGCGCAGGAAGGTCGGCTGGATCTTCACGGTCTCGAACCACCCGGCGACGTCGCTCGCGTGGTAGTGGTGCTCAATCGGCACGTACATGAAGTCGAGCAGTGACGTCGACGGCTCGAGGAGCCGGGGCACGTACCTGAGCGCGCGCGTCGTGATCGGACGGGGGACGATGCGGCCGGCGGCCTTCATCAGCGGCACGGCCACTTCGTTGAAGAGTCCGCCGCGCCCGTAGACCCCGATGTAGATGCGGCCGCCGGGACGCAGCACGCGCACGAGCTCCCGAAACCCACGCTGCGGATCCTCGGTGCTCATGAGGACGCCGTTGCAGTACACGAAATCGAAGCGATTGTCGCGAAGCGGCAGGTCGAGCAGATTGCCGCGCTCGAGCCGGACGCCCGGCGTGCCGCGCAGGCGCTCCCGCGCGTGCTCGAGATTCTCCCAGCTCAGATCGACGCCGACGGCGTACCGGGCGCCCAAGGCCTTCATGATGGCGATGCCGCCCGCATAGCCGCCGCAGCCTGCGTCGAGCACGCGGATGCCCTGCAGCGCGCGATCGGGGTCGAGTCCGAGCGCGGCGAGATGCTTCCGGAAGCCGGGCAGGAAGTAGTCGAGCGCGAACGTCGGGCTCGCGTAGCGGTGGATGTCGCCGTAGAGACGCGCCGTCGCCTCTTCCGCGGGCGTCATGAGGCCTCCCGGCACGTCCGGCGGACGTAGTAGCGTTCGAGCGCGAGGCCGTCGAGATCCGAGTCGAGCAGCGTCCGAATGGCGTCGGCCGGCGTGCAGACGATCGGCTCGCCGTGCAGGTTGAAGCTCGTGTTGAGGACGCCGCCGACGCCGGTGCGCCGCTCGAATTCCTTGAGCACCGCGTGGTAGCGCGGATTGTCGCAGCGGCTGACGATCTGCGGGCGGCAGGTCAGGTCGAATGCGTGCAGCGCGCAGGGCAGATCGCGCTGCGCCAGCGGCGTCGATCGAAACGCGTTGATCATGAACGCCGCGGGATGCTTGCGGGGGTTCTCGATGTAGTCGCCGCTCCGCTCCTCGAGCAGCGACGGCGCGAACGGCATCCAGAAATCGCGTTTCTTGATCGCCATGTTGATGCGCCGCACGTTCCCGAGATCGCGCGGGTCGGCGAGGATGGCGCGATTGCCGAGCGATCGCGCCCCCCACTCCATCCGTCCGGCGAATCGTCCGACGATGTCTCCCTCGGCCAGCCGTCCTCCGAGGTAGGTGTCGATGTCCTCGTGCCGGGTCCAGGTAATCTGGCCGGCATGCTCCGCCAGGGCCGCCTTGATCTGGGTGTGATCGAACTCCGGGCCCCAGAACAGGTGCGTGAGCGGCGGAATGCCGATCGGACGGCCGTGATTCCTGCATTCGGCGGCGTAGGTGAGCGCAGCCGCGCCGAGCGGCAGGCTCTCGTCGCCGCACGACGGCATGATGAAGAAGCGCTCGATCTCCGGCCGCTGGCTCAACACCATGTTCAGCTTCACGTTCATGAACACTCCGCCCGCGACGGCCACGTCGCGGATTCCGGTCTTGCGCACCCACGCGAGGACGAATCGCCCGACGACGTCTTCGACGAGGCGCTGTACCCCCGCGGCGACGCCGTCGAACCTGAGACCTTCCAGCCGGCGGTGCAGCGCGTCACGTAGTGCGGGACCCCACAGCTTCGAGACGTTGCGGAACGTCAGGCCGCCGGCGCGCGACTGGAAGAACGTCCGGAAGATCTCGTGCGATCGTTCGGCGAGCCCCGGCGGCGCGTACGGCGCGAGGCCCATGACCTTGAACTCGTCCTCGAGGGGCTTCATGCCGAGGAGCTCGGTCACGCGGATGTACATCTCGCCGATTGAGTGGAAGCTGACGATCCAGTGCAGACGCCGTCGCCGACAGGCCGTCTCCCGAGCCGTCGACGGTCACGACCAGCATCGGCTTGTCGTGCTCGCGGAAGGGCGCGAAGAAGTACGCCGTCGCGGCGTGCGCCTCGTGGTGCTCGATGCGATGCGACTTGTAGCGTGACGGCGAGATGCCGTTGTCGATCAGGGCCGCGTTCAGCCCCTTCCAGTCCCGCACGTGCCGGTAGACGGCGACGTACGGCTTCACGAGATGCCGGCTGGCGACGATCCGGCCGGGCACCAGGAAGTTGACCGCGCGAAAGATCTTCCGCCGGACCTGGTGCGGGTCATCGTCCCACCTGACGAGGGGCTCCGTGATCATCGCCAAGGCGACCGCGTCGATCTGATCGCCCCGCAGCCCGGCCTGCTGCAGCAGCCACCGGATGGCATTCGCCGGCGGGCCGCCGACGTTCTTCCGGCGCGTCAGCCGTTCTTCGCTGATGATCGCGGACAAGCGCCCGTCGATCATCAGCGCGGCCGTGCTCAGGTGGCCGTCGTAGATGCCGAGGATGTTCACGTCCGAATCACCTGTTGGAGCATGTCGGACGTCCGCTCCCGGATGCCTGCCGCTCGTCACCGTCGCGCGATGCGTCGTTTTCGTCCGCCAATCTTCTGACGAGGCCTTCGATCCGATCCGCGACGAAGGTCGCCTTGAGCGTTTCGCCGGCCTTTCTCAGGTGGCAGTGGTCGAAAAAGAGGTTCAGCGGGATGGAGCCCGGAGGAATGCGGAAGTACATGACGTTCTCGGTTGCGGCGATCTTCTGGAGCACGCGGACGTTTTTCTCGTATCCGGTCGCCAGGGCGTCGTAGTGAGTCTTCCAGTAGTCGCCGGGCGCGGCCGTCTTGAGGGCGTCCCGTTCCGCGAGATAAAACGGGAAGAGAATGGGAATGGCGCCGTCGTCGCGGATGTATCGCACGAGCGCGGTCACGTTTCGCTCGAACCCGATCGGCTGGTTGCGCATGACCATCTCGCGCGCGCGTTTCGGCGACATCGAGCCAATCGCGTCCGGCTGCGAGAGGAATTCTCCGACGTCCATCCCGCTGAGCCAGTGGGCGTACATCAGACGGGCCGTCCACGATCTCAAGAGCGTCGTCTCGCCCGGCCGTCGTCCGAAGCTCGGCGACGCCCACTTTCGAAAGAACCCGTAATCGGGGTCGTAGTTCTCAGCCAGCAGCGGCACAGCATCGTTGCCGCCTTCGTGGAACAGCACGATGCGCGCGCCGAGGAAACGATCCTGGAAGATGTAGTGCGCGAGCAGGTCGGAACTCATGGCGTAGGGGAGCCCGCCGTTGACTACCTCCACCGGACGGCCAAGACGTTCTGTGAGGATCCGCGCGAGCTGGGCCGGCCACGCATCGCTCGCGTCACGCAGCAGGTACCCGTATGTCGTGGAGCCCCCCAGGGCCAGAATCCCGAATCGCACGAACTGCGGATTGTTCTGGTAGAGCATGTACGGGTGAAGCCTTATGGCGAGCGCTTCATCCGGCGTCCTGTTGCCCAACAGAATCTGCACCGCCGCGTCGCCGGAGGGCGGGGCCAGGCGGGCATAGAACCGGTGAACGATCCATTCGGTCGCCGCAAGCGCACACGCCACGCCAAGAAGACACAGCGAAACTGGAACCGCTAAGCGGACCACTCTGTTCATCGTCCTGTTTTGTCCATCGCACGACATGACTCGTACGTGCGAGGGACCGGAGACGAACGGCCGGATCCCGGAGAAGTAAATGCCGGAAGTTAGGACAAGAAGGCGGCTGAACGCTGCGGAGGCGCGCGGGGACGAATTCGAGAGAAGAGGACGGCGGAGGCCGGGTTCGGACCGCGAGAGACGAGGAGGCGATCGGGCGGAATGAAAACCGGGAGTCGAACGGCGACGCGAATGACGACCGCCGAGCGAGGCGTCAACGCGGACGTCTCGGGATTCACCGGGGTGTCGCTCGGCGCCAGTGTTCGCGCGGCGCGGGTTGCCGCGGCAAACTGCCGGACGTCCGCCCGCGTGAAGCGGCGATCGTTCAGCCAGACACCGACGGGCTCCCCGGACGGCACCGCGCGGGCAACCACGTCGAGTTCGTGGTCACCGTCGACGTCGAGCGCCGTTACCGTGACGGCAGCGTACGCAGATTGAAAGGTGACATCCTGCGGCGTCTGCCCGGAAACCGTGAAGTGAATGCGATATTCGTATCCGCCCACCCGCCGCGCGACGTGATCGGCCACGGCGACGTCCGGTTGGCCGTCCCCGTTGAAGTCCGCGACGACGGTCGCCCAGCCGAATGGTCTGGCGGCGTCCCCGAGTCTGAAAGCGGAGCGGACGCTCTCGGGCGATGCGCTCGGAGAGGCATCTGAAGGCGCAATGATCGATTCAGCTTCGGTCGCGGCTGCGAACACCGCGAGAGGCCCTGCCGGTGCAACGAATGCGAGCGCGAAACACGTCCACACGCGGACGGACGAAGACACAAGCCGCCTGCCGTCGGCGACGGCACCTCGGACGAGGCTTTTGATCAGATAACTGTGTGACAGGAACACGGAGAGTCGAGGGATGATTGACCCGTCAAGCCGGACATGTCAAGCCCCACTCGCCCTACGAACAGACCTGTCCTGGTCCGCGCCTGCGACACGGCACGGTTTCCTGAGCGGCCTGGCGCACGAGGTCGCCGCTGAGGCGCAGGCGCGAAGTTGTCCCGCTCGCGGGCTGATCCCACGCCGCCTCGATCGCTTCGGAGAATACCTGCGCCATCCGCGCGTAGCCTGCGGCCGTCGGGTGCAGGCCGTCGGGGCCGACCAGCGACACGTCGAACTGCGGGTAGATGTCGGCGACCATCGCGCCCTTTTTCAACGCCATTTTCTTCAGCGCGTCGTTGAAGGGAGGGACGAGCGCGGCGTTGTTGCCGCGTGCGGGCACGCCGGGTTGCGTGGACGGCCCTGGTCGCTCCGGAGGGTACGTCGCCACGATGACCTGCACGCCTTTGGCCAGGGCGGCGCGGGTCAGGTCCTCGACGGCGTTGGTCGCCGTCTGAATCGTCGCGCCGTTGCCTAGATCGTTCACACCCTCGAGCAACAGCAGGACCTGCGGGTGCGCGTCGTCGAGTGCGGCATTGAGCCGCGGCAGCGCGTCGGCCGCGCGTTCGCCGGCACGCCCGCCGTTCCACACCACGATCGATTGCGCCGTGTAGCGATCCGACAGGAGGGCGTTGAGTTGAAACGGATACGCCGTCGGAAGCCCCAGGGAGAGGGCCACCGTCAGCGGCCGTTCCGTTCCGAAGATGCCTTCGGTCAAACTGTCGCCAAACGCCAGGAACGTCGTTTTCGAAAGCGTGGGAGGAGGCGGCGGCGGTGGTGGTGGCGGCGGTGGATTGCCACCGTCCACGGGCGGTGTCGGCGCCGTCGGCGTATGACCACCGCACGCAGCTATCGCCACCGCTGCGGCCAGCGCCAGACAGAGTCCCACCCTGCGCATAGAAGACTAAAAGGATAACACGAGCGTGCCATAATTGACCGTGTCCACAACCCGAGGCGCGGCGCTGGGCGTCGTGCTGTTCTCCGGCGGGCGCGGCTCCGGCGCGCTCACGCGGCAACTCGTCCGGCACACCGGCCTCTCCCTCACCGTCGCGATCAACGGCTACGACGACGGCGCGTCAACGGGAGCGGTGCGCCGTTTTCTCGGCGACAGCCTCGGGCCGTCGGACTTTCGCAAGAACGCGTCGCGCCTGGCGACCGAGCTGCGCACGTGTTCCGCGTCGTTGATCGAGGTACTCGATTCGCGGCTGCCGCCCGGGATCGGCGCCGAGGACGCGCTGGGGCAGCTCGACACGATCATCGCGGGACGCGCGGGGGAGTGGCTGCACCTGTTTCTCGATGCGTATCGCGCGTCGGGGAAGCCGTTCGCGTTCGGCGACTGCAGCGTCGGGAATCTCGTCTTCGCAGGCGGATATCTGCGATGCGGGCGCAACTTCAACCGCACGGTGGACGCGTACGCGGCGCTGCTGGGACTGCCGACGGGACTGATTGAGAACGTCACCGACGGTGGGGACGCCTGGCTCGTCGCGATCGATGCGGACGGACGGATCCTCGAGCGCGAGGCGGAGATCGCGGGCGCGCGCACCCACAACCGCGTGCGCGACATCTTCCTGATCGATCGGCCGCTCGAAGACGACGAAGCGCGCCGGCTCGAAGCCGCGGGCGCGGACACGGCCGCCGCGGAGTTCGCCCGACGGGCGCCGCGCATCGCGCTGAACTCCCGGCTCGCCGAGCGCATCGCGTCCGCGGGCGTCATCATCTACGCTCCGGGCACGCAACACTCGAGCCTGTTCCCCTCGTACCTGACGCCGGGCCTCGGCGATGCGGTCGCGACAAATCTCCGCGCGATCAAGCTGCTCGTCACCAACATTCAGACGGACGCCGAGATCAGCGGCAGCACGGCCGTCGATCTGATCGATCGCGCGCTGCATTACCTGAAGCTGAAAGGCACGCGGCCGCTGCCGGCGCCGTGTCTCATCACGCATTACCTGATGAACGAGCCGGGGCGGACCGAATCGTCCCCGTACGTGCCGCTCGGGCCGGTCGAGACGATCGAAGATCCGCGGCTCGTGCGCATCGGCAATTACGAGGACGGGGTGACGGGCCGTCACGATGCGGCGCGCATCCTCGGGCCGTTCCTGGAGGCGCTGCTCGCGCCGCGGCGCCCGTACCGCGTCGCCGTGCTGCTGCACGACGCGGGGTCGCTCAACAAGGTCACGCAAACGCTGCTCGAGATGGTGCGCGGCGGCATCGATCGGATCGCCGTCGATCTGTCGGTGTTCTACGTGGGCGCCGAGCTGCTGGATCCGGCGTTCGCCGCGGCGCTGCCGTTCGCGGTCCGCACCATTCCCGACGAACGGGCGTTTCGCGAGTCGGTTCGCGCCGGAGACTTCGACTACGTGCTGCTCTTCGAGTCGTCCGGGATGTACCGCGGCGAGGATCTCGTCGGGCTCGCGTCCCACCTGACGGTCGGACGTCTCGATGCCGTCTGGGGAAGCCGCCGGCTGTCGGTTCGCGACATCCACGAATCGTATCGGATGCGCTACCGCGGCAACGTCCTGCTGGGCGCCGTCAGCTACGCGGGCAGCCACGCGCTCAGCCTCGCATATCTGATGCTCTACGGCCGCTACATTTCCGATACGTTGTCGGCCGTCCGCGCCATCCGTGCCACCGATGCGCTCGAGGCCGCGGTGCCGCTCACGCACAAGCGCGCGAACCAGCATCTACTCTCGGCGCTGCTGCGCCGCCGCGCGGAGATTCTGGAGCTGCCGGTCAGTTTCTATCCGATCTCTCCGGAACGCGTGAAGCGGACGACCCCGCTCGAGGGCCTGCTGTCGCTCGTCACGATCGTGTGGCGGCGCTTCGCGTCGGCCGGGCGGCCGCGGACCACGGGTGTAAACGCGCATCTGCCACAGATGAACACAGATACACACAGATAAAGCCGGGGCCACGGATCACACGGAGGAACACGGACTAATACACGGTGGACGGTGCAGCGGTCGTGCCGCGCTTCGCGCGGTGCAGCAGACGTCAGGATCTCCGGAAACGAACAGATCACCGGCTCGACCTGCTCGTTTCCGGAGATCCTGACGTCTGATGTGACGCCGGCCGAA
>QHWR01000069.1:0-21681 GCA_003223835.1 Acidobacteriota bacterium | reverse complement strand
GGCTGACTCCTGTCCGTGTCGTTCCGTGTCAATCCGTGGCCGAGAATTCGTCTAGATGCGCCGGCTGCTAATCGTTCCCGCTGCAGGTATCGGATCGCGCCTGAAGGCGAGCGTGCCGAAGGCGCTCGTGCCCGTGGCGGGGCGGCCGATGATCGATCGCGTGCTCGATCTGTACGCAGCGTACATCGAACACGCTGTCGTCGTGGCGCACCCGTCGTTCGCCGACACGCTGCGCGGGCGCGGACGTGCCGACGTGACGATTGTGGAACAGCCCGAGCCGACGGGCATGCTCGACGCCATCCTGCTGGCGACGCCGGTGGTACGTGAGCGCGTGCCTGACCGCGTCTGGATCACGTGGTGCGACCAGGTCGCCGTGCTGCCGGCGACCATCGAGCGGCTCGCGGCGGCGGAAGCGGACGAACCGGCGCTCGTCTTTCCCACCGTGACCCGCGCGGATCCCTACATCCATGTCGTGCGTGACGCCAGCGGGCAGATCGTGGACGTCCTGCACCGTCGCGAGGGAGACGCGCTGCCGCCGGCGGGCGAGAGCGACATGGGCCTCTTCGCGCTCGCCCGCGGCGCGTTCGAGCGGCTGCCTGAGTACGCGCGCGCGTTGACGCCGGGGCGCGCCACACGCGAGCGCAATTTCCTGCCGTTCATTCCGTGGCTCTCGTCGCGTGCGGCGGTCGCGACGGTTCCGTGCACCGACGTGCGTGAGGCGGTCGGGATCAACACACCCGACGAGTTGCGGACCGCCGAGGCCTGGCTTCGAGAGCGGGAGGCGGTACGCTGACGGCGCTGTCTTCCGCGATCAGGCGCTGGCCACGCTGGACTGCTGCCCTCGCCGCCACGGCATTCGTCCTTCACGCCGCCAACTATCTCTATTTCTTCGTTGACGACGAAGCCATCCCGTTCGTGTATGCGCGCAACATGCTGCGCGGCCGGGGGCTCGTCTACTCGTCGCTCGAAGGCAAGGTCGAAGGCTATTCCGATTTTCTGATGGTCTTCGTGGACGCGATCACCTACGGGTTCGTGCGGCTCGCGCACCTGCCGCTGTACACCGTCTTCGGCGTCGGTGAATTGATCTCCCTTCCGTGCGGCGCGCTGATCGTCTGGTTGATCGCGCGATTCCTCCAGCGGAACTACTCGGCGCCGGCCGCCGTCGCGGGAACCGTCGTTGTCGTCCTTGCGGGGCCGCTCGCGGTGTGGAGCTGCGCGTCGCTCGAGACGGCTCCCTTTGCGCTGGGGCTGACGGTGCTCACGCTGTCGCTGCTAGACAAACGATGGTCCGCAGCGATGGTCGCGGGACTGGTGCTGCTGCTGCTGCGGATCGACGGTCCTCTGTATATTGCGGCGGTCATTGCCGGGGCGCTCGTGCCGTCGAGTGCAGCCGAGAGACGCACGATCCTGCGTCGAGTCGCGATGCCGCTCATCGCCACCGCGGCTGTGTACTTTTCCTGGCGCATCATCTATTTCCACAGGCTGCTCACCACGCCGCTCGAGGCGAAGGTGATGTACAAGCTGACGGGACCGGCGCGTGCGATTACGAAAAACCCGGCGTCGAACTACCTGCTTCGATTCATCAGTCTGTACGGAGCGCCGTTCCTCGCGTTGGCCGCCTTCGGGTGGGTCGTGCTCCGGCGCACGCGAAGGGCCGCTGGAATCGTCATCACCGCGGCGATCCTGTGCGCGTACGTCGCCGTCGTGAGCGATTGGATGTTCGGATTTCGCTTTTTTGTTCCAGTCATTCCGTTGATCGCGATTTTGACGGCCGAGACGGTCGACGCCGTGGCCGCGAGGGGTCTCGCGGCGGGCGTCCTTGCGACGGCCGCGTGCGTGCTCTGGCTCGCGCACGTCGCCGCCGTCTTCGCCCGGAATTTCGAGGAGGCCGAACAGGACCAGAAGTTCGTCGGCGCGCCGAGCGCGGATCCGGCGCGGTTTTTCTCGCCCTGGTGGTCCGCTTACGCGGCGCTCCGGGATCGCGTCCCCCCCGGCACGGTGATCGCGTACAACCAGGCGGGCTTCGTGCCGTTCATGCTCGACGCCGACAACATCGACGATCTCGGGATCTGCTCGCGGTTCTATGCGGAGCTTCCGACGCAGGACGTCTTCTACACCGAGGTGGGACGCTACTCTCCCTTGACGAACAAGGACGTGTATTCGGCCGGCCTCGCGTACTTGCTCAACCGGCGTCCCACGTACCTCATCGAGCGCGTCGATCTCCTGAAGAAAACGAATGGCGACGTTCCAAGCGAGCTGCTGGACGGCTACTATCGCCGCCTGTGGTCGGACGGCTTCAACGCGGTGTACATACCGACCGAGCGCGACCCCGGCGTATTCCGCACGGACCCCACCCGGTTCCTCGAGAACGTCGCGCACGTGGCCCGGATATCGCGCGCGGTCGAGAACGGCACGGAGATCCCGCCGCGCGAGTACGCCGCGCGTCTGCCGTTCCTGCACGAGCAATCGGGAATCGTCGATGCGCAGCGCAGCTACTCATTGGACTTGAAATTCGAGACGGGACCTGTGCCCGTTCATGAAATCCACCTCGAGCGGATTCGATCGTCGGCCGATGCCACGGTGACGCTCCTGCTGTGGTCATCGAGCGGCGAGCGGCTGCACGAGGAGCGCCTTGTTCTCGCGGCCCGTCGCCACGGGGGAATGCACGTACGCCTCGCCCAGCCGGTCATTGCCGCCCAGGCGACGCTCGACGTGGCGAACCCCGCCGGGACGGCGTTCCAGCTCCGCATCGACGACCTCCGCATCCAGGCGCAACCGCCGGCGCTCGCGAAGTACATCGCCGCCCACGTCCCGTTCGTTCGGTGATTCGTCTCGTCGCCTGCGCCGCAGACACGCGTGGCGCGCGGCGGCTTCAGGGATGGACCGCGCGCTCGATGCACGCGGCCACCAGTTGCGACATCAGCCGATCGCCGGCGTCGACGAAATGGATCCCATCGTGACGGAAGTACGCGCGGCGCCGTGGATCCGCGGCAACGGTCGCCGCCGCGTCGCACAGGGTCGCGTGCGTTTCGGCCGCGACGTCGCGGGTGGCCTGGACGTAGGCCTCGTGCAGCGGGACCAGCGTCGATAACTGTTTCAGGTGCCGCGCCTCCAGGTAGCGTGGCTCCCGCCCGCGTTCGTGGTCCGACGGCGCGGTGATCAGCACGACCCTCGCGCCAGCACGCGAGGCCTCCGCGATCATGACGCGCAGGTTCTCACGGTAACGTTCCAGGCTCACGCGGCGCGGACGGTCGGGATGACGGCGGACCTCGAGCCCTTCCCGGGCCTTCACGTACGCCTGAAACACCCGCAGGTGCGCGCCGGCCCATTGCGTGATCGCGCCCGGGTGCGTGTCCGCGTCGGGCGGGCCGAGCGCATCCCAGTGATCGTTCCAGCCGAATTCGACAGTGACGAGGTGCGGATGGATGGACAGCACGTCTCGACCGAGCTGCGTGCGTCCCTGTTCGGTCGTCCACCCCGGCACGCTGAGCTTCACGCCGGTCGCGATCGATGCGTCGACCGCGGCGAGGCGCGTCAGCGTCATCTCGGGGTACCTGCTGAATTCGACGCACGAATCGCCGAGGAACACGATGGCGGGATGCGTGCGGCGCGCGTCGCGCAGCCGCTGCCGGTAACCCTTCGTGACCCAGAGCAAGTCCGGATCGGTCAGGAACTCGTCGGCGATGGTCTGCGGTTCCGGCCAGCCGAACTGCACTTCCGGGAACGGCCGGTAATGAAAGTGCCGCCACCGCAGCGCGACTTCGGCGATCGCGAGCGCGGCGACGACGGCGCCGAGCGCCAGCAGCGCGAGTACGGGCAGCGTCGCCGCGGAGCGCGCGGACCGTGGTTCAGGAGAGGGTGTAGATGAACGGGGCAACGCGCCAGAGCTGCTCGGCTGGGGGCACGACAACAAAACAGTATACCAGCCGGCGACCGCTATGGATCGGATGGTCCGGACTGTGTTAGCTCTGCTCTGTGAAGACGTTGTCGATCGTCATCCCCGCCTACAACGAGGAGCGGTTCATCGGGACGCTGCTCGAGCAGATCAAAGCCGTCGATCTTGCTCCGCTAGGCGTGTCCAAGGAGATCATCGTCGTCGACGACTGTTCACGCGATCGCACGGCGGAGATCGTCGGCGGCGTCGCAGGGGTGCGGCTGCACCGGATGCCGCGGAACGGCGGAAAGGGACGCGCCGTCCGCGCCTGGATCGAGGCTGCGACGGGCGACTACCTGATCATCCAGGACGCCGACCTTGCCGATGCTGGAGGCGCTGCTTTCGGGACGCGCCGACATCGTGTATGGCAGCCGCTATCTCGGACGCGGACGTCACGCGAACCAGTCGCTCGCGGCATATCTGGGCGGACGCAGTCTGAGCGCGGTCGCGTGGCTGTTCACGGGGCGTTATCTCACGGACACCGTCACCGCGCTGAAGCTCTTCTCGCGCGCGGACCTCGCGTCGCTGCCGCTCGAGACGACGGGGTTCGAGCTGGATCACGAGATCACGGCGCGCATGCTGGCGCGCGGCCGGCGGATCGTGGAAGTGCCGATCCGCTATTACCCGCGCAGCCGCGAAGAGGGCAAGAAGATCGGCCCGCGCGACTGGTTCATCGGCGCGCGGACGTTCTGGAAGTACCGAAACGGGTAAACAGAGTTTCACCACAACCCCTGGCTCTGTGGTCTCTGTTATCTCCGTGGGTGATTCCTCCGCGCCCTCGTCACTCGACGCGATACACCGACACCTCGGCATTGCGGAAGGCCGGCGCGAAGTACTGGCGATCCTCGAACTTCGCCATCCCCGCGGAATAGCCGCCGCGCTCCACCGAATCGATGTAAACGTAATCGATGTGGAGCGAGCGCGCGATGTTCCAGGCCTCCTGCGCATTCGTTGTCGCGTACATCGATCGCACGCGTTCCGTCTTTTCGTGATACTCGGGGACGTCGAGCAGCGAGATGGGCAGGCCCGCCGCCATGCGACGCTGCGCGAAGCTCGGAATGAGACTCCAGCTCTCGCGCTCGCGGACGTTTGGCTCCATCTGGACGATGGCGGTGGCGGGCGTCGTGCGGCGCAGCCACGCCAGCGCCTCCTCTTCGGCGCGCGTGATCCGCACGGTCCAGTGGAACGTGACGCCCATGTTGAAGTTGTTGACGTCCCGGGCGTTGTACTCGTCGATCACCGTCGTCGGCGTCCCGACGAGGAGCGCCGTGACGACGACGATCGCGGGGACGGCGCGTCTCAGAGCGCCTAGCGCGACGAGCGCGCGCGCGATCAGCGCGGGCGCAGCGACGAGAATCATCTGGCCCGCGCGGAATCCCACCCACGACTCGTCCACGTTCAGCCGCACGAGGTAGAGCAGCGCGATCGAGACGACGAGCAACAGCACCGGTGCCGCCTTCCGTGTGACCGCGGAAGCCATCAGCAATCCGGCGATCGCCGGAACGACGGCGGGTCCAAGCGACAGCAGAAACGTGAAGACCGGCGCGCGCCGCGCAGCGCCCAGCCAGCCGAATTGCAGCGTGCCACCGGCTCCTTCGACCATCTGCGTGCCGATGCACCATGCGACCGCGCCGCCGACCGGGACGATCGCGATCGCACAGCGTATGAGCCGGGGGGCGGCGTCGCCCGAGCGGAACGCATCGATCGCGGCGGCGATCCCCCACACGAGCGCGAAGACGCCGCCCACGAACGGGTTGCACGCGACGGCGCCCGCGAGCGCGACGCCGGCGATCGCGACGGCGCCCGCGGGTGCGGCGCTGCCGGCGGCATTCACCACCGCAAGCGCCGTCAGGCCGAGCGCGTACGCCATCGAGTGCTGCGGCACCCACCAGAAACACCGTTGCAGTCCGTCGACGCGCAGACCGCCGAACCACCAGCTGCTGAGCGCGTCGACGTTGAGATCGCGCAGCACGGCCCAGGGCGCTCCGCGATTCCAGATCCGCGCGAGCGCGTACAGACCCTCCGCGCTGGAGGCGACGATCGTCAACGCGACCGCCGTCGCGACCGGAGCGGCACGGGGGACCGCGGTCCACGCCGCGAGAAAAATCGCGGAGACGAACAACAGCGCCGTCCCAATCGCGTTGACCTTCAACGCCTGCTGGACATCGGCCAGCGGCGCCGGCGCGGTGGCGGCGACGGCCGCGGGGAGGAGGAAATAGGTCCAGTAATAATGGATGGGCCTGTTCGCCAGATACGGGTTGCGCGGTGGCGACGCGAACTTGGCCAGCTCCGCCGTCAATGCCGTGTGCCATACGAAATCCGCGGTGAAATACGCGCGATACCGGAGATTCCCGTCGGCGTCCCGCGAGCCGACACGCGCGAACGGCGGTCCCGCGATCGCGGGCACCAGCAGCAGCACCAGCAGCAGCGCCGCCGTATCGCGCGACGTCCACAACGGGGGTCTGACCCCACCTTCCCGGGGTCTGACCCCGGACGCCCCCCACGCCGCCGCGGCCACGACGACCCAGGCGACGACGAACGCGAGCGCGGAGGGCACGCGGGCGGCGATGCAGACCCAGATCGCGAGCGACGTCAGGAAATAGCCGATGAGCGCGCCGGCGATCCACCCCCCCGCGTGACGCGACCCGAACAGCGCGAACCCGAGCGGCAGCCCGGGGATGAGGGCGGCGGCGAAGATGACGAAGTAGAGCAGACCCCCGACGCCGGCAGCCGCGAGCACGGATGCGACGACGGCGACGGCGAGCAGCGCCGCCGCGGCGCGCGCGAGCGTCCGCGCCGTCATGACGTCCGCGCGTCAGGCCTCGCCGACGGGCCGACCGCGTACAGCAAGCCGCCTGGAAGGTTCCCGACGATGCCGAGCGCGACGAACAGGATCGACAGCGCAACCGCGGGCGCGGCGGCAACGCCGACCTGTCCGAACAGCAGCGGGAACGCCGCCTGGCTCGTGCCGAGCCCGTTGACGGTGATCGGCAGCAGCATGATCAGGAGGATCGGGGGGATCAGCACGAAGTAGATCGGCAGCGACGTGTCGACTCCCAGCGAGCGGCCGAGACAGTACGCCTGCAGGACGCGGATGATCTGCACGCCGATGGAGCACGCGAGCACGTTCACCATCTCGACGTGGTAGCGAGCATACCGGCGGACGGCGTCGAGCAGCCCGGACGAGAGCCGCCGCACCGGCGTCGAGGGCAGCCGTGCAACCGCCCACTGCGCGACGGCATCCGCACGCTCGCTGAACACGAGCAACGCGGCGACGACGCAGAACAGCGCGGCGCCCGCGAGCGTCAGGTATCCCCACGCGTCCAGCGACAGATCGCGGGCGAAGCCCAGCGCGATCGCGCCGACCAGCAGGATCGACAGCACGCCGAGAATGCGGTCCATCAGCACCGTCGCCGCGGACTCCACACCGCGGACCTGCAGCCGTGCAAGGCTGTACGCGCGGTAGACGTCTCCGCCGACGCTGGGCAGGAACGTGCCGACGAACGTGCTGACGAAGAAGATGCGGAGGATCGCGCCGAACGGCGGGCGTGTGCCGGGCGTCAGCACGCAGAGCAGGACCAGCCATCGATACGCCATCAGGGTCCGATCGACGAGCACGAGCGCGACCGCGGCCGCGATCCAGCGCAAATCCGCGCCGGCGCCGGCTCTGAGGATTTCTGTCGGATGGGATTTGTAGAGAACGAACGCCGTCAGACCGAACGCAACCAGCAGCCGGAACAGCCGAGACCAGCTCAACCTATCTGCCTTCTGCCTTTTGCCTTCTGTCTTCGTTCATCGAACCTGTTCGGCGACGGGCAATGTCTCGACGTGACGTCCCGGATCGCGCTTGACCTGATACGCGCGCTTCAGGAACTTCGCGTATGGGACGAACTGCTTCATGGCGCCGACGTTCACCTGACACGGGCTGAGGCAGGTCGGGCACACCCGATCCTTGAGGTGCTGCCGGTGCTTCAGGTTCTCGGCGCGGAAATACAGCGTTTCCGCCGGCTCGTCGAGCACGTTGCCGATCTTCTCGGAGTTCTCGCAGTAGTGCAGGTCGCCGTTCGGGTTGAGCAGCAGCCCCTGGCTCTGGAACGGACACGGCATCGTCCGGTGATAGCCGTTGGCGATCATGTCCGCGTAGTGCAGATACATGAACGCCTGGCCGCTCAACACGGACTCTTCCGCGACGCGATCGAGGAAGAACTTCCGCATGAACGCTTCCTCGCGCTCGCGGAACGCGATCTTCTCCTCCAGCTCCTTGTTGTGGAGCATGGCGTCGGTGAACCGCAGCATGTTGAAGACGACGTCGAGTCCCCTCGTGCGCGCCCACGCGAGGATGTTCTCGGCGTCCTGCAGGTTCATCGCGAAGATCGTCGCCGCGATGCCGAACTGGAAGTTCGGGTATTCCTTCGCGAGCGCCTGCATCGCCTCGATGGTCCGGACGGCCTTGTCGAAGCCGCGCTTCACCTGGCGCACCTGGTTGTGGATGTCGCCGATGCCGTCGAGCGAGACGCGGACGCTGAGCAGCAGACCTGTTTCCGCGCAGAATTTCACGATGCGCGTCAGCATCGGGATCGCGCGATGCGGGGTCAGCCCAGTCGTGTTGATGCCGACCTTCCGCATCCGCGGCAGGTGGCGCTGGAAAAGCTCCACCATGTCCGGCAGGTCATTCCTTGTCGTGGGCTCGCCGCCGGAGATGTTGAGGTTCTCGACCGCGCCCCAGAATGGATGGTCCATCGCCGGCTCGAGCTGGGCGAGCGTCATGTCCGACTTGCGGTCCCCGAACTTCCAGTTGCTGCACATCTCGCACTTCGCGTCGCAGACCCAGGTGCAGTTGTAGATGAGGACCGTCGGCCGGATCGGGTGGATCCGGGCATTGATAAAGGTATTGACGAGGTCCCGGGGCACACCTGCGGCGGCCTTCGCCAAGTACTGGAGCCGGAACGCCTTAGTGGACAAGACACCCAATTGTACAGGCGAAAGACGGAAGACGAAAGCAGGAAGAACGCCTGCGGCCGCGGCGAGCGAGCGACGCGAGTCGAGCCGCAGCGAGCGGGGGTAGGGCCCCGCGATTCACCGCTCGACGTGTTCGACCACGTGTCCTCCGAGCGCTCTCAGGAACTCCGGCTTGCCGAAGACGACGATCTCCGGGGCGATGCGCTCGGGACGCGGGTCCAGCCACCACGGGTTCTTCAGCCAGAACCGCGCGGCGGGCCGATACCCGCCGGGATTGCTGCCGTCGAGGAGCTGCCGGTAGAACGCCGTGCGCTCGGGGAACACCCACGGCCGGTCCAGATAGCGGTCCCAATAGAAATTGGAATCGACGATTGGATCGGTCGCCGTCGCGTAAAACGCGGCTGCCGCGTCCTCGAACTTCTTTCCCGGGAACCCTCCGACGTCGTCCATGAACGGGAAAAACTTGAGCGGGAACGGTTCGCCGAAATACGGAAGGTACGCTTCTCCTTCCATGTAATAGAGCCGTTGCGTCAGCGAATACCGGTGCGACTCCAGCCAGCGCCCGGCCGCATACCGCGTGTCGTGGTAGTACATCCAGTCCGCGCGCAGCGTGTAGATCGCGGAGTACAGGGCGATGAGGGTGGCCGCCGCCACGAGCGCGCGGCGTTGCCACGGCGCGCGCGCACGCGCGATCAGCGTCGTCACGGCGACGGCGGCGAGCAGCGCGAGCGAGGGCACGATCGGCATGATGAATCGCAGCGCGTGGTGCGGGCTCATGCCGTAGAAGACATAGAAGGGCAGCGCCCATGCGAGCTGGATCAGATATCCGCGTCCTTCCGCGTCGTCGCGCGGACCGCGCCAGAGGCGCGCGAGACCGATCACCGCGCCGGTCCCGCCCGCAATGAACAGCGGCCAGCCGAGGCAGTCGATCAGCAGCCAGAAATACGGCCCGTACGAACGGCGAATGCCGATCAGGCTGCCGGTCGGCGTCCCTGTGTACCAGTTGAACCAGAATCCCCAGTACAGAAAATCGCTCCAGCGGATGAACGCGTAGGGATTGGTCGCGGCAAACGCAAGGAACCCGACGACGCCGCAGACGATCAACTGACCCGCGCTCGGCCACGAGATCGCATGACGGCCGAGCCGCTGTACGTGGGCGACGACGATGGGGACCGCCAGAATCCAGGCCGTGTACTTCGTCGCGAGCGCGAGGCCGGCAAACACGCCGACGAGGGCGTAGTCGCGCGTGCGTCCGCTCGTCATCAGGCGATCGCACGCCCACAGGCACAGGACCATCATCAGGAACAGCAGGCTCTCCGGCGTCCCGAAGTGCGCGAGGTTGACCAGCCCCATCGTGACCGCGAGAAACGCGGCCGCCAGGAGCGCCGTCGCCTCTCCCCAGTGACGCCGCGCAATCGCGAACACCGTGAGGATCGTGCCGAGCGCGAACAGCGCCGAGAGCCCGCGCGACAGGCGCATCGCCATGTATTGGATACGGCGGTCGGGATTCGCGGGATCGAGCAGGTCCCAAATGCGGTGCATCGAGAGCATCACCGTGTGGCCCGGGTTGAGCGCGTACGCGAGCTTGACGGCGAGCGCCATGGCGTAGATGTGCAGGTGAGGGTTGATGAAGTAATCCGGGTCGAGCGTGTGCTCGTGGATCATGTGAACGGCGGGATCGATCTTCTCGTCCGTGTGCCAGATGTAGGGGAGGCCCCAGTCGTCGCCCGCGATCGAGAGCGCGAAGTTGACGGTCAGGATGACCGCGAGAAGCCACGGCGTGCCTCGCGTCGCTCGTCGCTGTTCCTGGTGGTGCGCCCGTTCATCGTATAGTGGTGCGGCCGGCTCGTCGCCGATCGATGACAGCGCCACGGGTGTCGATTCGCTCAAGACTGATTCTCGCCGCCATTCTTGCCGTAGCGCTCGCCGGCAGCGTCACCGGTCTCGATTGGGGCCTTCCGTACCAGTGGCACACCGACGAGAAGGTCACACAGGCGCGCAACGTCCTGCGGTCGCCCGGATGGGATCCGGACTATTTCATCAATCCGCACCTGCACATCTATCTTGTTGCCGCGGCATTCAAGGTTGCCTACGCGCTCGAGCCCGGGTACGAGGTCGGCCAGACGCTGCCGGATATCTTCCCGATGCTCGATGCCGGGTCGCCGGCCCGCCGGCTGCAGTTTTTGACGATGCGGCTCGCGCGAGGGGTATCCGTTCTGCTCGCGCTCGTCACGATAGTCATCGTCTATCGCGTGGGGAGACGTCACTGGGACGAGGACACCGGTCTGGTGGCGGCGGCGTGCCTCGCGGTCACGATGGGCTTCATCAATCTGGCCCACTTTGCCACGCCCGAGACGTTGCTCCTTCTGCTGGTCGTCGCAGTTCTGGCGTCGCTGGATCGAGTCATGGAGCGTGGGCGTCTGCGCGACTACGCGGTCGCCGGCGCGCTGACGGGGCTGGCCTGCTCGACCAAGTACACCGCGTTCGCTCTCGCGGCGCCATTCGCCGCCGCGCATGTCGTGGCACGCGGTCCCCGCGTCAGTATCGCGCCGCGGTCGCTCGGAAACCTTGCCGTGGCGGCTGCCGCCGCGCTCGCGGCGTTCGCCGCGACGACCCCGTACGCGGTCATCCGTTACCGCGATTTCGGGCAGGCCATCGTCGACGCATGGCTCATGGGCGCTCCTGCGGGAAGCCTCGTCGGCTTGAGGCGATCGTACGGACCGTACCTGGCGCTGCTGGGCGACGGCCTCGGTTGGCCGCTGTTCGTGCTGAGCCTCGCCGGCGTGGTGTCCGGCGTCGTCGCGTGGGTGCGCGGCGACCGCCAGTCGTCGTCGGCGCGCGGCTCTCTCATCCATGTCGTGTGGATTGTCAGCTTCTACGCGTTTTACGGTCTGAGCCCGCACCACGCGCTGCGGTTCATCATGCCGATCGCACCTTCACTGGTGCTCCTCGCGGCGGCCGCGTCGGTCGCCTTCGTGCGCCGTCAACGGCAGCCCTTCGCGCAGCGACTCGCCCTGGCCGGCGTGACGGCCGTCCTGATCTATTCGGGGGCGTACACCGGGCGCGCCGATTGGATGTTCCTCGAGGACACTCGCTACGCCGCGGGCCAATGGCTGATTCGCACGTTCGGACAATCCGCGCGAATCGACTACTTCGAGATCGAGGCCTACCTGCCGTACTTCGATCCGGCGCCCGAACATCTGCAGTACGTCCCGTTCATCGAGCACGTCACGCTGCACCAGTCGGACTTTTGGCACACGGCGCGCGCGTACCTGCGCGAATCCAGCGCCCCGATCGTCGACAGCAGTTTCTATTACGACCGGTACCTGGATAATCCCCGCGGATTCCCGGAGCGCGCAGAGTTCTACCGTCATCTCCTGACGGGGACCGATCCCGCCGGCGTCAAGCCGATCGCGCGGTTCACGTTGGAGAATCCGCGCTGGCTGAATCCGCGTCCCGAACGCATTGCCCCCGAAGTGGTGATCTTCGGCAAGCCGGGCGGGAAGTAATCGAAATGCCGACTGAATGCCGACTGCCGAAAGAGCCGCGACGGGATCCCGGGCCCGTCGCGGCGTTGAAGGATTCGCTATTGCGGAAACGCTGGCCGCGGATTCGCCGAGGCCCATACGCTCTTGATCGTGATGGGGCAGGCCGTCGAATCGTCGAGACCGCCGCGGGCGATGGGCGTGCCGAGATAGAGCACGTGCGGCGTCGGACGGTACTCGTGCGAGCCGGTGCCGGTGCTCTGCAGGTACTTCACCGGGCCGGTCTCGCTGCCTTCGCGGACCTCGAGCGTCGCGCGGCCGGTCACCGTACCAGGTGTCGCGTTTCCAGCCACCCGCGACGACGCGGGGGCCGTCAAACACGCGGCTCGCGGGGTCGCCCGTGATGATGCGGAAGGTTACCGCCCCCGGGGTCGGATACTGCTTCCCGCGGAAGTCGATCGTCGCGCGGTAATCGTCGGTCGTGATGTCGCCGCCCCCTTCCTGCATGCTGAACACCTTGCTCTTCGCGCCCTGTGTGCCAGGAGTCTGCGTGGTGAGCCCCTTGATCATCATGGAGAACTCACCCTGGACGATTGTCTGCTGCAGGTCGTAGCGGACGGAGGACACGTGGTCCGGCAGGAACACGCCCTCGTCGGTCAGCTGAGCGTTGCCGTTCAACGTGCCGACGGTGCGGCGGCCGACCAGCGGGTCGAACAGTTCATTGCCGCGAATGTAGCCGCCGAGCGGCGACTTGAACGGGGTCTTCGGGGAAAATGGACCGTTGGCGCCCTGATAGATCGCACGCACCCACCAGGTGTGCGGCTGATCCGGCGTGAGGGCCACGCTTGGCGCGAACGAGATGTTCGAGCCGTTCACGGTGGGGTTGATCGGACCGGAGTCGAACACGAGCGTGTTGCCCGCGTTGAAAATCTGGAATTGGTACTGAAGAGCGATCGCGGTCGCGGTGAATTTCGCCTGCGACTGGGTGGCCGTCAGCACCAGCGAATCCGGCTGCGCACCGTTGACCGGCGACACGGGAGTGGGCGCAGTCACCTTGAGCGTCGAGCCGTCGGGCGCCGCACCCGTGTCGGGAGTGGTCGCCGATGACGACGGCGATGTCGGCGCTTGTGAAGACTTGCCGCAGGCCAGCGCGAGCGCGAGCAGCGCGGCGGTGGACGAACACACGAGAAGCTTTCGAGACATCAGTATTCGAGCTCCGTTGAATCACCAAGTCAGTGGATAGACGGCCGGGAGGGCCGTATTGTAACGCGAAGAGACGTGAAAACAATCCCCAAAATGCTCGAACGCGCGTGCTACCATGGCCTCCATCTCGCCGGACGACAGCCTGGTCTCCGGCCTCACCCCATCAGGAGTCGATCGATTTGAACACGATGAAAGCAGCCCTCCTTGTTCTCGGCCTGTGCGCGTGCGCCGCGCCCGCGGCCGCCCAGCAGATGCAGTGGACCGACCAGGGATTCGTCAACGTCAACGTCGGCGTCCAGGCCGGTTCGCACGATCTCGCGACGAACACCACCTTCACCCTCTACGACGAGAACGCCACCATCAGCAGCGCGCAGAAGGTGAAGAGCGGCGCCTTTTTCGACGTCGGCGCCGGGTATAAGGTCTGGCGCAACGTCACCGTCGGGCTCACCTATCTGCACACGAGCAGCGACGCGAGCGTCGCGATCGCCGGTTCGATCCCCGACCCGCTGGTCACCGATCGGCCGCGCACGGTTGCGGCCGCGGCGTCGGGCGTCAAGCACAGCGAAGACGCCCTGAACTTCGACGCGACCTACATGATGCCCGTGACCGACAAGATCGACGTCGGCATCTCCGCTGGCCCGACGATCTTCTTCGTCAAGCAGGACATGGTCACGTCGCTGCCAATCACCGAACCGGGACCCACCGTCGGCACGCCGGTTCTCTCCAAGGTCAAGAAGACGACCGCGGGCGTGAACTTCGGCGTCGACGTCAACTACATGGTCACGAAACGGTACGGCGTCGGCGGCGTCGCGCGCTATACGTGGGGCTCCGCGAAGCTCGCCGGCGCGACCGACAGCCTCACCGTCGGCGGCTTCCAGATCGGCGGCGGCTTGCGCGTCCGCTTCTAGTCGTTCGTCGCTGGTCGTTGGTCGCTGGTCGGTCGGTCGTCACGACCAACGACCCTGGCTAACGACCAGCGATCAACGACCCGCGACTACTGAATCTCACAAACGTCCATCCGAATGTTCGGGTACGTCGCCGGTCCGTTCCAGCCCGGCACCTGCGCGCCGTCCGAATCTCCCAGGATGTCCCATTGCTTCTGGCTCGTGCCCTGCCCGGAGCAGATGATGTCGCACGAATAGCCGTTACAGTTGTTGCCGCCGGATTTCCGGAGGATGCCGAACGGCCCGTCCGGAATCTTGTTGCTGTTCAGGCTTCGCGCGACCGCCTTCTCGAAATCCACGGTTTGGCTCGGCGACATGTGTCCGTACTTGTTGCGCTCGCACTGCACGATGGGCAGCGCTGAACTGGCAACGCAGGGCGCGCCCGGATTCGGCCCCGGTGACGGCGGCGGCGGGGCCGGCGCGGCCGGCGTCTTGAACACCTGCGTCGTCGCCCAGGCGCTCGTCGTTTCGCCGTCGCTGGCGCGTACGCGCCAGAAATGCGTCTTGTTCGCCGTCAGCGCGGGCGCCGTGTACGTCGTTTGTCCGGGTGTTTCGGCCACGATGCCGTGCGCGACGACCTGCGTGAACGCCTGGTCGAGCGCGACCTGGAATTCGTACTGCAGGTTGCCGATGGGACCGGCGCGATCGGAATCCAGAACCGTGATGCCCGGTGACGTCGTCCCTGAAATGGCGTTGTTGACGGGCGCGACGGGCGCCGGCGGGTTGAGAACGGCTTTCGGAAAAATCTCGAACGCCGATGTCGCAAAGTTGCCGGTGTTCGCGCCGTCTTCGGCGCGCACCCGCCAATAGTAGGACCGGCCGATCTCCAGCGGGTCGAGCTGCACGCTGGTCTGTCCGTTTTCGCCCGGCGGCACGTTCGATCGGCTGAACACCTTCGACGCAAAGCCATTGTCCGACGCCACTTCGAACATGTAGGTGAGCGGCCGCACGCCGGTCGTCGTGGCGTTGCCGACGACGAGACGCACGGGCTGGTCCGATTCCTTGAGCTTCGTGCCCTGCGGGGGCGACAGGAGCGCCGGCGGGCTGATCACCACGCCCGGAATCGGGCCCGCGATCGTCGGGGTCAGCGGATTCGAGCTTTTCTCCGTCTGGCAGGCAGCAATGGCGGCGAACGCGGCCGCGGAGGCGGCCACTGCGATCACGCGATGGATCTTCCTCATGACGACACCTTCGGACTCTTCGACGCCGCTCGGGGCACGCGTCCGATGAAACAGGCAGGCAGGACACGCGTCGCAGGTCGCGTGCACCGACCCTATCGGCACATCGGTCTTCGGTCTGTAGGGAGTGAGTCGGGTTGCTGGGAAGAACCCGGGTTTTACAAGCCCAGAATACGGCCGGCCCAGCTCATCGTCAAGGGAAGAATGGGCTTAAATGGGTCAGCGGCGGGCGTTGCGCGCGAGATACACGACGCCGCCCGAGAGCGAGAAGAGCATGATGAGCGCCGCGCCCATGAACGAGACGAGCAGGGCGGACTCGAGCGGCAGGCCGAGCCGCGAGAAATAGAACCCGAACGTCGCTTCGCGGACGCCGAAGCCGTTGACCGACACCGGCAGCATCTGCACGATGAACGAGATCGGGACGATGACCGCGAGGTCGCTGAATGCGATCGGGATGTTCATGCTGCGCGCGATCGCCAGGTAGAACGCGACGAGGATCGCCTGCACGAGGAGCGCGCCCGCGAAACAACCCGCGAGCGCCGCCGGTCCCTCGCGGAACCGCGTGAGGACGTCGGTGAGCCGGGCGATCCGGGCGTCCACCCAGTTCTGATGGAAGATGCGCAGCGGCTGCAGGAGCCGGCCGAGGCTCTGCGGCATCAGCAGGAGCGGCGTGGCGATCACCGCGCCAAGGCCGAAGCCCGCCCAGAGCATGCGGGGACCCACGGGCGACTGCGGGCCGAAGTGATGCCCCGCCGACGCGCCCATCGCCGCGACGAACGCCAGCCCGAGCAGGCCGATCCCGCGATCGATCAACACTACCGTCGTCGCGAGCGTTTTCCCCGCCGGTTTCGCCGTATCCGCGATCCGGATCACGTCGCCGCCGATATTGCTCGGGAGAAAATTATTGAAGAACGTCGCGACGAGAAACGACGACGTCAGCGACGAGAAGGGCAGGTGGACGTGCTGCGCTTCGAGCAGCAGACCCCAGCGCCACGCGCTCGCGAGCACCATCGCGAGATACAGCAGCAGCGCGGCCGCGAGCCACGCGATCGACGCGCTGCGCGCGTAGGTCCAGAGGCGCGCCATGTCCACGCGCGACAGCAGCAGCGCGAGCAGCGCGATGCTGACGATCGCTTTGAGCAGGCCGAAGGCGAGCGCGCGGGCCCGGCCCGGATGACGGCTCTCGGGTTCGGAATTCACTCTTCGAAGAATCTCGGGGTGCCACGACCGGACAGTCGGAAGCAGCCGGAAGTGTAGCACGGGGCTCCGCGGTTTGCCAACAACGCGGTCCCGCATATGCGTGATAGCACGTCACTTACGTTGACCCGCCGCATCGGGTCTTCTAGAATATGGTGTTCCTCCCGATGCGCATCCTGATGATCGCCCCGGAGCCGTTCTTCGAGCCCCGGGGCACGCCGTTCAGCGAGTATCACCGTATTCGCGCGCTGCTCGAGCTGGGCCATACGGTCGATCTCGTCACGTATCCCTTCGGCCGCGACGTCGCGATGCCGGGGCTGCGGGTCTTCCGCTGCGCGCGTCCGCCGTTCATCCGCAACGTGCGGATTGGTCCGTCGCCCGCGAAGATTCCGCTCGACCTGACGCTGACCGTCACCGCGCTTCGTCGCGCGATGCGCGATCGGTACGATGCCGTGCACTCGCACGAAGAGGGCAGCTTCATCGGCGTGCTGCTCGCGAGCGTGCTCGGTATCCCGCATCTGTACGACATGCACTCGAGCCTCCCGCAGCAGCTCACGAATTTCGACTACAGCCGCTCCCGCACGCTCGCGGCGCTCTTCGGATGGATGGAGCGCTTCGTGATCCGCCGATCGCGCGTCGTCATCGTGATCTGCCCGCGGCTCGAGGACGTCGTGCGCGCGATCGACGCGGCCGTGCCGTCGGTGTTGATCGAGAACGCGCCGGGATCGGGCGATGCGCCGACGGCGGGATCCGGAGCCGCCGTCCGCGCGGCTCTCGGGCTCGACGCGACGTCGCCGCTGATTCTCTACACAGGCACGTTCGAGGCCTACCAGGGACTCGACCTGCTGTTCGCGTCGATGCGCCGCGTCATGCTCGAGCGTCCCGATGCGCGGCTGGTGCTCGCAGGCGGACGTCCGGAGCAGATCGCGGCGGCGCGCGCTCAGGCGGAGACGGCGGGGATCGCGGCCATTACCGTGTTCGCGGGCCAGCGGCCGGCGGAGGAGATCCCCGCGTTTCTCGACGCCGCCGACGTCCTCGTGTCGCCGCGCAGCGCCGGCATGAATACGCCGCTCAAGATTTATCAGTACCTGCGGTCGGGACGTCCGATCGTCGCGACGCGGCTCGTGACCCACACGCAGGTGCTCGACGACGACATCGCGTTTCTGACCGAGGCGACGCCGGAGGGATTCGGCGCGGGCATCCTCCGCGCGATTACGCATCCGGCGGAAGCGCGGAGCGTCGGCGCTCGCGCCCGCGAGATCGCCGAAACCAGGTACAGCTACGACTCGTACCTCGCGAAGACGCGTCAGGCGTGCGTGCACTTGTTCGGCGAGCCGGCCCCCCAGATGGCGGGCGGGATAGCGTGAGGCCTGCCCTGAGCGAGCATTACAGCTATGAGGTCTACGCCGACCCGCAGATGGCCGAGCGCTTCGACGCGCTGCGGTTCGGCGGCCCCATCGGGCGTCTGATCGCGGACACGCAGGAACAACAGATCGCGGAGTTCCTGGCGCCGCTCGCGGGACGGCAGGTGCTCGACGTCGGCACCGGCACCGGACGCGCCGCCATCGCGCTTGCGCGCCGCGGCGCCGCCGTGACCGGGGTCGACGCCTCGCGCGAAATGCTGGACGTCGCCGAGCGTCGCGCGCGCGAGGCGGACGTCCGCGTCGCCTTCGTCCGCGGCGACGTTCACGCGCTCGACTTCGCGGACCGGAGTTTCGACGCCGTCGTGTGCCTGCGCGTCCTGATGCACACGCCCGACTGGCGGCGCTCCGTCGGCGAGCTCTGCCGCGTCGCGCGGCGGCAGGTCGTCTTCGATTATCCGGCGCGATGGAGCGTCGCGGCGCTGCAGGCACTGGGACGGACGGTCACGCACGCGCTCAACCGCCGCGTCGAGGCGTACCGCGTGTTCTCGTCGCGCCAGGTCGCGGCGGCCCTCGCGGCCCACGGCTTCAGGATCGCGGCCGAACATCGCCAGTTCGTGCTGCCGATCGCGCTCCACAAGCGGATCGGATCCGCCGGGTGGACGACGCGTGTGGAGGGCGCGATGTCGCACGCGGGCGTGACCCGCCGGTTCGGGTCCCCCGTCACGATCGTCGCCGAGCGTTGCGCGTCCTAGTCACCGGCGCCACCGGGTTTACCGGCGGTCACCTCGCGCGGAGGCTCGCGGCGCGCGGCGACACCGTCCGCGCGCTCGTGCGCGACGTGAACCGCGCCGCCGATCTCGCCGGTGCCGGGATGGATCTAGTTGCCGGCGACCTTCGCGATGCTAGCGCGATCCGCCGCGCGACGCAGGCCATCGACGTCATCTACCACATCGCGGCGGTGTATCGGCAGGCAGGACTTCCGGAAAACACGTATCACGCCGTCAACGCGGAAGCGGTCGGCACGATCGTCGAAGCGGCCGCGGCGTCCGGCGTGCGGCGCGTCGTCCATTGCAGCACGGTCGGCGTGCACGGCGACGTCGAGCGCCCGCCGGCGAACGAGGACGCGCCGCTCAGGCCGGGCGACGTGTATCAGCGGACGAAGGTGGAAGGGGAGGCCATCGCGCGCGCCGCGGGGGCGCGGACCGGCGTTGAAGTCGTCATCGCACGGCCGAGCGGGATTTACGGGCCCGGCGATCGGCGACTGCTGAAGTTGTTCCGGGGCATCGCCCGGCGCCGCTTCGTCATCCTCGGCAGCGGCCGCATCTTCTATCACCTCACGTATATCGACGATCTCGTCGAAGGCTTCCGCCTGTGCGGGACGGTCCCCACGGCCGCGGGACGCACGTACATCCTCGCCGGGGCGGAGGTGACGACGCTGAACGACGTCGCGGCGTTGATCGCGCAGGAGGCCGGCGTCGCCCCGCCGCGCGTGCACGTGCCGGTCTGGCCCTTCTGGCTGGCGGGCGCCGCGTGCGAGGCCGTCTGCGCGCCATTCGGCATCGAGCCGCCGCTCTACCGCCGACGCGTGGACTTCTTCACGAAGAGCCGTGCGTTCGATATCAGCCGCGCACGCCAGGAACTCGGGTTCAATCCCGCCACCGGATTACGAGAGGGGATTCGGAAGACGCTCGCATGGTACCGCGGCGCCGGTTGGCTGTGATTTGACTTTTACGGCGGACAAATCCAGAACGCCGGCGTGACCTGCTCGCCGTTGCCGCACGGCGTCCGTGACACCCGAACCGCGACGGCGCGGTGCGCGTCCACGACGCGGTTGTAGGTCCGGATGCGGACGGCGTCGGTCGCGGCGAGGACCACGCGCTCGTTGGTCATGAAGCTGACGTAGTACGCGACCCAGAAATCGGCGTAGCCGTAGTGAATCCGTCGCGCCTCGAGCTGCGCGATGAGCAGTTGCTTCGCCGCGACCGGTGCGCCCGTGAGGTACTCGCGCCAGAGTCGCGCGTGCGCCGCGACCGACACCGCGATGACGCCGGCGAGCGCGATCGTCCACGCCGTTCTGAGCGCCGTTGACGTCTCCACGCGCAAGTACCAGGCGAAGAGCCCGACGGCGCCGAGGACCGACAGCAGCTCGTAGCGCATGGTGTAGAGATCCAGCTCGCCGCAGCGTCCGAACACGTATCCCGTCAGCGACAGGCTCGCGACGACGATCAGATACGCGCAGAACTCGTACTCGGGACGCCAGCGGCGTTCGGCGGCCAGACGCGCCGCGACGCGGACGAGCGCGATGGCCGCCGCCGCCGCGAGGAGGACCCCGGTCGCGCGCGTACCCTGCCACTGCCGGCTCTCGATCCCGAAGTCGCTCAGCCTGAGCACGTCGAGGCCGAAGAGCTGCGGCCAGTGGACCGTGAACAGCTTGTGGAGACCCGCGGCCAGCGTTGCGGGGTTGACGCACATGCGTCCGACGATCTCGACGAGGTTGTTGGTGGGGCCGCCGAGATCGTCCACCGACGTTCCCGGACCCGCGGCCGACGAGAACTGCTTCGCGACCTGCGCGACGATCCAGAGGGCGGCGGCAACGGCGAAGACGGTCGCCGCTCGACGGAGCCCGTCGCGCGTGAAGAGCCGTCGATGGGCCGCCTCCAGGATCAACAGCGCGAGCGCACCGTAGATCGTGAACTCCCGGTTCAGGAATCCGATGCCGAGGATCGCGCCGCACCAGACGGCACGCCGTCGCGTCAGCCAGAGGAGCAGCACGTACAACGTCGGTTCGACGTTGCCGCCATTGGCCGTCAGGTAAAGAGCGGCCGTAATCGGCGCGGCGAGCACGAAGACGAGTGTCGCGGCCGCGGCCGCCGCGGGACGAAGCCCGGTCTCGCGTTCCAGCGTGCGGAGAAGGATCAGCGCAATCGCGAGGTTGATGGCGAGCAGCGGGAGCTTGAGCGTCGCAACCGACACGCCCTGTAGCTCTGGCCGTACCAGAAGACGGGAAACGCGCGAAAGTGGCTGAGGTGTTTCGCCATCAGGCCGGTGACGGCCTGATCCGAATCGAAATAGCCGTCGGGCCAGAAGACGAAGACGGCGGACCGCCAGAGCACGAGTCCGACGACGAGCGCGGCGACGATCCATCGCTCGCGCGATCTCGTGTCGGAGGCCGGCATGCGCGGCTATCATATAGCCACGGATCGCGCGCGTTCTTCAGCCACGGATAACACGGATCGTTCAGCCACGGATCACACGGATTACGCGGATACGCTTGGTACGAAAGCGCCCTCGCTCGGTGTATGGCCGTCAGATCCGTGGCTGAAGAAGGCGTGATGGATCCGTGGAAGTCCGTGGAATCCGTGGCCGAAGAAGGCGTGATGGATCCGTGGAAGTCCGTGGATCCGTGGCCGAAGAAGG
>QHWR01000265.1 GCA_003223835.1 Acidobacteriota bacterium | reverse complement strand
GAGGGGCACCTTCGGTATCGGTGCAGTCGCTGCCGAACAGGAGCTTGTCCTGATGCCGCACGAGGAAATCCCGCGTGAAGCCCTCGTCCCGCGTCAGCGCGTTGAGCCCTGAACCCGCGGACAGATCGCCATACATGTTCGGATAGTCGGTCAGGTAGCGATCGGTCAACCCACCCGCTGTCACGGGGCCCTTCGGATACAGCACTGTCTGGTCGTGATGGTTCCGATCGATGTTCGCCCACCACGTTTGCGCGTGTCCGATGAAATTCACACGCGGGTATTTCTCGAGCATCCCGACGAACCGCTCGAACCCGTAGTTGTACATCTGGAACTGCCAGTGCATCAGCAGGGGGACGTGATGGGCCTGCGCGAGCGCGTAGATCCGCTGCATCTCGGGCGAGTCGCATTCCACGCCGAACTTCTGTTCTGCGATAATCACGGCGCCGCGCCGGAGATATCGTTCGATCTCCTTGGTGGCGTCCGGGAGGTCGGGTACCTCGTTCGCCCCGAACGCGAACGCACGCCGGTGGGCCCGCGCGAGCCGGAAGCACGCGTCGTTGCCGAGACACTGCGCCTGCAGGCCGTTGGAGAGACCCTGGTGCGTCGAGCTGCGGTCGACGGGACGTCCGGCGGGCAGCAGCACGGTCATCGTCGCACCCATCGCGCGCTGGTGCGCGATCAGTGCTTCGTCGCTTCGGCCGCTGTAGCCGACATGCTGATGGATGTCGATGATCGGGTCGGCGGGCGCTTCACGCCAGGCCGCACTGTCGTAGCGCGCCAGGCCGAGGACTCCGAGACCCGAGACGGTCAGGAAGTCGCGGCGCTTCATCCGGCGTATTCTGCACGAAGGAGGATCGGACTCAAATGTTTCTCGCGAGAGCCCGCTCGATGGCTCTGTTCGTGTGCGTCGCCTCGGTGACGGCGCTCGGGTTCCAGAGCTCTCCGACGAACCGTCCCTGGCCGTCCGCCGTGCAGAAGGTGTCGGACCAATCTCCACCTCTGCCGCCCGAAGAGGCGCTGAAGACCTTCTACATGCCGCCCGGCTACCGCGTCGAGCTGGTGGCGAGCGAGCCGCTGATTCAGGATCCCATCGCAATCGACTGGGACCCGGAGGGGCGCCTCTGGGCCGTCGAGATGCCCGGCTTCATGTCCGACATCACCGGCTCGCACGAACAGGATCCGATCGGCCGGGTCGTCGTGCTGGAAGACACGAACGGCGACGGCCGGATGGACAAGCGCACCGTCTTCGCCGACGGCTTGGTTCTCGCGCGATCGCTGAAGGTGCTGCAGCGCGGCGTGCTCGTGGCGGAGCCGCCTAGTCTCTGGCTGATGCGCGACACCGACGGCGATCTCCGCGCCGACGTGAAAGAGATCGTCTCGAACCGGTTCGGCCGCCGCGACGGAGATCCGCAGAACGCCGGGAACGGCTTCGCGTGGGCGCTCGACAACTGGATGCACACCGCCGGCGAAACCGACCTCGAGGTGCGCCTGAAGGACGGCCGGTTCGAGCTGCAGAAGACGCTCGAGCGCGGCGAGTGGGGCGTGACCGAGGACGATGCGGGACGCATTTACCGGAACACGAACGAATCGGCGCTGCACGTCGATCTGGTCCCGACCGCGTACTTCGCGCGGAACCCGAACCTGCTCCGCACGCGGGGCAGCTATGAGCGCCTCGCGGACGACAATCCCGATCTGAACACCGTCTGGCCGGTGCGCCCGAATCCCGGCACCAACCGCGCGTACCAGACCGGCATCGATCGCCCGGACGGCACGCTGGCGAAGTTCACGTCCGTCTGCGCGCCGCTGGTGTATCGCGGCGATCGGTTGCCCGCGGACCTTTACGGCACCGTCTTCGTGGCGGAGCCCGCGGCGAACCTGGTCAGCCGGATCGTGCTCGATGATACCGGCGGCACCCTGCGCGCGCGCAAGGCATACGAGCGCGGCGAATTCCTCGCGTCGACCGACGAGCGGTTCCGGCCCGTGTACCTGTCCAACGCGCCTGACGGCACGCTCTACGTCGTCGACATGTACCGCGGCATCATCGAGCACCGGATCTCGATCACACAGTATCTGCGCGATCAGATTCTCGGACGCAAACTGGAGCGCCCGACCGGTCTCGGACGCATCTATCGCGTGATGCACGACACCACCGTGCGGGACATAAGTCCCATTGCGTGTCCGGGGGGCTTCGCCCCGCCGGACCCCCCTGCACGCTCGCTCGCGGGGGCCCCTGCGATCCCCGCTCCGCTCGCGTGGCTCATTCGCTGTCGCTCGTTCGCCTCGCCGGATTCACTCGTCTCGATGCTGTCGCATCCGAACGGCTGGCGGCGCGACACCGCGCAGCGGCTCCTCATCGAGGGTGGTCACAAGGCCGCGGCGCCGGCGCTCGTGAAGATGGCCGGCGCCGCGCGCGACTGGCGGGCGCGGCTGCGCGCATTGTGGACGCTCGACGGACTGGATGCGCTCGAACCGGCCATGGTGACGAGGGCCCTGACCGACGAGTCCATTCCCGTGCGCGCCGCCGCCGTCCGCATGGCGGAACGGCGCTGTTGACCCGGATCGACGATCCGGACGCCGCGGTTCGCCGTCAGGTGGCCGCTTCGCTCGGCGCGATGCCAGAAGGGCAGCGAGAAGCCGCCGTGGCATCGCTGCTCGAACGGCACGGCGACGACGCGATCACCATGGACGCCGCGCTCAGCAGCGTGCACGGCGGCGAAGCGGACGTGCTTCAGCGGATGTCGCAGGCCGCCGCGGAGCCGACCCCGCCGCGCGACGCGGCCATCACGATGCTCGCCGCCACGATCGTCCGCGGCGCAGACGAAGCGGCCGCACAGAATCTGTTCGCGTCGGTCGCCGACGGCACGCGTCCGGCGTGGGTACGGTCCGCGATGCTTCGCGGTGCGGAGGTGACGCTGCTCGGCGCCGCGATGCCGGGGGCGCGCCGCGTCGCGGAGCCGGCAGCCACGACGGCCGGTCTTCCATGCCCGACCTGTCCGGGCGGACGCGCGGGGCCCGGCGGCGCGTACGCGTTCCAGAGGCCGGGCGATCCAACGTTTGCCAACCGGGCAGGCCGCCGCGGCCCTTCCCTGCGGCTGAAGCGCGCGCCCAGGCCGCTCACGGATCTCGCTGCCTCGAGCGCCGATCTGCACACGCGGGCCGACGCGGTGCTGACGCACGTCACGTGGCCCGGCAAGCGCGGCGAGACGATCGTCGCGCCGCTGACGGCGGCCGAGCGGCAGCGTTTCGATGCGGGACGCGAGGTCTACAGAAACGTCTGTCAGGCCTGCCATCAGCCCGATGGCCGCGGCCAGGAGAGGCTCGCGCCGAGCCTTCTCGTGTCTCCTTTTGTGCTCGCGGACCCGGAGATCCCGGCGCGCATTCTGCTGAACGGCAAAGAGGGATCCGTCGGACTGATGCCGCCGATCGGATTCGCGCTGAACGACGAACAGATCGCCGCCGTGTTGACCTACGTCCGGCGTGAATGGGGCAACGACGGATCGCCCGTCGATCCCGCGTTGATCAAGACGATCCGGGCGCGTACGGCCGCTCGCGCGAGGCCGTGGACCGCAGCCGAGCTGAACGCGCTGCCCGCGGCGGGTCGCGGCGGGCGGTGAGGCCGCCACCGCCGATGCGCCGCCCGACTGCCGTCGTGTCAGCGAGGCGCGGGTTGCGGGCGGAGCTGTCGCAGGCGCGCCTGCTGCTCCGGCGTCAGCTTGTTCTTGAGCCGAACCATCAGGACAATCTGCGCGCGTTTGACCTCGCGCTCCGCCGCGAGGACCTTGTCCAATTGCGCGGTCACTTGCGTCTCGTCCACCGGCTGCTGCTTGAGAAGCCCGACGAGGTTGTCCATCGCGTCCTGAAGCTGCCATTGCAACTCCATGAACCGCGTCTGCGCCTTGAGAATCTCGGCGCGGGGCATTCTCAGCACGGCGCAGTAAGGCATGTGGTTCAAGAGCCGGCATGACCCGCGCGTGCGCGACGAGATCAGATTCCACCGCGACCGTCTGATCGACGGCTACATGGCCGCGGGCATGAATCGCGCGGACGCGGAGCGTCGCGCCTTCCTGGAGTTCGGCAACGCCGTGCAGATCGAAGAAGGCGTCCGCGACGTGCGCGGGCGCTGGCTGGAAGATCTAGGGCGAGACCTGGGCTACGCGCTCCGAACGCTCGGCCGTAACCGCGGGTTCGCCGCCGTGGCCGTACTCTCGCTGGCCCTTGGCATCGGCGCGAACGCGGCTATCTTCAGCTTGATCAACGCCGTCATGCTGCGCGCCCTTCCCGTTCGGGAGCCCCGTCGACTGGTGCAGATAACCCGCCTGTCGCCCGAAGGTCGCCCGTACCCGCTCTCGTACCGACTCTTCGAGTACTTCCGCGACAACATGACATCGATCTCCGGCGCGCTCGCGGAGTCGGGCGGCGACCAGGCGATCGCGATCGACGGCGAGGAAGACTTCGTGACGACGGAGCTCGTGTCAGGCTCGTATTACACGGTACTCGGGATCGAGCCGGCGGCGGGACGACTGCTCGGTGCGGCCGACGACGTGTTGTCGCCAGCGTCGCCTGCGGTGGTCATCAGCGACCGTTACTGGGAGCAGCGGTTCGACCGCGGTCCGTCGGCGATTGGAAAACCAGTCACGATCCGCGACCGGGTCTTCACGATCGTCGGCGTGACGCCCCCGTCGTTCCAGAGCGCAAGGGCCGGGCACATGCCCGACATCGCGCTCCCGCTCGTGCCGATGATGAGCGAGGAAGTGCGCACCGACGTCACCAACAACTGGCTGAGCGTGCTCGGCCGGTTGAAGCCCAACGCAACCGTTGAGCAGGCGAATGCCGAAGTCCAGGTGCTTTGGAGTTCGTTCCTCCAGTCGCAGGTTGCCCAAGCGCGCGAGAAGGATCGGGGCGGGATCCTGCGGCAGCGCGCGGCCGCGTTCTCGTCGTCGGACGGCATCAATCCGTTTCGATACGACTACGCGAAGTCGCTGCTGATCCTAATGGGCATCGTCGGGCTTGTGCTGATGCTCGCGTGCGTGAACCTGTCAGGGCTCCTATTCGCGCGGGCGGCGGCGAGGCAGCGCGAGGTCTCGATTCGTCTGGCGATCGGCGCCGGGCGCGGGCGGCTCGTGCGGCAGCTGTTGACGGAGAGCCTGCTGCTCGCGGCGATCGGAGGAACCCTCGGCCTCGTCCTGGCCAGTTGGTTTAGCGAGAGATTGGTGGCGCTCTTCGTGAACGGACGCAGCGTCACCGTGTCGGCCGCACCGGATTGGCGCGTGTTCGCCTTCACGGCCGTGGTCGCGTTGCTCGCCTGCGTCGTCGCCGGCCTCGCGCCGGCGCTTCACGCCGTTCGCTTCAACGTGAATCCCGCGCTGAAGGAGGCGCGAGTCCAGGGGCACCGGTGGCTGGGGAAGAGCCTCGTCGTCGCGCAGCTGGCAATCTCGATGATCCTGGTCGTCGGGGCGACGCTATTCCTGCGAACCCTGGTGAATCTGTACTCCGTCGAGCGCGGCTTCGACAGCGACGGCGTGATCGTCGTCAACGTTCGCAGCAGCCGGCCGTATGAGGCTGCACGGGGGTTCGCGGTGCAGCGCGCGATCCTCGACCGTCTGAAACGCCTGCCCGGCATCCGGTCGGCAAGCGCCGCTAATGTGCTGCCCATAGGCGGCGGGCTCTGGACGCGAGGCGTGCAGGTCGAGGGCTACACGTTTCGGGCCGACGAGTCCGATTCGGTCGGCTTCAATGTGATCGCCCCAGAGTATTTCGAGACGCTCAACACGCCCCTCATCCTCGGACGCGAATTTAACGAACGCGACACCGGTGCATCCACGAAAGTCGCGATCGTCAATGAGAGCTTCGGCCGCTACTTTTTCAGGGATGCGCCGGCGCTCGGGCGGCACGTCACGTCCGTCGGCGTCACCTACGAGATCGTGGGAGTCGTCCGCGACGCGAAGTACCAGAACCTGCGCGAGCCGATCATGAAGACCATGTACATCTCGTGGCTGCAGCGAAACGGGGACCAGCCGACGAGGTACAGCTACCTGGCGCGAGTCGGCATGGGCGATCCGATGCGCCTGAGGCCCGGCCTTGAACGCCTGGTTCGCGAGGTCGATCCCTCACTGCACGTCCGGACGACGCTCACGTATGCGACGCTGGTCGATCGCTCGATCGCTACGGAGAGGACCATGGCGACTCTCGGCGGCTTCTTCGGTGTGCTCGCGCTCATCGTCGCGGCCATCGGCCTGTTCGGTCTGCTGGCGTTTCAGGTCTCGCAGCGTACGAACGAGCTCGGCGTGCGCATGGCCCTCGGGGCGACACGCCCGGCGATGATCGGTCTCATCCTGCGCGATGTCGCGGGCATGGTCGTAGCGGGCGTAATGATCGGCGCTGCCGCCGCTCTCACGCTGAGCGGCCTTGTCCGGAGCATGCTGTACGGACTGACGCCGACCGATCCCGCCGCCTTCGTCATCGCGGCGTCCATTCTCGGCCTTACGGCACTGCTCGCCGGTTGGCTTCCGGCTCGCCGCGCCTCACGCGTCGATCCCCTGGTCGCGCTGCGGCACGAGTAGCGGCCAACAGCTAGGTGACCCACCACGCGCCGCGCCAGCTCTCGACGTCCAGCGAACCAGCGGCACAGCCTAAGCTAAAAACGATCCCGAGCGACAGCCAGAATCGGCGATCAGGCACAACGCGCGCCATCAGCGCGCTTCGGATTCTCGGTGTCTGTCCGCGAGTGTGCCCAGAGTTGGTGGGTCCGTGATTGCAGAATCACCGGTTTTTCGGTCGAATTCGACGAAGGCTGCGTTTGGCTCCAGAGACGCTGTTTTTGGCGTGTCTGAAGGCGGCTACGCAGTCGCACGACGCAACCCAAATCACTGGACACCCGCCGAGCGAGTTGCTGAAAACCGGCGGAAGAACGACCTCTTCAAGAAGTTCGAGGATGCGCGCGAGGTGGGCGCGGAATTCGTAAACGCTGCGGCGTTACTCGCGAGCGAACGGATTGGTCGCGGGGCTCGCAACCACCATTATCTGCAGCTTTGGCGCCTTACAGCCTGACGTGGCGGCCGATCCGCAGCATACGCCGCTGCGGTTGGTTGGGCCACATTTGCGCGAAGGTTCGCGAGGACACTTCGGGGTACGTCTTGCCGGCTTCAGCGATCAGTCCCCGGAACTCGTTCCACTGGGATCTGAGGCATCCATCGAAAAACGCACGGACGTGGTCAAGCTGCAGGCACCGTTCGGTTGCTCGACGCGCGAAGACGCGAGACGATCAACCTCGGATCTATGAACAGATGGTGCTCCACTGGGCTCGCGACATGAGCTTCGTACTCGATCGGCTTACTGAGTTGAACCATGCATCCCAAGGCTTGTTCGCGAATCGCCTGGATGTCGCCCGCGTGGGAGCCTTCGGCCTCGAATGTTGCCGTCCAGATTGATGGCTCCCTTGAATCGCGCGTCGAGCAACCGAACGGTGCCTGCAGCTTGACCACCTCGGGAGTGGCCGAAGGCTCCCACGCGGGCGACATCCAGGCGATTCGCGAACAAGCCTTGGGATGCATGGTTCAACTCAGTAAGCCGATCGAGTACGAAGCTCATGTCGCGAGCCCAGTGGAGCACCATCTGTTCATAGATCCGAGGTTGATCGTCTCGCGTCTTCGGTTCCTCCCACCCTCGATCAACTGGAGCCAAGCGGCCAATGGTCCTGCCATTCGGAAACTGCATGGCGGGCGCGTTGTATGGAGGTTCAATTGCCGCAACAACGTAACCGTGGCTGGCGAGGTCCTCCAAGAGCGTTGTGTACGCGAGGG
The DNA here is from genome assembly GCA_003223835.1 of Acidobacteriota bacterium. Classification (GTDB taxonomy): domain Bacteria; phylum Acidobacteriota; class Vicinamibacteria; order Vicinamibacterales; family 2-12-FULL-66-21; genus Gp6-AA38. The sequence continues at coordinate 1,082 of QHWR01000265.1, read as the reverse complement.
CCTTCTGCCCGCCGCCCGGGGCGAAGATGATGACGGGAAATCGCGAGGGCCTGCCGGCAAGGGCCAGACCTTCACGACTGTGCGCTCGAAGCGCTTTGAGCCGATTCGTTAGATCGTCTTTCCAATACGGCAACATCACGTCGGCCTCAGGCATGTAGGGTGCCTGCGGCACTCTGGTCGCAGCTTCCGCCGGATAAAACACATAGACGAGCAGTTCACGCCGATCGTTGGGCTCGCGCGTCTCCAACTCGGGCCGAACATTGTCAACCCATTGAAAGGCAACTCTGCCAGTCGTGTAGCGTCCTGTCGGCGCTGGCAGTGGTTGTTCGGTGATCACGCGGGCGTCCTCAACATCGAGGCGCGAGAGCGCCCAAGTCCCTCGATCGTCACCGCCATCGGCGGCGAGAGTACCTTCCCACCGGTCATTCCGACGTGTTCCATCGAAGCGGTAACGTGTCGACGCTATCGTCGTGATGAATGAAATGCGCCGATCTGTGAGTCTCAGTTCGGCGATCTCGGCCTCCAACGGTCTGGCGTCTGGGGCGAATTTCAGGCGCACTTCCTCTTTCGCACCGTCCCGCATGACGCGGAGCTCCATCGCTCCCGATATGCTCGTGGTCCTGAACGCACCTTGCCACAGATTCAAGTCCGCCGCTTCGCTCCCGACGGCCGGCGATAGCAGCGCAACGACCAAGACGCCCATTCCATTCGTGACACGGTTGACCATCGACGCGCTCCTCTTAATACCCGAGCTTTCGACGCCGGGATTGATGGCGAAGGCTCACTACTACAACGTTCGAGAGAGTCGGAGGGTTAACGCGTCGATTCTGGGGCTGCCCAGTATCGGGTGGTTGAGCTCGATCGGATCGACGGAGGACGAGCGGCCCAGCTCGCTCGGTCGAATGGTGGGCGCACTTGGTGGGCGTACTTCGAGTTCACCCGCATGAACATCACGCCAACTATCCTCCCCAAAAAGATCGAGGATTTGCGAGAGGTGCGTGCGGCGGTGTGTCTGGAAGCTCTACTCGTAACGCAGAGCCACCATCGGATCGACCCTTGCGGCCCGCCAGGCAGGTATTGCG
>QHWR01000264.1 GCA_003223835.1 Acidobacteriota bacterium | reverse complement strand
CCGGTCGCGACGGGGCGTCTCGGGCTCACGGTCACGCAGGTGGCCGAGCAACTCGCCGATGCGTGGCTCGGCGACGTGCAGACGGAGTTGCGTCTGCCGGATCGCACGATTCCTGTGCGGGTGCGCTATCCGGATGCGTATCGGCTGGATCCGGGCCGGATGGCGCAGACGCCGGTGCGCGGCGCGGAGGGACGAACGGTCCCGCTCGGCAGCGTCGCCCACGCATCGGCGGCCGGCGGCGAAATCGTGCTGCAGCGCGAGAACCTGCGCCAGATGGCGCTCGTCACGGCGCGCCTCGAGAACCGCGACCTCGGGAGCGCCGTCCAGGAGATTCAGTCGAAGCTCCGCGAGTTGAAGCTGCCGGTCGGGTACACGACGGAGGTCGGCGGCCAGTTCGCGGCACAGCGCCAGTCGTTCCGCGAACTGCTCACCGTGTTCGCGATTGCGGCGGCGCTGGTGTTCATCATCCTGGTGATCCAGTTCTATCGCTTCGTGCCCGCGGCGCTCATCCTGCTCGCGGCCCCGCTGTCGCTCGCCGGCGCCTTCGCGCTGCTGCTCATCACGGGGACCGACCTCAACGTGTCGTCCGCGATGGGGCTAATTCTCCTGGTCGGCCTCGTCGTCAAAAACGGGATCGTGATGCTGGACTATACGCATCGCCTGTACGAGCAGGGCCGGCCGTTCGAGGAGGCGCTCGAGACGTCGGCGCGCGTGCGCCTCCGGCCGATTCTGATGACGACGTTGTGTACGCTGTTCGGGTTGCTGCCGCTGGCGCTGGGCTTCGGCGCGGGCGCGGAACTGCAGCAGCCGCTCGCGCTCGCGGTGATCGGCGGCTTATCGCTCTCGACGCTCGTGACCCTCTATCTCGTGCCCGCCGCGTACAACGCGCTCCATCGCGAGCCGGCGGCGCGCTGAAATGCATACTATGATTTCTCGCATGACCGACCATCCGACGGCCCTGAAACCCGGCGCGACGGCGCCTGACTTCACGCTCCCGGCCGGTCCCGACAAGAAGATCTCCCTGCGCGACTTCCGCGGCCGGACCGTCGTCCTCGCGTTCTACCCGGCGGATTTCAGCCCCGTCTGCAGCGCGCAGCTCTCCGAATACACCCGCCAGGCGCCGGACCTTCAACGCCGCAACGCGCAGTTGATTGGCATTTCGGTCGATGGCGCATGGTGTCACGCGGCGTTCGCGAAAGAGCGCGGTCTGGCATTCCCGCTGCTGTCGGACAGCGAGCCGAAGGGCGCCGTCGCGAGGCAATATGGCGTCTATCGCGAGCAGAACGGCATCACCGAGCGCGCCCTCTTCGTCATCGACGGCGACGGCGTGATCCGCTGGAGCTACGTGTCGCCGATCGGGGAGAACCCCGGCGCCGGCGGCATGCTGCGGGCACTCGACGCGCTGAAGTAGCCGGGCCCGGCCCCGCCCCCGCTTACTCTCGCTCGGCGGCTCGCCGGCTCGCTCGACCCTGAGGCTCGCGAAGGGTCGGCAGCACACGCACGAACAGATCGAAATCATCGTCCACATCGCGCGCATCGACCGGATGTCGCGACGAAAATGCGACGACCGCGCCGCCGCCATCGATGGCGGGACCGAGGCTGGGTTCGAGCCAGGCGGCGCGGCCGCGGCTGATGCACCGGACCGTCTGAGAATCGCGATCGAACAGAAACACGTCGGCGACGAGATTCATGTCGTCGTTCGCGGAGACGCAGCCGCGGCCGCATGTCAAATCGGAGGCGTCTGACTGAAAGGCGATGCCGCGCCCGTCGCCGGAGATTGCCGGGTGCATGCTTCGGCCGTTCGCGGAGTCGCCGGACCGAGTGCGGCTGATCAACGTCGTCGTCCGGGTGCGCACGTCGTGTAAGAACACGTCGGACGCCCGATTCGAATCATGCGACGCAAGATTCGTCGCTTCCGATGTGAAGGCGACGTAACGGCCGTCGCCGCTGATCGACGGCTGGTAGCTGTTGCCATCCGGCGCCGCGCCGCCGGAGCCCACGCTGATGCGCGTGGTCACGCCGAGCGACGTGTCACGCAGGTACACATTCGACTGGGGTCGCGTCAACGATTTAGCCGGCGCCGGCGACTCCAGCGCGGCGGTCGACACAAACGCCACGTACCGGCCGTCGTCGCTCGCCGCCGGCGCGTAGCTCGCTCCCAGGGTCGATTGCCGCCCATGCCCGTCGACGCTCACGCGCCGGATCGTCCCGGTTCGCATCTCCAGCGCATATACATCCTCGGCGGATCCATTGAGGTCCGGACCGTCGACGAGGTTCGTCGCCGAGGAACTGAACACGACGATTCGGCCGTCCGCGCTGATGACGGGAGTTGCGCAGCCGCCATTGGGCGTCTGGCCGCGCACGCGAACGAGCTCGGTCGTGCCCTTCCGTCGGTCGCGAACCGCCACGGCCGAGAGTGGAATCCGGTCTTCATCCATCTCGGTGGTCTCGTACACGAGGAAGCGGCCGTCGCCGCTGATGTGCGGCGACGTGCCGTCACGGGGCCGGAGCGATACGCGTTGTTCGCCGGCGAACGTCTCGAGCGAAACGTTCCCGGTCGCGCGATCCAGGACGTAGATGTCGCTCCCGATGTCCGTGTCCGCCGCCGCCAGCCGCGCATACGAGACGAACGCCACGTAGCGGCCGTCCGCACTGACCGACGCAGACGGCGCGTCGACCGGCAGCGCCCGCGGGTTGGCCTGCCGCACGGTCAGGAACACCGGCGGCTCGTCCGGCGGCCCGGGGCCGCCGCCGATAGCCAGGATCAAGAGCGCGAGCGCCGCGACCGCGCGCACATCCTTCTCATGCGCCGCCGCGCCTGCGCGCACGACGGACTTCCTGCGCCACCTGCCGGCCCGCGGCAATCGCGCGCGCCGTTTCGAACCGTTCGCCTCCCTCGATGGCGCGCACCCCCGTGTCCGCGCGCCGGGCCATCGCGGCGAGATCGACGCCGTCCAGTTGCTCGAGGATGTGTTCGAACTCGTGTGCGACCAGCTCGTCGAGATCGGCCAGCGGTGCGATCCGGACGTCCGCCTGGATCGTGCCGTCGGGTTTGAACACGATCCGGGTGCTGGCGGGGTCGCCGGTTATCCCCGGTGAGCCGCCGAATGCGACGCTCACACTGAGATGCCGCGCGTTCGCGATGCGTGCGCATTGCCGTCTGAAGGTCGGTGATGCTCCGAGCATCGAGATGACGCGGTCGCGGTACTCCGGGACGAGGGCCAGGTTGGACGGAATGGGCGGGACGGCGAGTTCCGGCGGCGCGGTCTCGTCCTCGACGTACACGCGCACGACGTTCGCGCCGGTCCAGGCGGCCGCGGGTGAGCGCGCGTGCCGGGGCTGGGCGGAAGCCGGCGAAGCGATGCCGACCGCGGCGAGACACAACGCCGCCGTGCGGCAGAAGACGCGGAGCACGGAGAACTCACTCTTCGTGGATTAGACGAGAGGCAACGGTCATAGGTTGGGAATCTTTCCTACCGAGTACTACGTCGCGTCGCCGCGCCGGTTAACATCCGCCCGGCTCCGCCGGTGAATTCGTGAATTCCTCGAACTGATCCATCCTTCCCATCGTCTAACGATGGGAGAAGCATGGGTCTCACCAATGAGCCGCCCGATCTCCTGCCCGGCACCCTCGACCTGCTGATCCTGCGGTCGCTCGTGCGCGGGCCGCTCCACGGCTACGCCATCACGGAGCGCCTCAAGACCGTGTCGCAGGACGTCCTCCAGGTCGGCGAGAGCTCGCTGTACCCCGCGCTGCAGCGGCTCCTCCTGAACGGCTGGGTGAAGGCCGAATGGGGAGCGTCCGAAAACAATCGGCGCGCCCGGTATTACACGCTGACGGCGGCAGGACGCAAACGACTCGACGCCGAGCGCGACGAGTTCGAGCGTCTCGTCGGCGCCATTCAACGCGTGCTCAGACTGGCCTGAGGTCGCCATGAAGCTGCTGCGACGCGCGCTCGGCTGGATTCGGCGGCGGCGGCTCGACGCGGATCTCGCCGAGGAGCTCGAGTTCCACCGCTCGGCGGCGCAGGCCGCGCTCGAGCGCGACGGCCTGTCGGCCGACGACGCACGGGCGGCAAGCCGGCGCGCGCTCGGCAACCTGACGCTCGCGCGGGAGGACGCGCGCGCGGTGTGGATCGCGCCGTGGATCGAAAGCGTGTGGCAGGACGCGCGCTACGCGGCCCGGACGCTCAGACGCGAGCGCGGATCGACGCTCGTCGCGCTCGGGGCACTGACGGTGGCCATCGGCCTCAACACGGCGGTGTTCAGCGTGTTCAACGCGTTCGTGTTCCGGCCCTGGCCGGTGCGCGACGCGAATCGCGTCGTAAATGTCTACAACCTGAGCCGCCTCGATTTGCGCAAGCGCGCGGGGGGCGGCCCGCAGGGGTTCTCGCTCGCCGAAGTGGAATATCTCGGCGCGCACGCCCGCACGATCTCGGACTTCGTCGTCCTGGGGCGCGCGGGCTCCGGGAGGCTCGACGATCGCGACGACGAGGCGCGACTCGCCTGGGTCGGCGGCACCTACTTCACCGCGCTCGGCGTGCCGATCGCGTACGGCCGCGGGTTCGACGCGGGCGACGCCGGCCCTGACGCCCCGCCCGTGGTCGTCCTGAGCGACCCCTGCTGGCGCCTGGCGTTCGGCGGCGACCCGTCGATCGTCGGGACGACGATCCGGCTCGATCCAGCGTTCGTCGGGACGGGAATGGGACGGACGGACGTGTGGCTGCCTCTGACGGCAGCTCGTCTCCTGCGCCCCACCGATCCCTGGGTTCGCAACGTGCTCGGTAAGCCCGACAACTGCTGCACCCCGCTGGCGGGACGACTCGCGCCGGGCGTGACGCCGGAACAGGCGCAGGCCGAACTGCTCGTGCTGCGCCGTCAATTCCATCCGGACCGCGCGCCGGAGGAGGCGGCCGTGGATCTGAGGGGCACGACGCTCGCAGCGGACCCGCGAGCGAACCTCTCTTCGCTGTTCGTCCCGCTCTTCACCGGCGCAGCGCTCGTTCTGGTGATCGCGTGCGCGAACGTCGCGCACCTGCTGCTCGCGCGCGGCCTCGCTCGACGCCGCGAAATCGGCGTACGGTTGTCGCTCGGCGCGGGACGCGGCCGCATCGTGCGGCAACTCCTCACCGAGACGCTGGTGCTCGTCACCGCCGCCGGCGCGCTGGGCGTCGCGATCGCCGCCTGGCTGCCGCTGCAGGTCATCGAACGGTGGGCCGCCGGCTGGACGGCGCTCCGCGTCGCGCCGGACGCGCGAGTGGCCGCGTTCGCGATTGCCGCGGGCGCCTGCGCCTGGGCGCTGTGCGGTCTGGTGCCCGCGCTGCAGACCACCCGATCGAGCGTCGTCGACGCCGTGAGGGACACGCCGCCGCGGGACGGACTCGGGGTCCCGCCGCCGCGGCGGGCGTCGCGGCGGGCGCGGCCGGATCGGCGCTGGTCTGGTCCGCGCTCCGGAGTTACCTGCTCGGCCTCAGCCCCCTGGATCCCATCGCGTACCTCGAAACGGCGCTGGTGCTGACGGCGGCTGCGGCCCTTGCGACGTTCGTGCCCGCACGCCGCGCGACGCGGATCGATCCGATCCAGGCGCTCCGTTGCGAGTGATTACCGCGCGTCGAGATCGATCTGATTGAGCGGCACGTCCCAGTGCGCTTCGAGAATCTCGAACCGCCGCTGCTCTTCCTTCTCGAACTTGGCGCGATCGGGAAAGAGACGCCGCAGGATGGGCTCGTCGTCAGACGGGCCGGTCAGCGCGGCGGCGTCGCGATAGGTGATGACGACCGCGAACGTCCAGTCGGCGCGTCCGTCGCCGTGGTAGGTCGGC
>QHWR01000263.1:2380-10091 GCA_003223835.1 Acidobacteriota bacterium | reverse complement strand
TATCCCGTCTGATGGCGACGCTGCGTGCCCGCGGCGATCCCGAGGCCCTGCGCTCTCGCCTGATCGTGGAGCGACAGCACCTTGCGGATGCCCGGTCCATCGACCGCGACCGGCTTCTCCGTGAAGATGTTCTTCCGCGCCGCGATGGCCGCCTCGAGGTGCAGCGGACGGAAACCGGGAGGCGTCGCGAGGATGATGTAGTTGGCATCGGTCCCGAGCACGCCCTTGTACGCGTCGAGTCCCGTGAACCGGCGCTCCGCCGGCACGTCGATCTTGTTTCCATGTTCCTTGCTCAGTTGCGTGAGCGATCCCTCGAGACGATCGGGGAACGCGTCGCCCATCGCGACGAGCGTGACGCCCTGCGCGCCGTCGAACGCGTTGAGCACCGCGCCGGTCCCGCGGCCGCCGCACCCGATCAGGCCGATCCGGATCGCGTCGGTGCCGGCCGCGTACGCGCCGGGCATCATCGGGGCCAGCGAGATGCCGATCGTGGCCGCCGTCGTGGTCTTGATGAAGTCGCGGCGGGACGGACCCGCCGTCCGGCCGTTCTGATCAGCGTCCATAGTTCCTCCCTATTCAGAGACAACAGAGCGAACAGAGCGAATTGAGCACATCTTCTCTGCTACTCATCGATCCGGACTCTCCCTCGTAATCGTCGAATGGACCCCCTTCAGGTTCTCTTGTTCGTCCACGGCGCGGACGACGCGAAAGCCGGCGAAGATCGCGTCGGTGTGCCACCAGATGCTCTGCGGGCTCTGGGGATCGCGCCGGCTCCACTCGGGCGTCGAGCCGCGCCGCGCGGCGCTGCGCGCGCGCGCCGCATCGTCGTCCCACGACCCGCCGCGCGCGACGTGCGGGTAGCGCGCGCTGCCGGGCAGCAGCACCGGTCCGATCGCGCCCGGCTTCACGGTCCGATAAAACTCCGCGTCGTACCGGTCGAGGCACCACTCGGCCACGTTGCCGTGCATGTCGAACAGGCCCCACGGATTTGGCTTCCGGCTGGCCACCGGGTGCGGCTGTTCTTTGGCGTTCGCGACGGTCCACGCGTACTCGCCGAGCGCGCGCGGATCGTCGCCGAACGAATACGCCGTCGTCGTGCCCGCTCGCGCCGCGTATTCCCATTCCGCCTCGGTGGCGAGCCGATAGAGCTTGCCGGTTTTCGCCGACAGCCAGCGGCAATACTCCATCGCCGCGTGCCACGTCATGTCGATCGCCGGCTGCCGTCCCTTGCCGTAGCCGAACGATTCGTCCGCGTACGGCGGCGTCGGCCGCGTGATCGCGTCCGCGCCCGACGGCGCCGGCGGCTTCGGCTGCGTGGTCGACGGCGCCTCGATGTCGAGGCCGAAGGCGAACAGATCGTACTCGTCCCAGGTGACCTCCGTCGTCTCGATCCAGAACGGCCCGATCTCGACTTCGTGCTGCGGCCCTTCGTCGGGCGAGCGTCCGTTTTCCGAGGCGGGGCTCCCCATCGTGAATCGCCCGCCCGGGATGCCGGCCATGTCGAAGAGCACCTTCGTGCCCGGAATGGTTTCCGAGTAGGCGGCGGGCTTTGCCGCGACGGCCGTCTGCGCGCGCGGGCGAGGCGGGACGAACGCCGTCAGCGCGCCACAGAGCGCGAGCGACAAGGCGGCACGGCCGGGCCCGAGCGGTTCACACATCGCAGAGCGCCACCGCTTCCCGGAGCGACGTCAAGGGATCGCGCGTCGGCGAGAACTCGTGCGCGAGGTAGCCGGTGAACCCGCTGTCCACGATCGCGCGGCACACGGCGGCGTAATTCAGCTCCTGCGTCGCATCGATCTCATGACGTCCCGGCACGCCGCCCGTATGGAAGTGCGCGATGTGTTCGTGGTTGTCGCGGATCGTCCGGATCACGTCTCCTTCCATGATTTGCATGTGGTAGATGTCGTAGAGCAGCTTCACGCGCGGAGAGTTCACCGCCTTGACGACCTGCACGCCGAACGCCGTGTGGTCTCCCTGATAGTCCTTGTGATTCACCTTGCTGTTGAGCAGCTCGACGCAGAGCGTGACGCCGTGATCCTCGGCGACCTTCTTGATGCGATTCAGTCCCTCGGCGCAGTTCGCGATCGCTTCCTCGTCGGGCATCCCGCGGCGGTTGCCGAAGAACGTGATCAGGCTCGGCACCTTCTGCGCGGCGGCGTGCGGGATGCTCTGTTCGAAGTTGTGAACGATCTGATCGTGGTTGGCTTTGACGTTGAGCCCATCGGGAATCGAACCGCCGCCGCCGTACCCCATCGTGCAGATCAGGCCGTACTCACGCACGACGGGCCAGTCCTTCTCTTCGAGCAGATCGATTCCGCTCAACCCCATGTCGGCGCAGGCGCGCGCGAAGTCGGGGAGCGCGATTGACCGGTACGGTCCGCGGCAGACCGACTGCTTGAGCCGGCCTTTCGTGACGACGCGGCCGGCCGACTGTGGCGCGGCCTCGACGCGACGTCCCGCGATCGCGCCGACGAGCGCCGCGCCGGAGGCGACCAGCGCCTGCCGCCTCGTGATGGCTGCCATTCGATTCCTCCCGCGTCCGGATCACCTTACTCCATCGAAGATTGAAGAGTGAAGATTGATCCAATTGCTGAGTCCTTCGCGTGATCACGAGCAGCCCTGCCCGCCTCCGCCCCGACTCCGCCAAGGCTTCGTCGAGGCCTCGCCGGAGCCCTTAGGGCGTAGGCATCGGAGTTCGCAGCGCAGCGCTTCAGCCCTGCTCGTGCCCCAGCCCCGTGGTTATAATGGCCGCGCCACGGCATTCTCTGAGGGAACGAGATGAACAGATCACTCCACGGCATCGTGTTCGCCGCGCTCATCGCGAGCCTCGCCGGCATTTCCGCTGCCGCCGCGGCCGAAAGCGCGAACGGCACCGTCACGTATCAAAGCAAGTCGGGGCCGATTGTCGTCAACGTCAAGCACGCGTACCTCGTCAAGGGGCCGGACGTCGTGAGCGGCAAAAGGCATGACGGTGGATCTCGACGCGGGTCCGATGCTGAACTACTGGTTCGTCGCCAACGATCAACGCGTCCAGTTCTCGGGCGTCACCAAACCCGACTCGTTGAAGCTCACGGCCGACGCGGCCGACCACGTTGCGGGCAAATGGGACCTCGACGCGCACACGGGGGGCGGACCGGTGATCCACATCGAGTTCGACGCGCCGCTCGTGAAAGAGATCAAAGGAAAAATGTAACGAGGGATGCATCATGTTGTACACGAGACGTGAACTGGGAAAACTCGCGCTGGCCGCGGTGCCGGGCGCTACGCTGCTGCCCCGTCTCGAGTGGCAGGCCGCGCAGAAAGATCCGGCCAGGCCCGACTCGAACGTCGCCGGCGTCCAAATCGGCCTGAACGTGCCGTACAGCTTCAACAACAACCTGATGAGCGCCGACGACACCCTCGAGGGCTGCGTCAAGCTCGGGATCAGCGCTGTCGAGCTGCGATCGCAGCCGGTGGAGCTGTACGCCGGCGCGCCGCAGGCCGCGTTCGAACGCGGCGCGACCGCGGACGCCAAGGAGGCGCTTCGCAAGTGGCGGCTCTCGGCGCCGATGGACAAGGTCCGCGAATGCCGGAAGAAGTACGACGACGCGGGCGTCAAGATCGAAATCGTGAAGTTCGACAACATCTACAAAGAGCCGGATGACGTGACCGATTACTTCTTCGAGCTTGGCCGGACGCTCGGCGCGCGGGCGCTGTCCTGTGAGATTTCGCTCGAGGAGACGAAGCGTCTCGGGCAGTTCGCGGACAAGCACCAGATGATGGTCGGCTATCACGGCCACACCGAGACGACGCCCGAGATGTGGGAGACCGCGTTCGGCTACGCGACGCACAACGGGGCGAACGTGGACATCGGCCATTTCATCGCCGGCAACAACACGTCGCCCGTGCCGTTCATCAGGCAGCACCACGATCGCATCACGCACCTGCACATCAAGGACAAGAAGCTCAAGAACGGACCCAACGTCCCGTTCGGCGAAGGCGACACGCCGATCAAGGAAGTGCTGCAGCTGCTCCGCGACAACAAGTGGCCCATTCAGGCGACGATCGAGTTCGAGTATCCGGTGCCGCCGGGATCCTCTCGCATGGTGGAGATCGCCAAGTGCGTCCAGTACTGCCGCGCCGCACTCTCGTCGTGACGACGGCGCTCGTGGGCGCGGCGGTTGCCGTGCTCGCGCAGCAGCCGAAGACGAATCTCGGATCGGACGCGAACGGCAACCCGCTTCGCCGCGCGATCAAGACGGGCCACGTCTCGAACTACGACGAGAGCAAGGTCCCTCCGTACACGCTGCCCGATCCGCTCGTGCTGTCGGATGGAAAACCGGTGCGCGACGCTCGCACCTGGTCGAACCGCCGCCGCCCGGAGATCATCCGCCAGTACGAATCGGTGATCTACGGCCGCATTCCGTCGCGAACGCCCACCGTGCATTGGCGCGTCGTCGAAACGGATTTACGCGCGCGCGGCGGCGCGGCGGTCATGAAGTCGATCGTTGGCGCGATGGGGGAGGCGCCGAACGCTCCCGAGATCCACGTGACGTTGTGGACGCCGGCGACCACGAATCGCCGCGTCCCGGTGATCCTGCTCGTGAACTTCCGCCCGGCGGAGGAGCCGCCTGTCGCGGCCGAGATTCTCTCGCGCGGCTGGGGCTACGCGATCGTCGCGTATCAGGAGATCCAACCCGACAAAGCGGACACGTGGACGCAGGGTGTCATCGGCCTGACGCTGGCGCCCGGACAGCAGCGCCCGGCGGCCGACGAGTGGGGCACGATCGGCGCGTGGGCGTGGGGGGTGAGCCGCATCCTCGATTACCTGGAAACCGATCGCGCGGTGGACGCCACACGGATCGCGCTCTTCGGCCACTCGCGCCTCGGCAAGACCGCGCTCTGGGCGTCCGCTCTCGACACGCGCATCGCGGCGGTGTACTCGAGTTGTGCCGGCGAGATGGGATCGGCGCTCTCGCGCCGCGACTGGGGCGAGACGGTCGACGACATGACGCAGGCGTTCCCCTACTGGTTCGCGGGGAACTTCCAGCAGTGGGCCGGCCGGTGGAACGAGATGCCGGTTGACGCGCACATGCTGATCGCGCTGAGCGCGCCGCGTCCCGTGTTCATCACCGGCGGCACCGCGGATCAATGGGCGGACCCCGTCGGCGAATTCCTGGCGGAGGTCGCCGCCGGCCCGGTCTATCGTCTGCTCGGCAAGAAGGATCTCGGCGTCGCGCAGGGGCCGCCCCCGCTCGATACGCCGCTCACGAGCGGCGATCTCGGGTGGCACTACCACACCGGCGCCCACGCGGCGACACCGGAGGACTGGAAGGCGTTTCTCGCATTCGTCGCGAAATACTTTTCGTGACGCGATCCCGCTGACGGCTACTTCGTGTACGCCGGCGTTTGCGGAGCGAGCGCCGCTTGCCGTGCGGGCGTAACAAGAGAAAGCAGGAGGGCGACGGCGAGCATCGTTCGCATCGCCCGGCAAGGTAGCACGCACCGCAGACTCAGGAGCGGCAGCCCGCCGACGCGCCCGTAATTCTTACCCGGCGGATCGAAACACTCCCGCGCCGGTGGCGTCCGGCGGGGCCGTAAACATTAGGGCCATCGATGGCGCCGGGGTTGCAATACCCTGCCTCCGCTGTTTATGACTTTCACCAAAGCCGTCGTCGTCATCATCGTCTCCGGGTTCATCGCGAGCCCGGCGTTGGCGCAGACCGGTCGGACGCGGCGCACCGTGGCTCCGCGCGCCACCTCGACGCGCGTGATCGTGCACGAGATGAGCGGCACGCCGATCCCGGGCGTCCACGTGACGGTGCTCGGCGGCGGCGGAGAGCAGGCGACGACCGACGCCGGCGGCGTCGCGACGGTGAAGCTGGGCCGGACGGCATCGCGAATCCGGTTCGAGCGCCAGGGGTTCATCACGCTCGAACGAGAGATCGCGATCGGGACCGTGCCTCCCGCTGAGCTCGAAGTCGCGCTCAATGCCGCGCCCCCGCCGCCACCGCCTCCGCCGCCCCCACCGTCCAAACCGCAGCCGCAGCGGCCGGTCGCGACGTCGGGATCCGTCGGACCGCCGACGTCCGTGTCGATTCCGACGTTCCTCGACAAGAACTTCATCGGCCGCGAGGCCTACAAGGAATCGATCCTCGGGTGCACGCCGGACGCGACCGCCCGCCTGCTGCAGGTGCGCGAGCCGCTCGCCGACCACGCGTCGCCCGACGCGGATGAAGTGTTGTATGTGGTCGCGGGCCAGGGCGTGCTGCGGATGGGCGATCACGCGTTCCCGCTCGAGCCCGGATCCGTCAGCGTGATTCCACGCGGCGTCACGCGCGGGATCGAGCGCCGCGGCCGCACGCCGCTCGTGATGCTGTCAACGACGGCGGGCGTGCCGTGTCCCGACGGGGCGGCCGCGCCGCCGCGCGGCAGGTAGGCACCGTCGGTCAGCGGCGCTCGGCGGATTGTCGTCGCGCATCGAACACGGCGATCACCTCGTCGTACTGCGCCGCGACGTCACGCGGCGTCGCGCCGCTCCGAAGCCGATTCCCGGGATCCGCGCCGCGCCCGAGCAGCAGGCGCGCGACGTCCGCGTGTCCTTGCGACGCCGCGGCATGCAGCGGCGTCCACCCGTCCAATCCACGCGCGTTCACGTCGGCGCCGGCGTCGAGGAGCGTCTTCGCGACGGCGAACCATCCGCGCGAGGCGGCGTAGTGGAGCGGCGTCAACCCGCCGCTCGCGCGGGCGTTGACGTCCGCGCCCGCCGCGAGGAGCAGTTTGACGGCTTCCTCGTGATCGTACTGCGCCGCCAGGTGGACCGGCGTGACGGCGAGCGTCCCCGGCACGTTCACCTTCGCGCCCCGCGCCAGCAGCAGCTGCACCATGTCGGCGTTTCCCTGCCGCGCGGCGACGTGCAGCGGCCGCGGCGCATCCTCGCCGATTGAACGCCTGACGAACCATCCCGCGACGCTCGGACGGGGCAGACACTCACGGACGTCGGCGAGCGACGGATCGCGGGCGAGCATCGCGCGCATGGACGTCACGTCGTTGTGCCAGGCGGCGTCGAAGACGGGCTTCGCGCGCGCCGCGTCCGCGCAGTCCGAGCCGCACCCTACAGACGTCAGCGCGACCGCCGCGGCCACCAGATCAATCTTTCGCATGACGGTGGAGGAGGGCCTGCATTTCACGGTCGCCCGACGCGAGGTCGCCCGCCGTCGCGCCCGCCGCCGTCGCCTCGCGGGGATTCGCGCCGGCGGCGAGCAGCCGCGCCGCCGCCTTGATGCGGCCGTTCTTCACGGCGCGATGCAGGGGGTAAACGAATTCCGGTGGTCGGATCGTACCAATCGAAGCGCCGCCGCCAGTCGCCCAGAAGGACGAGACCGAACAGCAGCCCGAGACCGAGCAGGTCTTGAAGATGTCGCGGCAACATGGCTGGCGCCGAGACACGGAGCTACGCAAGAACCAAACCGCGCGCGACGGCCAGACGGGTGGGAATGAACGTGCCGCCGAAGCGGGCGGTGCGCGCCCGCCGCGACGGCAATCACAAAAATGACGTGAGAAGCACGATTCTGTTGTCGCGCGATTACGAGCAGGTCTAAAGACCTGCGCTCCGACACGGTCGGCGATCACGAGCAGGTCTAAAGACCTGCGCTACGATCTGGCGTCGTAGCGCAGCCCTTTCAGGGCTGCTCGTGATCAGCGATCTTTGGTCGACGGATTGTCCACCGGC
>QHWR01000263.1:0-2366 GCA_003223835.1 Acidobacteriota bacterium | reverse complement strand
ACGGTCGTCGATCACGAGCAGGTCTGAAGACCTGCGCTACGACGCGGTCGTGATCAGCGATCTTTGGTCGACGGATTGTCCACCGGCAGATCCCGTCGCGCCCAGTCTTCGAACGATCCGTCGTACAGGAGCACCGGGTGCCCGAGCGTGCGTGCGGCGAACAGCATCGCCGTCGCCTGCTGGCCGATGTGGCAGTAGCCGATCACCGTGTCGCCGGGCTGCACGCCGGCGGCGGTGAAGAGCGACGCCAGTTCGTCGCGCGACTTGAGCTTCAGATCCGCGGTCGTGATCTCGCTGAACGGCACGCTGCGTGCGCCGGCGATATGGCCGGACTTCCGGTGGTCGGTCGGTCCGCCCGGTTGCGCGCCGCTGTAGAACGACGCGCTCCGCGCATCGACAACCGCGAAGCGCGGTGCATTCACATGCGCCTGCACGAACGCCGCGTCGACCACCAGCGGCGCCGGCGTCAGCGCCGACAACGTGCCCTCGCGCGCCGGCGGCACGGCGTCGGTCACCTGGTGGCCGTCCTTCGCCCATGCGTCCATACCGCCGTCGAGCAGCGACACGCGCTGAAGTCCTGCATAGAGCAGCGTGAAGACGACGCGCGTCGAAGGGGACACCCAGTCTTTTCCGTAGTACACGACCACGCACGAATCGTCCGAGATGCCGATCGCCTTCAGCTGCGTTCGCAGCGTGTCGGGCGGCAGCATCTCGAGGGTCCGTCCCTCGTCGTAGCTGGAGATGTCGCGGAGCGTCACGAACCGCGCGCCCGGGATGTGCCGCGCGTCGTACTCGGCTCTTTCGCCCAGGTGAAGCAGCACGAGGTTCGGATCCGACAGATGCTGCGCGAGCCAGGCGGTCGAGACGAGCATCTCGTCGCGCGGGTCCGCCCCGAACGCCGCCGCGGAAATCAGCGTGAGCGCCGTCGCCACCGCCACGCGTCTGAGTCGGGATTGCATACGGACCTCCAGGATAGACAATCATACGGCTGCAGGGTTCCAGGGTTCCAGGGTTCTAAGGTTCTGAGGTTCATATATGAGACGTTCGGCCGGCGCGGCGTGGTTCGTCACACTGCTCGTCATCCCGGTTTGCGGCACGGCCGCCTTGTGGCGGCCGGACAGCCGGGCGCAGCAGTCGAGGGCGGTGACGATCGTGAACGGCCGCATCGCGGACGGCAGCGGCGCGCCGCTTCGCCGCGGCAACGTCCGCATCGAAGGGGACCGCATCGTCTCGATCGGCGCGGTGAAACCTGCGGACGGCGATGCTGTCATCGACGCCGGCGGACTCGCCGTCGCGCCGGGCTTCATCGACATTCACAACCACTCGACCGAGGGGCTCGCCGGCCGTCCGGCGGCGGAGAGTCAGGTCGCGCAGGGGATCACGACGGTCGTCGTCGGCGCGGACGGGTCGTCGCCGTGGCCGATCGCGGACTACCTGGCCGAGCGCCGGCGGCATCCCGCCGCGCTCAACGTGCTCGTGATGGTCGGTCATGCGACCGTCCGTCGCCAGGTGATGGGCGACGACTACAAGCGGCCCGCGCGCGACGACGAGATCGCGCGCATGGCGCAGCTCGTCGATCAGGGCATGCGCGAAGGCGCGATCGGACTCTCGAGCGGCCTCGAGTACGAAGTCGGGAGCTACAGCGAGACGAAGGAGCTCGTGGAGCTCGCGAAGGTCGCCGCGCGCCACGGCGGCTTCTATATGAGTCACGTCCGCGACGAAGCGGACCGCGCGTTCGAGGCGTTTCGCGAGGCGATCGCGATCGGCGAGCAGGCCCACATACCGGTCCAGATTTCCCACATCAAACTCGGAACCATGGCCGTCTGGAATCGGGCCGGCGAGGTGGTGACGCTCGTCGAGGACGCCCGCCGCCGCGGCGTCGACGTGACAGCCGACTGCTATCCCTACGACGCGTGGCACTCGACCATCACCGTGCTCGTGCCGAACAAGCGCTACGACGATCCCGCGAGCGTGAAGAAAGCGCTGGACGACGTCGGCGGAGCGGAGAACATCACGATCGATCGGGCGATCGGCCATCCGGAGTACGAGCGCCGGACGCTCGACGCGATCGCGCGCGACAAGAACGTCACGCCCGTCGATGCGTTCATTCAAATCGTGAAGGAGGGGGGCGCGAGCGTCATCTGCAAGTCGATGCTCGACGACGACATCCGCACCTTCTATCAACAGCCGTGGGTCATGGTCGCGAGCGACGGCGGGATCGGCATGCGCCATCCGCGCGCGACCGGCACGTTTCCGCGCGTGCTCGGACGATACGTCCGCGAGCGGCACTGGCTCTCGCTGCCCGAGGCGGTGCGCAAGATGACGTCGGCGCCCGCCGCCCGCCTGAAGCTGACGGACCGCGGCCG
>QHWR01000068.1:12063-35671 GCA_003223835.1 Acidobacteriota bacterium | reverse complement strand
CGGCGCCGCCAACCGGTCCGACGAGCATGCGCGCGAGAAATCCTCCGAGGATCGCGCCCAGGGACGCGCCGCTGCCGACGAGGCCGAACAGCCGCCGCGCCTGCCGCGTGTCGAACAGCGAGTTCGCGAAGCTCCACGCCTGGACCGTCGCGATGATCCCGAAGCAGTTCACCCAGACGTAGAACACGCCGGCGAGGATCGGCGCGGCGTGGAAGTGAAACCCGTACCAGAAGAGGAGCACGTTGGCCGCGAAGAACCCGAGCGTGCCGATCGTGACGGAGCGCTGGCCGAACCGCGCGGCGATGCGGTTCGAGATCGGCACGAACATCGACACCGCGATCGGAACGGCGGCATAGACGTAGGCCAGCGCCTCGGCGCCGTATTCCTTCAGGCAGAAACGTCAGCGCGACCGGCAGCACTTCGCCCGCCCGAATGTCGAGGAACCGCCGCAGCCGCGCGAGCATGGCGGCGGCAGTTTACTTCAAGAACTGCATCGCATAGGCTGACGCGTACCCAGGGTCTCCATGTCCATCATTCAACGGCTGCTCGCGCCCGTCGCCGACGTCCGACGAGAAGAAGGACCGACGGCGCTGATGATGTTCGCGTATTCCTTCCTCGCGATGTCCGCGTACAACGTGATCAAGCCGATTACGCGATCGAAGTTCATCTCGAATCTCGGCGCCGACAACCTGCCGTACGTGCAGTTTGCCGCGGGCATTCTGATCGGCATCCTGATGGCCGGGTACGCCTGGCTCATGGGACGGCTGCCGCGGCGGTGGGCGCTGGCGATCACGCAGATCGGCATGGCGCTGCTGCTGATCGGCTTCTGGGTGCTGTTCCAGTCGAACGCGACGTGGGTCTCGGTCGCGTTCTACGTCATGGGCTTGATCCTCGGCGTCCTGCTCATCAGCCAGTTCTGGACGCTCGCCAACATCGTGTACGACCCGCGCCAGGCGAAGCGGCTGTTCGGTTTCATCGGCGGCGGGGCGCCGCTCGGCGGCATCGCGGCGTCGGCGTTCGTGACGGCGTACGCGAAGACGATCGGATCGACGAACCTGCTCCTGCCGAGCGCGGCGTGCATGCTGGTCAGCGCCTTCCTGGTGCTGCTGATCATCCGGCGCGAGAACCTCGATCCCGCCGCGGCGCCCGGAGCGGCCGTCAAGGAAGAGAAGGGGGTCAGCGCGATCGAAGCCTTTCGTCTCCTGCGGCAGTCGAAGCACCTGCAAATCATCGCGCTCGTGATCAGTTTCGCGGCGGTCGGCGCGGCGATCATCGAGCAGCAGCTCAACATGGCCGCCGAAGCGGCGAAAGGGGCGACGTCGACCGATTCGATCACCGCGTTTCTGGCGCAGGTCGGGCTGTGGACGTCCAGCATCGGCTTCATCATCCAGATCTGGCTGACGAGCAAGATTCACCGGTACCTCGGCATCGGGTTCGCGCTGATGGTGCTTCCCATCAGCCTGGGCACGACGGGCATCGTCATGCTGATGAACGCGGCGCTGTGGGCGCCGAGCCTCGCACGCATCGTCGATCAGTCGCTGCGGTATACGGTCGACAAAACCACGCGCGAGATTCTGTTCCTGCCGCTGCCGGGCGACATCAAGCTCAAAGCGAAATCCTTCGTGGACGTCACCGTCGATCGCTGCGCCAAGGCGCTCGGCGCGCTGCTGCTGCTCGTGCTCGTGAAGCCGTGGGGGCTGCACCTCGACTGGCAGCGCCTCAGTTACGCGAGCCTCGCCGTGACGGCGCTGTGGATCTTCATGGCGCTGCGCGCCCGCCGCGGCTACCTCGAGGCATTCCGTCGCAGCATCGAGCGGCGCGACGTCCAGCCGTCCGAAGTGCGGCTGACGGGCGCCGACTTGACGACGATCGAGACGCTCGTCCAGGAGCTGTCGCAGCCCGACGAGAGCCGGGTCGTCTACGCGATCGACGTGCTGGAATCGCTCGACAAGCGGCACCTCGTGACGCCGCTGCTGCTCTACCACGAGTCGCCTCGGGTGCGGGCGCGCGCGCTCCAGGCGCTCGGGGTGGTGCGCCCCGATATCGCCCGTCAATGGGCGCCGCAGATCCGGCGCCTGCTCGGTGACGGCGACCCCGCGGTCCGGGCGGCTGCGATCGGCGCGCTGTGCGCGATCCAGAACGAAGACGCGGCGACAATCGCGCGCCCGATGCTGACCGACGCGGACCCGCGCATCCGCATGACCGCGGCGGTGGCGCTCGCGGCGACGGGCCGTCGCGACGACGTCGCGCTCGCGGAAGCGACGCTGGCGGATCTCATCAACGACACGAGCGATGCAAACCGTTCGGTGCGGCGCGACACGGCGGGCGCACTGCGTCAGGTCCGCGACGCGCGTCTGCAGCGTCTGCTGATCCCGCTGATGTACGACCCGGCGCCGGAAGTGAGCGACGAAGCGATGGCGAGCGTCCAGGCGCTGGGCACCGCGGATTTTCTCTTCGTGCCGACGCTGGTCTCGCTGCTCCACAACCGTCAACTCAAGGGACGCGCGCGTGAAGTGCTGGTCGGCTACGGCGAGCCCGTCGTCGACGTGCTCGCGCACGTGCTCGCCGACCCCGACGAGGACGCCTGGGTGCGGCGTCATATCCCGCTGACGCTGGCGCAGATTCCGTCCCAGAAGACCGTGGACGTGCTCATCCGCAGCCTCGCGGATCGCGACGGATTCCTCCGCTACAAAGCGGTCGCGGCGCTGGCGCGGCTCCGCCGCGAGCACGACGACCTGAAGTTCGCGCACGAGCCGATCGAGGCGCTGGCGCTCAGCGAATCGCGGCGCTACTTCACGGCGTTGTCGCTCTCGCACAATCTATTCGCGCGCGCCAAGCTGCCGGCGGATTCGCTGCTCGGGCGAGCGCTGGACGACAAGATCCAGCGCGCGACGAACCGGATGTATCTGCTGTTGTCGCTGATCTACCCGTGGCGCGACGTCAGCGCCGTACGCTGGACGCTGCAGCACGGTGATACACGCGCGCGCGCGAGCGCATCGGAGTACCTCGACAACGTGCTGACCGGCCAGCTCCGCAAGCGCCTGATGCCGGCGCTCGAGGATTTGCCGCGCGAGGAAAAAGTCCGGCGCGGCAACGTCCTCCAGAAAACCCGGCCGCGGAACGTCGAGGAATCGCTGCTCGAGTTGATCAACGACGAGGACGAGGTGATCGCCGCCGCGGCGATCGATCTCGTCCGAGAGCGCAAGTTGTGGGAGCTGGCGCCGGACATCGAGCACGTCCTCGCGCACCGGGACGTGCACGACTGGTTCGTCTTCGAGTCCGCGTCGTGGGCGCTCGCGGAATGTCGCGTGCCCGACCGCCGCCGTGAGCTCTGGCGCGAACCGCTGCCCGCCGCCGCGATCGCCTGGCAGCTTCGTGCGATGCCGCTCTTCGCGTCGGTCTCGGTGGACGAGCTGTTCCGGATCGCGGCCGGGGGCCGCCAGGTCCGGCACGAGCCCGGCCGGCTGCTGATGCAGGAAGGCGCGGTGCCCGACACCGTCCACCTGCTGCTCGACGGAACCGTGACGATGACGTCGAACGGCGAAGCGCCCGTCCCGATCGACGCGCCGGCGGCCCTGGGACTCACCGAGGCGCTGCAGGGCGCGGGCGCGCGCGGCACCGCGAAGACGCGCGATCTCACCGTGACGCTCGCGCTCCCTCTCGAGGACCTGCGGACGCTGCTCTCGGACAATACCGATCTCGTGCGGGGTCTGTTTGCGACGCTCGCCAGCGCGCCGGTGCCGCTCGTGACCCCGAGCGGAGCGGGCGAGCTGCTCGAGCAGCTCGCCGCCGGCGGGCTGACCGCCGTCGAGAAAGTGCTGGCGCTGCAGCGCGTGCCGATGTTCTCGCGGATCGGCGCCGACGATATGCTGACGCTCGCCAGCGCCACGCGCACGATGCTGCTCTCGAGCGGCACGCGCGCGTTCGAGACGTCGGCGGCCCCGGCGCTCTGGGTCATCCTGTCCGCCGAGCTGTCGATCGATCTCCAGGGCGGCGGCCGCGCGACGGCGCGTGCCGGTGACGTGATCGGCACGTGGGCCGTCCTCGCCGGACGCGAGATCGGCGCGTCGGCGGACGTCGTCCGCGCGGGCATCGCGCTCAAACTGGACCGGGAAGACCTGTTCGATCTGCTCGGACAACGTCCCACGCTGCTTCAACAGATGTTCGCCGCGCTGTTCCGAGGCGCGGCGGTCGAGGCGGCCGTCGCGTAGCTCGCGCTCCCGACCGCGAAAGGAGTCCCCGTGTCTGCTCGCCGCTCGTTCATGAGCGCCGCGGCGGCGGCGTTCATCCTGGCGTTTTCCGGCTCGTCGCCCCGCGCGGTGGCGCAGGCGCCGGCATCGTTCGCCTCTCCCGAGCAGTTCCTCGGCTTCCGCGTCGGCTCCGACAATAAGCTCGCGCGCTGGGACAAGATCGTCGAATACATGCGCCTCGTCGCGTCGTCGTCGGACCGCGTACGGATCCGCGAGCTCGGCACGTCCACGAACGACAACCCGTTCGTGCTGCTCGAAATCAGCGCCCCCGACACGCTGAAGGATCTGGATCGCTACAAGCAGCTCGAACGCAAGCTGTACTTCCAGGGGGGCGCGCCGACCGACGCCGAACGCGACGAGATCTTTCGTCAGGGCAAGCTGGTCCTCCTCGTCACCTGCAGCATCCACGCGACCGAGATCGGCGCGACGCAGATGTCGATGGAGCTGGTCCACCGGCTCGCGACCGACAACTCGCCCGAGGTGAAGAAGATCCTCGACAACGTGATCTTTCTCCTCGTCCCGAGCCTCAATCCGGACGGCGAGATTCTCGTCACCGACTGGTTCAACCAGAACCTCGGCACGCCGTACGAGAACAGCCCGATTCCGTGGCTGTACCACCCGTACGTCGGCCACGATAACAACCGCGACATGTACATGTTCACGCAGAAGGAAAGCCGGCTCACGGCGAAGCTGCTGTGGAGCGACTGGTTTCCCGCGGTGTGGCTCGACGAACATCAGATGGGCAGCAACGGCGCGCGGATCTTCGTGATGCCGGCCACCGATCCAATCAACCCGAACGTTCACCCCCTCATCTATCGATGGAACGGCATCCTCGGACAGTCGCAGGCGGCGGCGCTCGAGGCGGCCGGCAAGGAAGGGATCATCTACAACGCCACGTATACGAACTTCTGGGAAGGGGCGATGGCGTGGAGCGGATGGTGGCACAACCAGATCGGGTTGCTGACCGAGGTCGCGAGCGCGCGCGTGGCCGCGCCGCTCGACCAGCAGCGCGCGACGCCTGGCCGCGCAGCCGGCGAAGGACGCGGCGACGGGGGGCGTGGGGCAGGACGCGGGGCTTTCGGCGGCGGCAGCGGTCCGATGCCCGCGCCGACCGACGTCAACCCGCGAACGGAATATCCGCGTCCCTGGCTGGGCGGCCGCTGGACGCTGCGCGACATCGTCGACTACGAGCTGATCGCGACGATGGGGCTGCTCGAGACGGCGGCGGATCGTCGCGAGGCGCTGGTGCGGCAGATCTACGAGGTGAATCGCGCGACCGTCGACACCGGCAGCAAAAGCGATCCCGCGGCGATCCTGATTCCGGTCGCGGCGCAACACGACCCGAACGAAGCCGCGCACCTCGTCGAGAAACTGCAAATGGGCGGCGTCGACGTCTACCGCGCGCCCGACGCCTTCCAGGCGGACGAACGATCGTATCCGGCTGGCACGTTCGTCATCCCGATGGCGCAAGTGTTCGCGCGGTACGCGAAAGACATGCTGGAAAAGCAGACGTATCCCGAAGTTCGTCGGGGACCGAACGCGCCGCCCGAGCCACCCTACGACGTCACCGCGTGGTCGCTGGGAATGCTGCTGGGGGTGGAGCCGGTGTTCGTCCGAGCGCCGCTCGCCGAGAACGTCAAACTACAGAAACTCGAGGGGGCGCCAAAGCGCGACGGGGAGATCGTCGGGAACGGCGCGCGGTTCGTGTTCGACTACCGCGGTCCCGACGCGGCGCGCGCGATCAACGCGCTGCTGAAAGCGGGCGCGCGCGTCGCGCTGGACAGGGCGCGCGACGGCGACGCGGCGTCGGCCCGCGTCCTCGTCTCAGGCGCGCCGCGGAAGCAGCTCGAAACGCTGGCCACCGACGTGGGCCTGCGGATCGGCGCTGCTGAGGCAGGCGCCTCGGCGTCATGGCCGATCAAGGCGCCGCGCATCGGCATGTATCAGCCGTGGACCGGCGGCAACATGGACGAGGGCTGGACGCGCTGGGTGCTCGAGCAGTACGGCTTTCAGTCGAAGCCGCTGCACAACGCGGACGTCCGGGCTGGCAAGCTCCGCGAACAGTTCGACGCGATCATCCTGCCGGATCAGAACGCGCGCCAGATCATGGAGGGAGCCGCCGGGGCGACGATCCGTCCCGAGTACCGCGGCGGCATCGGCGACGAAGGGATGAGCGCCCTGCGCGCGTTCGTCGGCGACGGCGGCACCTTGATCGCGCTCGGCGCGGCATCGGACCTCGCGATCGAACACTTTCCGCTGCCGATCCGCAACGTCAAGCAGGGACTTTCACGCGATCAGCATTTCGCGCCCGGCACGATCGTGCGCGTGCAGGTCGATCCGTCGCACCCGATTGGCTACGGCATGCCGGCGGAGACGTACGGGTTCTACAACAACAGTCCGTTCTTCACGTTGACGGAAGGGTTCGTCACCCAGCGTGTGACGGTCGTCGCGCGATATCCGAACACGAACGTCGTCGCGTCCGGATGGTTGAAAGGCGAGGAGCTGATGGCGGGCCGCGCCGCGGTCGTGTCGATCGACATGAATCCGGGACGCATCGTCCTGTTCGGGCTGCGCCCGCAGCATCGCGCGCAGACCCACGCGACGTTCCCGCTGCTGTTCAACGCGCTCTATCTATCCACGATGGACACGAAGGGGTCCTAGGGCGCGCACCTTCACCACTTCGACGATGTGTCTTGCGGAAATGCCGAAGCGGTCCATCAGCTCGTCGGCCTGGCCGCTGCGGGGGATTTCGCGGACGGCGAGCCGCGTGACCCCGGCCCCCGCGGGCGCGAGCGCTTCGCTGACGGCATCGCCGATTCCACCGGCGGCGTAGTGATCCTCCACGGTGATGACGACGCCGTTGGTCGCGCGGGCCGCGGCGAGCAGCGTCTCGCGATCGACCGGCTGCACCGAATACAGATCGATCACGCGAATCGCGATCCCGTCCTTCCGGAGCTGGTCGTACGCCTTCAACGCTTCGAACACCGTCACGCCCGCGCCGATCACCGTCGCCGCGTCGTCGTTGCTCTGCCGAAGGACCTTCGATCCGCCGAAATGGAACTCTTCATTCGGATCGTACGTCACGGGCGTCTTCGGGCGTGACGTGCGCATGTACGCCATGCCTCTGTGCCTCGCCATCAGGGCGACGAGCCGCTCGGTGCTGACGGCGTCGCAGGGATACAGCACGGCGCAGTCGGGCACCGCGCGCATCAACGACAGGTCCTCGAGCCCCATCTGCGACGGCCCGTCTTCGCCGATCGAAATGCCCGCGTGCGATCCGGTCAGCTTCACGTTGACGCCGGAGATGCCGGCCATCCGGATGAAATCGCCGGCGCGCGTCAGGAAGCAGGCGAACGTGGACGCGAACGGAATCGCGCCCCTCGCGGCCAATCCCATCGACGCGCCGACCATCACCTGCTCGGCGATGAAGCATTCATAAAACCGGGGGCCGTACGCCTTCTCGAAGCGCTCGCTGAACGTCGAGTTCTTCACGTCGGCGTCGAGCGCGACGATTCGTTCGTCGATCGCGCCGAGCGCGGCGAGCGCAGCGCCCCACGCTTCACGCGTCGCGACGGCGTCACCTTTCTTGTACGCGGGGGGCGGCAATTTCGAGTAGTCGGCCTCCGGGATTTGCCGGCCGCGCGCCGATGGACGACGGATCTCCGGTTTCGGCGCGTTCGGCACGATCTGTTTCTGCAGCTCGGCGATCGCGCGATCCATCTCCTCGCCCTTCTTCAGCGCCTTGCCGTGCCAGCCGTCCTTTGCCTGGACGGACGACACGCCCTTGCCCTTCTCGGTGCGCGCGAGGATCGCGCTCGGCTTGCCCTTCGTCCGGCGCGCTTCCTCGAACGCCTTGAGGATCGCCTCCATGTCGTGACCGTCGATCACGATCGGGTGCCAGCCGAACGCCTGCCAGCGCCGCGTGAACTCGTCCATGTCGTGACCGAACTGTGTCGCCCGGCTCTGTCCCAACCCGTTCACGTCAACGATCGCGCACAGGTTGTCGAGCTTCTGGAACTGCCCGACGTCGGCGGCCTCCCAGACCGATCCTTCCGCGGACTCGCCGTCGCCGAGCAGGACGTACGTGCGATAGTCCGAGCCGATCCGGCGCGCGTTGAGCGCGACGCCGACGGCCGCGCAGATGCCTTGCCCGAGCGATCCTGTCGCAACGTCGACAAACGACAGCCGCGGCGTCGGATGGCCTTCGAGATCCGAGTCGATCCGCCGCAGCTTCAACAGCTCCTCGCGCGGAAACAGGCCGGCTTCCGCCCACGCGGCATAGAGCACGGGGGCCGCATGACCTTTGGAAAGAATGAATCGATCGTTATCGGGGTTCTGAGGATCCTGCGGATCGAACCGCATCTCGCTGAAGAACAGCGCGGCCACGATGTCCGCGGCCGACATGCAGCTCGTGGGGTGCCCGCTCCCTGCTTCGCTCGTTGACCGCACGGAATCGATGCGCAGCTGGGCGGCGATGTTACGTAGCGAGTCGAGGGAAGCAGTCACGAACGGCAGTTTATCACCGCGACGACACCTCGCGCCTCGCGAGGAGGTAATGCGCGGCGAGAGGCCCCTCGCCCCCTGCCTCTCCCGCAAGCGCGTCGAGGATCGCCGCCGCGCGGCCGCGAAATGAGGGCTCACCCGACGCACGCTCGAGACGGCTGAGCGCGCGCGCCGCTTCGGCGCCGGCGACGAACGGACGTCGTCGCTCGCGCAGCAACCCGATGTCGTCATCGCCGGCCGCGCGATCGACCACGCACGCGGCGGCATCGTCCCACATCGTCCGCAGCACGTAGTGGCCAAGCTCTTCCGCCATCATCAGGTACGGAGTGCCTTCGGTCAGATCGTGCGCGTCGAGGAGCGCGTGGATCATCGCGATTTGATCCCAGAGCAGGCCGCGGATGCCGACGCTGCGATCGAAATAGTGGGCCACGCCGCCGCCCGGCTGGTAACACGCGAGCAGCACGCGTTCGAGCGAGCGCAGCGCGCCCCGCGCGAGATCCTCGTCGTGGACGGCGGCGGACGTCGCGAGAAGCGCCGAGACCGCCAGCGCGTTCGCGTCCGCGTACAACGCTCGGTCTACTCCGGGCAGCGGCAGCGCCTCGCGATTGACGGCTCTGAAGTAATCGGGCGCGGCGTTCTCGCTGCCGTAAAAACCGCCGTCGGGGTCGGCGAGGCGCGCTTGAAGGTATTCGAGCGTGCGCTCCGCGGCGTCGCGCGAGAGATCGCCGTCCCAGGCGGCGTGGGCTTCCGCGAACAGGCCGAGCAGCGTGGCATTCGTCTCGAGCAGCTTTTCGTGACGCGGCTGTTCCCAGTCGCGCGACGCCGCGTA
Source organism: Acidobacteriota bacterium (assembly GCA_003223835.1). Taxonomy (GTDB): domain Bacteria; phylum Acidobacteriota; class Vicinamibacteria; order Vicinamibacterales; family 2-12-FULL-66-21; genus Gp6-AA38. The sequence continues at coordinate 26,089 of QHWR01000068.1, read as the reverse complement.
GCGGAAGAACCCGCCGTCGATGCGGTCGTGCAGCCCGCCGTTCGCGATGGCATCGAGCGTCCGCTCGGCGATCGTCCTGAAACGCCGGCCGCCGGTCTCGGCGAACAGCGCCATCGCCAGCCGGACGGGGGCCGCGTGTGGAAACTTGGGCTGGAGGCCGAATCCGCCGTAGTCCTCGTCGAATGCGGCCATCACGCGCTCGGCAATCGCGACGTCTTGAAGCGCGGTCTCGACAGCGCCCGGTGAACGGCGTTCGTCCCTCCGGATCGGCGGCACGCCACGCGCCAATGCATCGAGCACACGCGCGAGCACGCCGGGCATGCGATCGACGCCGACGAACGTGCCGCCACCGAGCAGCGCCCCCTCGGCGTCGAGGAAGGCCGTCGTCGGCCAGCCGCCGAGGTTGTAGCGTTCGTTGATATCGGGACGCCGATCGGAATCGACGCGGATGGCGACGTAGCCGCGCGCGACGGCCGCGGCAATCGCGTCGTCGGCCCACGTGGTGTCGTCCATCTCGCGACAGGCTTCGCACCACGACGCGACGATCGAGAGGACGATTGGTTTGCCTTCGCGCGCCGCGCGCGCGAACGCATCCGCGCTCCAGGGCAGCCACGGGACGCGCGGCTCGGCAGAAAGCGGCACGAAGCGTCAATTATAATGAATTGAATTCGGGCATCTCCACGCGCTCTCGTCCGGCCCGCAACTCGTGCCGGTCCTCGGCGGCCTCGTCCTCTTTATCGGGAAGTCAGGGAATGACACGCTCAGAACGCGAACGATTGCTGGCGACCGTCCAGAGCGCGATCGTGGAATCGATGGACGCCAGCCACGCGATCGAACAGACCGTCCATCTGCTGAAAGACAATGTGCCCGACTACACCTGGGTCGGCGTGTATCTGCTGGAAGGGCGCGAGCTGGTGCTCGGCCCGTTCGTCGGCAAACCCTCGCCGCACGCGCGCATTCCGCTCGGCCGCGGCATCTGCGGGGCCGCGGCGGCCGAAAAGGCGACGATCGTCGTGGACGACGTGAACGCGGATCCGAGATACCTGGCGTGCAGCCTCGAAACGCAATCCGAGATCGTCGTGCCCATCCTGCGCGACGGCGACGTGCTCGGTGAGATCGACATCGACAGCGACCGCCGCGCCGCGTTCGGCGCGGACGACCGCGCGCTCCTCGAACCGATCGCCGCGCTCCTGGCGGAGAGATTGTCGGAACAGAGGTCGTAGACGCATGCCGCACGTCGTCACGCTGATTCCCGGGGACGGCATCGGCCCTGAGGTCACGGCCGCCGTCGTCCGGATCTTCAAGGTGGCCGGCGTCCCGATCGAGTGGGAGCCGCACGCCGCGGGAGTAGTCGCGTTCAAGCGCCACGGCCAGTCGCTCCCGGTGGAGCTGCTCGACTCGGTCAAGCGCAACAAGGTCGCGCTGAAGGGACCCGTCACGACGCCCATCGCGGAAGGCTTCACGAGCGTCAACGTCGCCCTGCGCAAGGCGCTGGACTTGTACGCGAACCTGCGGCCCGTCCGGAATCTCGCGGGGGTCACGAGCCGGTTCGAGAACGTCAATCTGATTATCGTCCGCGAGAACACCGAGGACCTGTACGCGGGGCTCGAGCATGAAATCGTGCCGGGCGTCGTCGAGAGCCTGAAGATCATCACCGAGAAAGCGTCGACGCGCATCGCGAAGTTCGCGTTCGGTTACGCGCGCGCATTCGGCCGCACGCGCGTGACGGCGATCCACAAGGCGAACATCATGAAGCTCAGCGACGGCCTGTTCCTCGAGAGCACGCGGAAAACGTCGCGCGAACACACTGACATCGCGTACGACGAGCGGATCGTCGATGCCGCGTGCATGCAGCTCGTCATGAATCCCGAGAAGTTCGACGTGCTGCTGCTCCCGAACCTGTACGGCGACATCGTGTCGGACCTCTGTGCGGGCCTGGTGGGCGGCCTCGGGGTCGTGCCGGGCGCGAATCTCGGGACCGACGCCGCGGTGTTCGAGGCCGTCCACGGAAGCGCGCCGGACATCGCAAACAAGAACCTCGCGAATCCCACGGCGCTGCTGCTCTCCGGGCTCATGCTGCTCGATCACATTGGAGAACGGCAACGGGCTGAACGCATTCGGACCGCGCTGCACCGCGTGCTCGCCGACGGCCGTGTGCGCACGAAAGATCTCGGGGGCGGCGCGACCACGACGGAGTTCACCGAGGCTGTCTGCCGGGAAGTGGAGCAGTAGTGCCCGGTATCTATTTGATATAGTGCCCCCGTGCTGCTCGACGAGATCACCCAGGCAGTGCTGGCGCGTGAAGACGTCGCGCGCTACCTGCGTGGCGGGCACGGGCAGACCGAGCTCGAAGCGCGCGAACGCATCCACGCCTATCTCGACGAGCTCAGGACGACGCAGCGGTACCCGATTTACCGGGCGCTCAAGCACCCGCTCTATCCGATCCTGCGCAAGATCGATCTCGTTCACGAGCACGTGGACATTGCGCGGCAGGCGGCGCGCGCCGGCCGGGTCATTTACATCTCGAACCACAAAAGCCATCTGGACTACATCGTCGAGCCGCTGGTCCTCGTCGATCAGAATATTCGGCCCCCGGTCATCGCGGCGGGCATCAATTTGTTCGGCGGTCCGCTCGGGCTTCTCCATCGTCACGTCACCGGGGCGATTCCGATCCGGCGCAACACGAAGGACCCCGCGTATCTGGTCACGTTGAAGGCGTACGTGGCGGAGTTGCTGCAGCGGCACGACCTGCTCTTCTACATCGAAGGCGGACGCAGCTACACCGGCGAGCTGAAAGCGCCGAAGACCGGGCTGCTGCACGCGGCGCTGCAGGCGGACCGCGCGCACTCCGTCATCGTGCCGTTGGCCGTCGCGTACGACCTCGTGCTGGAAGATCACGTCCTGCCCCACCACGCGGCGAAACGCCGGCAGCGGCCCTTCGCGCGCGAGGTCGCGGAGATGGTGCGGTACGCGGTCGGCTATCAGTCCCGCGCGTTCGTGACGTTCGGCACGCCGATCCCGCTCACGAAGTTCGATCCGGAGTCGCGGCGCGACGTGATGGAGCTGGCGCGTTTGACGCGCGAGACGATCGGGCGGCTCTACAAGGTGCTGCCGACCGCCGTCGTGGCGGCCGCGATGCGTCCGTCGATCACGCGGCGCGAGCTGGAGGCGCGCGCGGACGGCGTCATCGACGCGCTGCGCGAGGCGAACGCGAACCTCGGCGTCCAGACGGGGCGGGACGCCGTCGAACAGGGCGCGCCGCGGCTCGCCGAGCGCAACATCATCCACCTCGAACGCGGCGGCGGGCGGTTCCGCGTCCGCGAGCGCACGATTCTCCGCTACTACGCCCGATCGCTGCAGCATCTGCTCTCCGCGCCGCGCCGTCCGTTGCGAACCCACTGATGATCGACGCGCTCTCGAAGGCTTTCTTCCAGACCCTCGCCCGCAGCCGGAACCTGAAGCGCCTCGCATCCCGATACGGCATGCGCCGCCCGGACGGCTTCGCGCGCCGGTTCATCGCCGGCGAAACCATCGACGAAGCGATCGCCGTCGCGCGGACGCTCGAAGGCCAGGGTCTCAGCGTGACGCTCGATTATCTCGGCGAGAGCGTCGGCACGATCCCGGAAGCGGACGCCGCGACGCGTGCCTACCTCGGCGTGATGGAGCGCATCGCGGCCGCGGGGATCACGCGCAACATCTCGTTGAAGCTCACGCAGCTCGGGTTGACGATCGATCGCGCGACCTGCGTGGACAACCTGCGGCGAATCCTCGATGCCGGCGTGACGCGCGACTTCTTCGTCCGCGTGGACATGGAGAACTCGCCGTACACCGACGTCACGCTCGACGTGTTCGAGACGATGTGGCAGCAGGGGTATCGCAACGCGGGCACGGTGCTGCAGTCGTATCTCCGGCGCAGCGAGGCGGACGCGGCGCGGCTCAATCGCCTCGGCGCGCGCGTGCGTCTCGTCAAGGGCGCGTACAACGAGCCGCGCGAAGTCGCGTACCCATCGAAGGCGGACGTGGACGCGGCGTTCGTCCGCCTCACGCAGTTGCTGCTCGTGGATGGGCACTATCCCGCGATCGCGACGCACGATCCCGTCTTGATCGAGGCGACGCGCGCGTTCGCGCGCGAGCGAGGGATCGCGTCGGACCGTTACGAATTCCAGATGCTCTATGGCATCCGGCGGGACCTGCAGGCGTCGCTGCTGGCCGCGGGGTATCGGGTTCGCGTCTATGTTCCGTTCGGGCGCGAATGGTTCCCCTACTTCATGCGTCGGCTCGGTGAACGGCCCGCCAATGTCGGATTTGTCGTTCGGGGTCTGCTGCGCGAGCGCCGCTGACTCCAAAACGGTGGCAGCCACCGGTTGCCGCGAATTGGTGGCAGCCCACCGGTGTGTAGCCAATGGAACACCGCGCGATGTGTCGGCTGCGTCAACTCTTACACTCCGGCAATCAGCTACAGCCGAGCTTGTTCGTCCTAACCTCAAGCGGCGCACGGAGTTCCACCTCGACCGCACTTCCGTGGCATGTCTCTTGATATTCCTGAGCCGTGGAGACGAGGACGGAACGGCAGACGGAGGGCCGGCGTCCTACCGAACAGGGCAGAAAGGGACAGGGTGATTGCCCATGGTGACCAACTATCCCCAGCGGCTCACGGCGACGTCGGATGTCACTCCAGAGCAGTCGGTTCAGGGCACGGTCGCGCGGCTGATGGGGCGTCTTGGCCAGTTGATGTGCGGATTCCGCGGTCACGATTCGGTGCTGCATTTCGAGGGCAGCCGCGTGATGATGCGGTGCACGTCGTGCGGGCACGACAGCCCGGGATGGGAAATCAGCGGCCGCGCGCCACGCAGACGGTACGACGGAGACTCGCGGCGTCACTTGCTCAGAACCGAACGCTTCGTGCTCCGCAAAACGGCTTGAGGACGCGACTCCTCCGCAACGGGAAACAGGGGCTTCGGCCCCTTTTCCTTTTTCAGCACCACGCGCGCGCCAGCTCGGCAAGCGCGTCCCGACAGCGACAGACGTCCTCCACGATCACGTACTCCTCGGTGCTGTGTAGCCCGGCGCCTCCCGGACCGAACAGGACGGATGGAATCCCGACGCCGGCGAGCACCGCGGCGTCGGTCCAGAACGTCATCCCGCCGACATGCGGGTCGCGGCCAATCGCCCGAGTGGCGGCTGCCGTCAACGCGACCGGCAGCTCGTGCGTGGCGTCGAGCTCATAACCGGGACGCGCAAAGAGCAGACGCGACGTGCCTTCGAACTCGCGATCGGCGGCGCCGAGGCGCGCCAGGATCCCCTCCACTTCTCCGGTGACGACGGCGTCTCGTTCCCCGGGCAGCGTGCGCCGCTCGAGCTTGAGTGTGCAACGGTCGGGATAGCTGCTCAACTCGCGCCCGCCGTCGATCAACGACGCGTGGAGGGACGCCGTCCCTACCAGCGCGTGCGGCGACCTCCGCTGCAGCGCGCGGTCGAGCTCCTCGAGCGCCAGCAGCACGCGCCCCATGCGGACGATCGCATCCCGCCCTTCGGCGGGACGGCTGCCGTGCGCGGCGCGACCGTGCGTCTCCACCTCGATCCAGGCGAATCCCTTGTGGGCCACCGCGATCGCGAGGTCCGTGGGCTCGGTGACGACGGCCGCGTCGGCGCGCCAGCGCGTGACGAGCGCGTCGGCGCCCGCGCTCGCGTACTCTTCGTCGATGACCGCCGCGATCACCAGCCGGCCGCGCGCGAAGCCCGCGTCCGCGATGATGCGGGCGGCGTCGATCATCGCCGCGACGCCCCCCTTCATGTCCTGGGCGCCGCGTCCGTACAGGCGGCCGTCGCGCTGGACAGGGTCGAACGGCGCGGTCATCCCCTCGACGCCCACCGTGTCGGTATGGCCGCAGAACATCAGGGATCGGCCGGCGGCGCGTCCCTCGAGGACGCCGACGACGTTGGGGCGCCCGGGCGCGGCCTCCTCCAATTCAACGTCCATCCCGATCCGGCGCATCGCGTCAGAGACGGCCGCGGCGACGGCGGCTTCGCCCGCGGCGCCGGGCACGAGCAACGGGTTGACCGAGTCGATCGCGACCAGATCGCGCAGCAGCTGAATCGCCGGATCCATTTCGCTATCATTCTGCCATGTCGCTCGAGGGCCGCGTGGCCGCGATCACGGGAGCGTCGGCGGGGATCGGGCTCGCGTGCGCGGAGCACTTCGCCCGCGCCGGCATGCCTGTCGTCCTGGGCGCCCGGCGCGAGGACAAGCTCGCCGAGGTCGTGGACCGCATCGCGTCGACGGGCGGCCGCGCCACCGCGCTGGCGTGCGACGTGGCGAACGAAGCGGACGTCACCCGGCTGGTCGCGCACGCGATGGCGTCGTTCGGCCGTCTCGACGTGATGATGTGCAACGCCGGCTTCGGGTACTACGGCACCGTCGAGGACACGCCGCCGGGCGTGATGCGGCGGATGATGGACGTCAATTTCCTCGGCACGTATTTAGGTGCGCGCGCCGCGCTGCCGATCTTCCGCGGCATCGCCTTCATGAGCGGTTACAGCGCGACGAAGGCGGCGCAGGCGGGATTCGCGGAGTCGCTCCGCAGCGAGTTCGCGGGGACCGGCATCCACGTGTCGTGCGTGTTCCCGATTTCGACGGAGACGGAATTCCGCGAGGCGATGGCGCGCGACTACGGCCACGCGGTGTCGGGCCTCGGACCGAAGCAATCGGTCGAGGACGTCGCGCGCGCGGTGGTCGCGTGCCTCCGCTCGCCGCGCCCCGAGGTGTACCCGCATCCGACGTCCCGCGCCCTCGTGATCCTCAACGCGATAGCGCCCGCATTCACCGACCGTCTCGTCAAGAAATACGGCCGCCGCCGCGACGTGACGATCGCGCCGCGCTGATGGGCGACCGCGCTCCTCTCGAGGTCGCGACGGAGATCGCGCGCGCGGCCGCGCGCGCGGGCGGACGCGCGCTGATCGTCGGGGGCTGGGTGCGCGACCGCCTGATGGAACGCGAGTCGAAAGACATCGACGTCGAGGTGTACGGCATCGCCGCCGACGCGCTCAAACCGGTACTGGAGCAGTTCGGCGACGTCAACACGGTCGGCGAGAGCTTCACCGTCTACAAGGTCGCCGATCTCGACGTCTCGCTGCCCCGCCGCGAGTCGAAGGAGGGACGCGGCCATCGCGCGTTCGCCGTCACCGGCGATCCCTCGATGACGCCCAAGGAAGCGGCGCGCCGGCGCGACTTCACGATCAACGCGATCGCGTGGGATCCGCTCAACGACGAGTACGTTGACCCGTTCGACGGCCGCACCGACATCGCACGCAAGCTGCTCCGGGCGGTGGATCCGGCGACCTTCCCGGACGACAGCCTGCGTGTGCTCCGGCTCGTCCAGTTCGCCGCACGATTCGAGTTCGCCGTCGATCCGGACACCGCGGCGTTGTGCCGGCGCATCGCACTCGACGACCTCCCCGCCGAACGCATCTGGGGAGAACTCGAAAAGCTGCTGGTGTTGGCGAGACGTCCCTCGATCGGGTTCACGCTGGCGCTCGATCTGGGCGTCATCGAACGGCTGTTCCCGGAGCTGCACGCGCTCGTCGGCTGCCCGCAGGAGCCGGAGTGGCACCCCGAAGGAGACGTCTGGATTCACACGCTGATGGTGATCGACGAAGCGCGCCGGCGGATCGACGATCTGCCACGGCCCCAACAGATCGCGGTCATGCTCGGCGCCGTCTGCCACGACGTCGGCAAACCGCCGACCACCGCCGTCATCGACGGACGGATCCGATCGATGAATCACGAAGAGCTCGGCGTGCCGCCGGCGACCGCGCTGCTCGATCGACTCAACGTGCACTCGATCCAGGGCTACGACGTGCGGCGGCAGGTGCTCGGCATGGTCGCGCACCATCTCAAACCCGGCATGTTCCGCAAGTCGCCGTCTCCCGTGGGCGACGGCGCGTTCCGGCGGCTCGCGCTGAAAGTGGATCTGGAGCTGCTCGCGCGGCTCGCGAAGGCTGATTGCCTCGGGCGCACGGGGGACTTCGACTGCTCCGCGATGGACTGGTTCCTCACGCGCGCGCGGGAACTCGGCGTGGAGCACGCGCCGCCCGCGCCGCTCGTGCTCGGACGTCACCTGCTCGCGATGGGCGCGCGTCCGGGACCCGCGATCGGCGAGGTGCTCCGCGCCGTGTACGAGCGGCAACTCGATGGAACCGTGCGTACGTTCGACGAGGCGCTCGCGCTCGCGCGGGAGATCGCGCGCGAGAGACAGCTATACTGATGCGCATGATTCAGGATCGCGTCGTCGTCATCGCGCTGTTCCTGCTCCCCGTCCCACTGCTTGCGCAGGCGCCCGTCAACGAGCGCATCGGCCCTTACGTCATCGACGCGCGCGGCGCGTTCCCCGGGTTCAAAGCGATCCCGAGCGTCGCGACCGCGATCGGTACCGTCACGACGAACCTGCCAACGCGCGGCTTTGGCGTCGCCGGCGGCGCGCACTTCTATCCGCTTCGCTGGGGCAAGGTGACGCTCGGTCTCGGGGGTGAGGCGGTGGCCAGCCGCGGCAGCCGCACGCTCGATCCGACGACGGAAGGAGGACCGACGGGTCCGACGGTGAACACGCGGTTCTCGGGATACTCGCCGCAGGTGTCGTTCAACTTCGGCACGCACGAGGGCTGGAGCTACGTGAGCGGCGGGGTCGGACAGTCAACCGTGCGGATCGAACGCGCGGACGCGCCGCTCGAGACGGTGCCGCGCCGCAAGACGATCAATTACGGGTTCGGCGCACGCTGGTTCGCGTCCCGGCGCGTCGCCGTCTCGCTCGACGCGCGGTGGTACGCCGTCGCCCCGCAGTTCGCGTCGACAGGGGTGCCGGCCCAGCCTCGCATGACGCTGCTCGTCTTCAACGGCGGGATCGCGATCCGATAGCGTGGGCGGGGCGACGCCGCGCGCCGGCCGCTACCGCTCCCTTCCCTGCGCCTCTTTATCTGTTCACGGGCGCTTCGCGGCCGCGGCGCCACTCTTCGAAAAGACGCGCGGCATTGCCCGCCACGGAGTGCAGCGTCGGCCGCCAGCCGAGCGCCCGCGCGCGCGGACCGCGCACGATCTGGTCGAGCGCGAGCGCGTCGGCGTAGACGCCGATCTTGCTGCGCGCCTCGGCGAGCGGCACGTGACGGACGTCGGGACGGATCGGCGCGTGCGCGGCGATGGCGGCGACGATGTCGTTGACGCGCTCGTCCCCCTCGTCGTTCGCGTGGTAGATGCCGGACGCCTTCGCCGACGCCGCCACGCGGACGAACAGGTCACCGAGATCGCGATCGTAGATCAGCGGCCAGTGATTCTCGCCCGTACCGATGACCCGCACGAGACCGTTGGCCGCGTCCTTGAACAGATCCCCGACGATGCCGCGCGTACCGCCGTAGACGATGCCGGGACGGACGACGATCGCGCGCAGCCCGGCGCGTGACGCGTCCAGCACGCGCTGTTCGTGCGCCGGACGCCACGACACCTGCTCCGCGGGGTTGAGGGGCGCGCGCTCGTCCACGGGCGCCGCGGCCGGTCCGAGCACCCAGACCCCCGACGTGTAGATGACGAAGCGTCCGTCACGCGCGGGAAGCCCGAGGATTCCGTCGAGCGCCGCGCGATCGACCTGCGCGCCGCGCGCGCCGTAATCGATCGCGGCGTGGACGACGCCGTCGGCTGCGGCCGCCGCGTCGACCCATGTCGCCTGCGACGTGACGTCGCCGAGCACCGGCCGAGCGCCGTGCGCCTGGACCTGCGCCGCTTTCTCGCTGTTGCGCACCAGCGCATCGACCTGATACCCCGCGTGCACGAACGCATCGAGCGCCGCCGACCCGACGTACCCTGTTCCGCCTGTCAGGAAAATGTGCATGAGGAAGGGTATTGTAGCTTCAGATATCCCAGATTCGTTCCTGCCGGTCGTAGAACGTGATGAGGCCGTCCTCGCTGACCTTCAACACGGACCCGTGACGTCCGGCGGCCATCGCGGCCGTCGTCCGCGCGCCTTCGACGGCGAGGGTCGAATGCGGCTCGGGCGCTTCGGGGTGAAGCAGGATCGCGCCAATGGCGAGGAGACGGCCGTTCAGGTCCATGACGGTGGCGCCGTCGATGCGCGCGAGACCCGCGAGGACGGCGGGATCCAAGGATGTCGCGGTCTGGCCGCGCAGCATATACATCAGCTCCGTGCGGCTCGTGCCACGGCGGCCGTCGGTACGGAGAGGACGGTCGAGCTGATCGGCGGGCGCCACGAGCTGCGGCAGGCTCGCGGCTGGATCGCGCAGGACGACGAAGAGCGCTCCCTGGCGTGAGTCCGCCAGGTCGAGCGCGGTCCGGAACAACCGCTCCGCCAGCATGGCGTCGCCGATCGCGGCCGCCCACATCTCGTACTTCGCCCGCAGGTCGAGCAGATGCCACGCGGCGTTGCGAAAACTGAACATCTGGACGCCGTCCGCGAAGATCTTGATCTCGTGCGTCGGGCTGAGGACGATGCAGAGGTTGCGGTTGCCGGCGGTCGCGAGCGTGTGCGCGCGATACGTGGCGGCGCCCGAGACGTCGAGACGCGCGTCGGCGTAGCTCTCGCGCCGCCAACGCTTCACGTCGACGATGTCGAGGACGGCGCCGTCGCTGTTGACGAGAAACAGCGTCTCGAGCCCGTCGCACACGCGGTAGAAGCTCTTGACCGCGGTCAGCTCCTGTGAGTAGCGGTACGCCTCGCCGTAATCGGTCCGCCGAGGGTGCAGCGGATCCTCCTTGCCTTCGAGGAGCAGCGCGCCGGAGGAGATGGCGCGGTTCTCGTAGCTCGACAGCGCCGCGACGCGCAGGACTTCGATCGTTGTCGCGATCAGATCCGCGCGTCCCCGCTCGGGATGTCCGAACGATCCCTGATCGAGAAAGGCGCCGATGTAGCGATCCTCGATCGCGCCCCGAAACAGGTCGCCGCGCTCGACCATCTGTTTCGGGTCGAAGATCGCGCGGTACCGGACGGCGAGCACTTCCCCGATCGCGCGGGCGAGCCGCACTTCGTGCTGCGTGAAGGGACGCCGCGAGGGCACGTGCAGCACGTGGCGCGTGCCGAACCACCGGACCGACAACACCGACGGGTCGCTCGTCGGCTCGATCGCGAGCCGGCCGTCGGAGGACAGCGACGGGATCGGTTCGGTCTCGAACGTGGCCCGGCCGAAGAACTGCCGCAGCGCCGCCTGCAGGAGGTTGTCGTACAGCGCGCTCGCCGCGAAAACCGGGGGGAGAGTCATGCGTTTCCATCATAATTCGGGGAGATGGTCCGGCGCACGCTGATCGATTTCTTCGACGACCTCGCCGCGACCGACGCGGAGTTCCTGGCGTACGACGATGGCTATCGCACGTGGTCGTGGACGTATCGCGACCTCGCGTCGGCGGCGCGCCGGTTCGCCGCGCGGCTCGCCGCCCACGGCATCGCCTCCGGTGCCGCGGTCGTCGTGTGGAGCGAAAACCGGCCGGAGTGGGTCGCCGCGTTGTGGGGCGCGCTGCTCGACGGCGTCGTCCTCGTGCCGATCGACTACCGCGCGTCCGCCGATTTCCTGCAGCGGGTCGCCGGCATCGTTGATGCGAAGGCGATCCTCGTCGGCAATCTGGTCGACGCGGAGTCGCTCGGCAACAATCGCGAGATCTGGACGCTCTCAGAGATCTTCCGCCTGAAGGCGGAAGCCACAAATCAATCCAGAGATCATGCTCAATCCAGAGATCATGCTCAAGCCAGAGATGATGCTCGTGGCTTCCGCCTTCAGGCGGAAGATCATCCGCGACCCGACATCGGCCCCGACACGACCGCGGAAATCATCTTCACCTCCGGCGCCACCGCGGAGCCGAAAGGCGTGGTGCTCACGCATCGCAACATCCTCGCGAACATCGTGCCGATCGAACGCGAGGTGATGAAATACCGCAAATGGGCGCGGCCGTTTCAGCCGATCCGGTTCCTGAACCTGCTGCCGCTCAGCCACATGTTCGGCCAGGCGATGGCGACGTTCGTCCCGCCGATGCTGTCGGGGCTCGTCGTCTTCCAGCGCAGCTTCGCCCCCGACGACGTGATCCGGCAGATTCGCGCACGGCGGATCTCGGTGCTCGTCTGCGTGCCGAAAATCCTGGAGGTCCTGAAGGAACACGTCCTTCACGTCGCGCCCGAAGCGGCGGTGCCGGCCCCCGAAGGCATGCACTGGATGCGGCGGTGGTGGTGGTATCGACGGATCCATCGGCTGTTCGGCTTGAAGTTCTGGGCGATGGTCGTCGGCGCCGCGCCGCTCGATCCGGAGCTGGAGGCGTTCTGGGGCCGGCTCGGATTCGTCGTCGTTCAGGGATACCCGTTCGAAGCCGCGCGTGGCGCCGTCGGAAAGCCGATCGCGGGCGTGGAGGTCAAGATCGCGGATGACGGCGAGATCCTCGTGCGGGGCGACAACGTGACGCGGGGGTACTTCAACGCGCCGGAGGAGACGCGCGCCGCCTTCAGCGACGGCTGGTTCCACACCGGCGACATCGGGGAATTCGACGACAAAGGACAGCTGCACATCCGCGGCCGCAAGAAAGAGATGATCGTCACGCCGGAAGGACTGAACGTCTTCCCGGAGGACGTCGAGCGCGTCCTGAACGCCGTCCCCGGCGTCGTCGAGTCCGCCGTCGTCGGCGCGACGGTGCCTGGATCATCGACCGAGCGGGTCCAGGCCGTCCTCCGCATCGCGCCGGGGACGGACGTGGACGCGGTCGTGCGGACCGCGAACGCGCAGTTGCAGGATCACCAGAAGGTCCGCGCCGCGGCGGTGTGGCCCGGCGACGCCCTGCCGCGCACCGAGGGCACACGCAAGCTGAAACGCCGCGAGCTGCGAAACTGGATCGCGGGCGCGCAGGCGCCCCCGCAGAAGGCGAAAGGGCGCGACCTCCCGTCGGTGCTCGCCCGCTTCGCGCCGGGACGCACGATCGAGCCCGCGACCACGATCGACGAGCTGGGGCTCAGCTCGCTCGAACGCGTCGAGCTGATGATGGCGCTCGAAGAGGCGTTCCAGGTCACGATCGACGAAGCGAGGTTCGCGTCCGCGAAGACCGTCGCGGATCTCGACGCGCTGACGCAGCCGCTCGAGACGGGCGGCGCGGCGGCGGTCGTCTCGCACGCGGACGTCATCGACTTCCCAAGCTGGAACCGTACGTGGCTGGCGCGCACGCTGCGGCGCGCGAGCCTCCCGACGTGGATCCTCCCGGTCGGACGCATCTTCGCGCGCGTGACGGTCACCGGCCTCGAGCATCTCGAGGGTGTGACGGGGCCCGTCATCTTCGCCGCGAACCACCAGAGTCATTTCGACACGCCCGCGATCCTGGATTCGCTGCCGCCGCGATGGCGCGACCGCGTCACGACCGCGATGGCGAAGGAATTCTTCAAGGCGCATTTCTATCCGGAACAATTCGGCCGGCGCGCGTGGTTCACCAACAGCCTGAATTACTACCTCGCGTCGTTGTTCTTCAACGCGTTCCCGCTTCCGCAGCGCGAGGCGGGGACGCGCCAGACGCTGCGCTACATCGGCGAAATGCTGAGCGGCGGATGGTCGATTCTGATTTTTCCGGAAGGACACCGCACCGAACACGGCGAGATCGACCGCTTTCTGCCCGGCGTCGGCATGATCGCGTCACGGCTCGACGTCCCGGTGGTGCCCGTGCGCCTCGAAGGGCTCGACAAGGTGCTGCACCACTCGTGGAGATTCCCGGCCGTCGCGCCGGCGCGCGTGGCGTTCGGCGCGCCGATGTCCTTGAAGGGCAATGATTATGCCGATCTTGCCCGCCAAATCGAGGAGGCGGTCAAGCAGCTGTAGGCACTTACGGTTTGCGCTGCATGCGCACGGTGTGGCACAATCTTTGGATAAGGAAAGGAAAGCACTTGAGCAAGGACGATCTGATTGATGTGCAAGGAACCGTCGTAGCGGTCCACAGCGGCGGCCTGTACCGCGTGCAGTGCGACCAGGGCCACGAGGTCCTCGCCCAGCTCAGCGGCCGCATGCGCCGCTT
>QHWR01000068.1:11494-12038 GCA_003223835.1 Acidobacteriota bacterium | reverse complement strand
CGTTCGCGGCATCATCACCTTCCGCGCTCGCTGAAATATTTTGGATTCCCACACCGCTCAACCCCAAACCCATCGACGCAAACGGCAACGCCGGCGCGGCCCCAACGGTGGCGGCGGGGCCCGTTTTCAGGCGCCTCATCGTCCGCAGACAGCGTCTCGTCCGCAGGCCGACTACGATGCGTCGCCCGTCGCGTTCACCGCGCTGCCGCTCGAGCCAGCGCTGCTCGACGGCGTGCGCCTGCGCGGGTTCGTTCAGACGACGGCGATTCAGAGCGCGATCATTCCGATCGCGCTGCAGGGACACGACGTCATCGGCTGCGCCGATACCGGGACCGGCAAGACCGCCGCGTTCCTGTTGCCGATACTCCATCGCATGCTGCAGTCGCGCGCCGCGGACCCGCAGGACCGCGGCTTCACGCGCGTGTTGATCCTCGCGCCGACGCGCGAGCTGTGCGTCCAGATCGAGGACGACGTCCAGGGCTTCATCTATCACACGGACCTGACGAGCGCCGCCGTCTACGGCGGGGTCGGCATGGACGCGCAG
>QHWR01000068.1:393-11462 GCA_003223835.1 Acidobacteriota bacterium | reverse complement strand
AGCGCAACGGCGCGGTGAACTTCGAGCGCGTCGACACGCTCGTCCTCGACGAAGCGGATCGGATGATGGACATGGGCTTCTGGCCCGACGTCCGCCGGATCGTCGGGACGCTGCCGCCCGCGGGCAGGCGGCAGACGCTGCTCTTCTCCGCCACGATGCCGGACGACGTGATGAAGCTGGCCGGCGAAGTGGTGCGCGACGCGAAGTACGTGCAGGTCGGCGCGGCCGGAGGGCCGGCCAAGACGATCACGCACGCGGTCGAGAACGTGCCGTCATCGCAGAAGACGGAATGGCTTGCGAGGTTCCTCCGGCGCACGGCCGGCCCCGTGCTCGTGTTCGTCAGGACGAAGCATGGCGCCGAGAAGCTGGCGCGCAAGCTCATTTCGGCCGGGATCCGCGCGGCGGCGCTGCACGCCGATCGCACGCAGCAGCAGCGCGCGGCGGCGATGGAAGGCTTCCGCAGCGGCCGCCATCACGTGCTCGTCGCAACCGACGTGGCGGCACGCGGCCTCGACATCGACGGCATCACGTACGCTCGTCGCGCGAGAGCTACGTGCATCGCGTGGGCCGCACCGGTCGGGCCGAGATGACGGGCACGGCGCTCACGCTGGTATCGCCCGAAGAATTACGCGCGCTCGAAGCGCTGCAGCGGTCGTTCGGACCGGAATTGCAGGGATGATGGACGAATTCAACCGATTCAGCGCTCCCCCGGCCGCGGCGGATCCACCGCAGGCGCCGGCTGTTCCGGAGACCGCCCCCGCGGCGCCGGCCCTGTCGGCGGCGGCCGAGAAGTTCAAGTCCTGCCGCTGGCGCGCGACCCCCGAGCAGGGAGCGTTCTGCACGCACCGCGACGTGCTGCCGTTCGCCGGCAAGGAAGGGTTCAAGCCGGATTCGTGGTGCCCCGACTGCGCGTACTACAAGCTCCGGCGGACGCCGAAGAAACGGGAACGATCGGAGTACACGTATTAATGCCAAATGCCAGATGCCAAATGCCAAAAGAGCTCGCAGTCGCTGGACGTGATTGCTTTTGGCATTTGACAGTCGGCAGTTGGCATTGACGTCATTCACTGAATTCCCGCGCCAATTCCACCCACTCGCCGTTCGGCGCGAGTTCCTGATACGCCTTCCAGTGCGGCTTGGCTTCCGGTGAGTGCCCGGTTTTCTCCAGCGTCACCGCCAGATAGAAGTGCGCGTCCGGGTATCCCGGATTGAGCGCAACCGCGTCGCGGTAACAGATCAGCGCATCGGGATACCGTCCAAGGTCATGGTGGATGTTGGCGAGGTTGAAGTGCGCCTCGAAACAATCGCCGTCGAGACCGATCGCCCGTTCGTAGAGCGCCTGCGCCTCGATCAGCTCGTCGCGCGCGTAATGGATGTTCGCGAGGTTGACGATCGCCGGCACCAGGTCGGGATCGATCACCAGCGCCTTCCGATACGCGGCCGCGGCCTCCTCCATCTTCTTTTCATCGCCGTCGTCGAGACGCGAGCCCTCGAGGAAATACTTCGCCGCGAGCGCCGTCTGCGGATCCGGGAACGGCGACGGGATGCCTCCGGCCGCCGGCGCGCGATCGGCGGCCGGCTTCAGCTGCTGCCGCGCCCTCAGCGCGAGGACTTTTGCCGGCGCCGTGCCCGACGCGTGAAAGTCGAGCTCGAGTTGTCCCGCATGCGCCGCGTGCAGCGCGTGCAGCGCGGTCTTGAGCGGCACTTTGCGTTCCAGTTCCGCCGCGAGCTGCTTGATCGTCGTCAGATCCGTGAAGGTGTAGCAGCGCTCGCCCGGCGACGCGACCGACGGCCGCACCAATCCCCACT
Organism: Acidobacteriota bacterium; assembly: GCA_003223835.1. Classification (GTDB taxonomy): domain Bacteria; phylum Acidobacteriota; class Vicinamibacteria; order Vicinamibacterales; family 2-12-FULL-66-21; genus Gp6-AA38. Next base: position 9,653 of record QHWR01000068.1, on the reverse strand, counting down.
TCTCCAGATATCGCAGATGGTTGTCCGTGATGGCGGGATAGAGGTTCCGGACGTCGCGGACGCTGTAGAACTGCCGGGGCCGCGCGTCGTCTGACGGAGACGACGTCATTGACGCCGAACGATGCGGCAGAGCGGTTGGAATGTCAAGAGCGGCCATTGTGACTACAATCTCCCTTGGATGCTCCTCGCAGGCGACATCGGCGGCACGAAAAGCCTGTTCGGTCTGTTCTCACGCGCACCGGAACGGCCGGCGTCGATCGAGGTCGGCGAGTTCCCCACGCTCGATTACGAGGGGCCGGTGCCGATGGTGCGCGAGTTCCTGAAAGCGCAGAACGTCGATCCGCGGCGGCTGCACGCGGCGGTGTTCGGCGTCGCCGGCGCCGTCACCGATCAGGTCGCGCGTTTGACGAACGTGCCGTGGCTCGTGGACGCCGCAGCGATCGGCGAGTCGCTGAGCATCCGTCGGGTGGCGCTGCTCAACGATCTGCAGGCGATGGCGTATTCAGTGCCGGTGCTCGAACCGGGCGAGCTGGCCGTGATTCAGCAGGGCATCGCGCAGCCGGGGGGCAACGCCGCCGTGATCGCCGCGGGCACCGGACTCGGACAGGCGCTGCTGCACAACATCGACGGCCGATTCGTGCCCAGCGCGACGGAGGCGGGGCACGCGGACTGGGGCGCGCGCACGCCGCGCGAGATCGAATTGCTGCAGGTGCTCACGAAGATGTACGGCCGGGTCGATGTGGAACGCGTCATCTCCGGGCCAGGTCTCGTCAATATCTATCAATTCACGCACGACTCCTTCGGCACCCAGCCCTTCGTCTCGGGGATCGCGCGCGTGCCGAGCCGGCTGTGCGTGGGCGTGGGCTCCATGCCCGACATCGCGCAGTTGCCGGCGCGGATCAGCAAGGCGGCGCTCGAACGACGCTGCGCGCAATGCGTTGACGCGCTCGATCTCTTCGTCGCCGCGTACGGCGCGGAAGCCGGCAACCTGGCGTTGCGCGCGACGGCGACCGCGGGCATCTACGTCGGCGGCGGCATCGCGCCGAAGATCCTGCCGGCCCTGACGTCGGGTCTCTTCCTCGACTCCTTCCATGCCAAGGATCCGATGAACGACTTCATCGCGACGATTCCGATCGCCGTGATTTTGAATTCCGAATCCGGACTTTTGGGCGCCGCCGTTCACGCCAACAGCCTCGATTGAGCCCTGTGCGAGCGTGGAAGCGCGCATCTACCACAGAGATCGCGGAGATCACAGAGGGAGAATGGTTTTCGGATCTTTACTTGCAGGTCTCTGTGACCTCTGTGAACTCTGTGGTTGATCCCTGATGACGGAGGAACTCCAATGCGTTTCTTGAAAGGACCGTCGTTCGAACGGACTGCAGCGTCCTGACGGCGCCGGTCCGATCGCCGGTCGCCGCCTGCGCACGCGCGAGATCGAAACCCGCGAGGTCGACGCGAACGCCGGCCTTCAACGCTCGCTGGAGGTGTGGAATCGCTTCGGTCGAACGGCCGCCATCCACGAGCGCCTGGTTCCTTCCTCCCGGTCTCCCGTGGCTTCCGCCTTTAGGCGGAAGAGACCAAGCCCCCAATCCACGAAGGCTCCCGCACCGGCGCACAACGGCACCAGCAGCGGCAATCGATCGCGCTCCGACACGAAGAACACGGCGACGCTGACCGCGTATGCCGGCACGAACGACACCCAGATCAAGTAAGGGACGATGCGGTCGCGCGGCGCGGCGGCGATCAGCCCCGCACCGCCCAACGGCACGAGCAGCCATGCGCCCACGATGAGAACGAGGAGCACCGTACGCATGTCGCGCGCATAAAACGGAGAGCTGTAGTTGAGGAAGATGTGCGCTCGGTTGAAGAGATACAGCATCTTCCGCGAGAAGAGCGCAGCCGCGGCGCCTGGATGCAGACGGATCCACTGCCAGCCGAGTCCGTAGAAGTACGCCGACACTTCGCCGTCGTCGAGCGGGCGTCCGACCGGCAGCAGTGCGACGAACAGTCCGGCGCACATCAGCAGCGCCGGCCGCCATCGTCTCGCGACCGCCAGCAGCCCCACGATCGCGATCGCGGGCTGCCACACGCGCCGCGAGCGTCGCGTACACCGACGTGTCGAGTCCCGCGTCGGGCTGCAGCAGCGGATGATCGCGCAGCTGCCACACGACGGCCAGCTTGATCAGGAAGACCGCCGCCAGGAACCACGCGACCGGATGCTTCACGCGCACGGGATATAGTCAGCGTATTCGAGAATTGGTGAATCGGTGAATTAGTGAGTTGGTGGATTGTGCTCAAGTCCACCAATTGATCAATTCACCAACTCACCAATTCACCAATTGCCATGCCCTACCCGCGTGCACGCCAGGCCGACGTCGTCGACGTGCTCCACGGCGTCACGGTACCGGACCCGTACCGCTGGCTCGAGGAGCCGGACAGCGATGAAACGCGCGCGTGGGTCGAGGCGCAGAACGCGCTCACGCGCACGCATCTCGACGGGCCGCTTCGCGATCGGCTCGTCGAGCGGCTGACGGAGCTGTATGACTCCCCGCGCGCGACGATGCCGTTCCGGCGCGGCGATCATTACTTCTTCAACTGGAACCCGGGCCTCAGGAACCAGCCGGCGCTGATGGTGCAGGACGGCGTCGCCGCGACGCCGCGTCCGCTGATCGATCCGAATACGCTCAGCCCCGACGGCACCGTCGCGCTCACCGCCGTGTTCGGCAGCGAGGACGGACGGCTCGTCGCGTACGCGCTCTCGAAGAGCGGCAGCGATCAGCAGCAGCTGTTCGTCCGCGAGGTTGACAGTGGGCGCGATCGCCCGGACCGCATCGACTGGGTGAAATTCGCGAGCGTGGCATGGACGAAGGACAGCTCGGCATTCTATTACCTGCGATTCCCCGAACCCGGGACCGTGCCGCCGGGAGACGAGCACTACTTCGGCCGTATCTACTTCCATCGGCTCGGTGACCCGCAGTCGCGGGACCCGCTCGTATTCGCGGTCGCCGACGACCGCGAGGTCGTGCCCTTCGTCGAGCTGTCGGCCGGCGATCGCTTCGTCGTCATCACCGCTCAGAAAGGCGCGAGCGAGCGAAGCGCGATTCATCTGATCGATCTCGCGACGCCGGGCGCGGCTCCCCGCGTGCTCTTCGCAGGCTACGACGCCGTGTTCGCGTTTGCGGGATCCGCCGACGGACGTTTGTTCTTCCGCACGGATCTGCACGCGCCGCGCGGCCGGATCATTTCCGTCGATGAAACGGATCCGTGGTCGTCACCGCGCGTCGTCATTCCGGAGGGCCCCGACACGCTCGCGACCGCGGTCGCCGCGCGCGAGCGGCTGGTCGTCTCGTACCTGCACAACGCTGCCAACCGCGTGCGGCTCTTCAACCTGGACGGCGCCGCCGCCGGTGACGTGCCGTTGCCGCCGTACGGATCCCTCGCGAGCCTCGACGCACGGCCCGAGCACGACGACGTGCTGATGACGTTTCAGTCGTTCATCGAGCCGCCGACGGCGTATCGCTACGAGATCGCGACGAGCCGGCTGCATCCGTTGGCGCAGGTCTCCAGACCACGCTTCGACAGCGCCGCATATGAAATCGAGCAAGTGTGGTATCGATCGAAGGACGGCACGCGCGTGTCGATGTTTCTGGTCCACGCGCGCGGCCCGGCGCGCGACGGCGATCGTCCGGTGCTGCTGACCGCGTACGGCGGCTTCAACATCAGCGTGACGCCAACGTTCGACGCCGCCCACTTCCTGCTCCTCGAACGGGGCGGGCTCGTCGCGGTCCCGAACCTGCGTGGCGGCGGCGAGTACGGCGAGTCCTGGCACGAGGCGGGCATGCTGGACCGCAAGCAGAACGTTTTCCATGACTTCTTCTGCGCGGCAGAGTACCTGATTCGGGAGGGTTGGACCGCGCCGCGCCGGATCGCGATCGAGGGGGGCAGCAACGGCGGGCTGCTGACCGGCGCCGCGCTCGTTCAGCGGCCCGATCTCTTCGGCGCCGTGATCTGCCGCGTGCCGGTCGCCGACATGCTGCGGTATCACCTGTTCACCGTCGGGCGCTTCTGGATTCCCGAGTACGGATCGGCGGACGACCCGGAGCAGTTCCGATACCTGCTCGCCTACTCTCCTTACCACAACGTCGCCGACGGCGTTGCCTACCCGCCGACGCTCGTGATGACCGCCGATACGGACGATCGCGTCTCGCCGGGGATGGCGAAGAAATTCGCCGCGCGGCTGCAGGCCGCGACGTCCGGCGATGCGCCGATCCTGATCCGCGTCGAGACGAAAGCGGGCCACGGCGCCGGCAAGCCCCTGTCGAAGGTGATTGAAGAGGACGCCGATATCTTCGCGTTCTTGTACCGCGCGTCAGGAATCGAGGTCTAGCGCGTCTTTGAACGCGCGCACGCTCTCGAAGCGGTCGGACGGCTCGGGCCGCAGCGCTTCCAGAATCGCGGCGGCGGCCGACTCCGGCAGCGTGGGCTGCATCTCGCGCGGGTCGGGGGGCATGCCGCGCAGCATCGCGCCGAGGAGCGCCGGGAGCGATGCCGCGTCGTACGGGAGGTTCGCCGTCGCCATCTCGTACGCGATGACGCCGAGCGTGAAGATGTCGGACCGGACGTCGGCGTCCTTGCCGGTCAGCAGCTCGGGCGCGACGTAGCGCACCTCGACGTCCGCGATCCCGCTCCCCCGCACGGTCTGCTCTCTCATCGTCGCGAGCAGATCCTCCGCGTGCCAGATGCCGGCGCTCGAGATCATGAGACGCTCACCGTCGTCTTCTTCGCTGGCCGCGATGCGGACGATGTCGGGCGTCAGCCCGCACATCAGCCCGCCGCGCCGGTGCAGCACCCGTGCCGCGTCGAGCAGTTGCGCGAGGAGCGGCGCGAGCCGCGGCCACGGCATCGCGCCGTCCGCCTGCAGCCGCTCGCGCAGGCTGGCCCCGGGAATGAAGTCGGTGACGAGATACACGAGGTCCCCTTCTTCACCGTAGTCGCGGACCTGGATGATCGACGGATGCGCGACCTGCAGCGTCTTCGCCTCGCGCAGAAACCGCGCGCGCACCGCGTCCCAGTTGCGCTCGGCGCCGCGGCGCAGCATCCGGATCGCGACGGGATGTCCGAGCGCGCGATGCGTGCCCTCGAAGACTTCGCTGCCCAGCCGTCCCGGACCGATCCGGCGGCCCAGGTCGTACGTGCCGAGCAACCCGGTGCCGGGGATCACCGTGGCGATCCCGCTCACTCGTGAGGCGCTGACGGTGGGGCGGCCCGAGGCCTCGCTCGCCGCGAATGCGCGGCCGAATGCTTCCATGTCGTGGTAGCGATCGTCGGGGCGCTTCGCGAGCGCGCGCGCGAGGACGAGATCCACCCACGCCGGCAGGTCCGGCCGCAGGCTGCTCGGCGCGGGGGGCGGCATTGTCAGGTGCGCGGTGACGATCGCCATCGGCTCGTCGCCGGGGAACGGGACGCGCCCGGTGAGCAGCTCGAAGACGACGACCGCCAGGCTGTACAGGTCGGCGCGCGGGTCGGCCGGAGCGCCGGTCAGTTGTTCCGGCGCAGCGTAGGCGATGGTGCCGATGAACTGATGGTCGCCGGTCAGCCGGGTCGCATCGGTCGACTCGCGGACGCTTGCCAGGCCGAAGTCCACGATCTTGTGCACGCGCGCTCCGCCGCCGAAGTCGTGCGCGACGATGTTCGCCGGCTTCAGATCGCGGTGCAGCACGCCGCGCTCGTGCGCGAGCTGCAGCGCGCCGCAAATCGGCGCGATGATCTCCTGCAGCTCGCCGACGGTCAGGGTTCCCCGATCCGCCAGGTGCTGCCGGAGGCTCGGGCCGTTGAGCAGCTCCATCACCAGAAACGGATGGCCCGCGTCGTCGAGATTGAAGTCGAAGATGGAGACGATGTTCGGGTGGCGGAGCTGCGCGCAGGCGCGGCTCTCGCGGAGGAAGCGCTCGCGCGCCGCGGGCTCCGCGCCGAAGTCGGGGCGCATGATCTTCAACGCGACCTCGTCACCCAGCATCAGCCGGCGGGCGCGGTACACCGCGCCCATCCCGCCTTCGGCTATCGGCGCGATGACTTCATACCTCCCGTCCAGGACGTCCCCGATCGCGAGCACGGCATCATTCTACTTGTGCTAAGTTATGCCCGTTTGCTCCACACCATCCTCTTCCTGTTTCTCGCGCAGGCCCCCGCGCCGGCGGCGACGGCGCCGGCCGTCGCACGCGTGTGGGACGGCCGGCCCGCGGAATACGAGGAGTTCCTGCGCACGGCGCCGATCGAGCGGGTCGAGATGATCCCGCTCGGGGTGACCCGCCCGCGGCGCGCCTTCTTCGCGCCGGGCGGCCTCGCGCGATCCGCCGCGTGGAAACCGCTCAGACCGTCCTATCAGGGCGGGTGGTTCGAAAGCTACAAGTCCGAAATCGCCGCGTACGAACTCGACAAGCTCCTCGGGCTCGGCATGGTGCCGCCGACCATCGAGCGCACGTACCAGCGCGAGACGGGCGCGCTCGTTCTCTGGCTGGAAGGGGTGAAGTCCTGGGAACAGGCGCTGGCGCTGCCGAAGCCGGATTCCTGGTCGCGCCAGCTCGCACGCATGAAGCTGTTCGACGATCTCATCGGCAACCCCGACGACAACAAGGGCAACCTGCTCGTGGACGGCGAGTGGAACCTGTACCTCATCGATCATTCGCGGTCCTTCATGGAAGATCGCAACATGCTCCCGCAGAAGCTGGATCACGTCGAGACCGCGCTGTGGGAGAAAATGGCCGCGCTCGACGAGCCCGGGCTGAAGGCGGCGCTCGGCGCGTGGCTCAGCGACAAACAGATCAGGGCCATGCTCGCCCGCCGCGATCGCATGAAGACGACGATCGACGACCTCGTCAAGAAGAACGGCAAGCGGGCCGTGTTCGTCTGGTAAGTGGGCACCTCGCTGAACATCCCTTCCAGCGGTACGTTCGATTTCCTGGCGCTCGGCGCGCTGGTCCATCGCCTCGACCCCGGCCTCGTCCCGTTCCGCAAGGCCACGACGTGTTCGATCCACGTGAGCGGCGGCGAGTTCAACTGCGCCGCGAACCTCGCCGACGCGTTCGGGATGCGCGCCGCGATCGCAACGGCGCTGGTCGATTACCCGATCGGCGAGCTGATCGCGGGACAGGTCCGCGCGATGGGGGTCACGCCGTTCTACAAGCACTTCGCGCACGACGGCGTCCGCGGGCCGAACATGGCGACCGTCTACAGCGACCGGGGGCACGGCGTCCGGGGACCCGTCGTTTTCTACAACCGCTGCAACGAGGCCGCGGCGCAGCTGAAGCCGGGTGACTTCGACTGGAAGGCCGTCTTCGCCGGCGGCGTCCGCTGGTTTCACAGCGGCGGAATCTTCGCCGCGCTGTCGGAGACGACCGCGGAGCTGATCGTCGAAGCGATGGAGGCGGCCAAGCGGCACGGCGCCGTCACCTCCTTCGACGTGAACTATCGCGAACGCCTGTGGAGCGCGTCGGGCGGGCTCGGACGCGCGCAGTCCGTCCTCGGACGGATCGTCGAGCACGTGGACGTGCTCGTCGGCAACGAGGAGGACCTGCAAAAGGGTCTCGGCATTCCGGGTCCGCAGGTCGCCTCATCTTCGTCGAAGCTCGACCCCGGCTCCTTCGTCGGCATGATCGAGCGTGTCGTCGCGCGGTACCCGCAGATCAAAATCGTGGCGACGACGCTTCGCGAGGTTCACTCGACGAACCGCCATTCGTGGGGCGCCGTGGCCTGGGTCGAGGGAAAAACGCACGTCTCGCCGACGGTGGACCTCGACGTGCACGATCGCGTCGGCGGCGGCGACGGCTTCGCGTCCGGGCTGTTCTACGGCCTGATGACGAACGAGCCGCCGCAGGAAGCCGTCAAGCTCGGGTGGGCGCACGGCGCGTTGCTCACGACGTTCCCCGGCGACACGACGATGGCGACGCTCGAGCAAGTTCGCGCGTTCGCACGCGGCGGCTCCGCACGCATACAGAGGTAGGCGCGCGGAATGCCAAATGCCAAATGCCAAATGCCAAAAGTACTCCGTGTCGAGCGCCGTTTCGATGCGTGAACGGCCCGTGCGTCTCGTGAAACCTCGATTGTTGGCGGTCACGGTCGTACTGACGCTGCTCGCGGCAGCCGAAGCCGCCGCCCAGACGCTCGAGCCGATCCGCTACGTGGTGCGCTTCCCCGCGCCGCAGACGAATTACGCCGAGGTCACCGCGACGATTCCGGCCGACGGCCGCGCGGACGTCGACCTGATGATGGCGGTCTGGACTCCCGGGTCGTACCTCGTTCGCGAGTATGCACGCCACGTGGAGGACGTCGCCGCGAGCAACGGAGGCGTTCCGCTTGCGATCCAGAAAACGCAGAAAAACCGCTGGCGTGTGACGACGAACGGCGCGCGCGCGATCACGCTGACGTATCGTGTCTTCGCGCACGAGATGACCGTCAGGTCCGACTGGGTCGAAGACGGGTTCGCGATGCTGAACGGCGCGCCGACGTTCATCACGCTCGCCGACTTGCGGCCGCGCGCGCACGACGTCCGCCTGGAGCTGCCGGGCGCGTGGCGCACGAGCGTCACCGGCCTGCCGGACTCTCCGGAAGGCGGCGCGCATCACTATCGCGCGCCCGATTACGACACGCTGGTCGATTGCCCCATCGTCGCGGGCAACCCCGCCGTCCACCGTTTCACGGTCGACGGAAAGCCGCACCTGCTCGTGGACGTGGGTGAAGCCGGCGTGTTCGACGGCGCGCGCGCCGCGCGCGACCTCGAGAAGGTCGTGCAGACCGCGGCGAAGCTCTGGCGCGGGCTGCCGTACGACAAGTACGTGTTCTTCAACGTGCTCACGGAAACCGGCGGCGGACTCGAGCACAAGAACTCCGTGATGATGATGGCGAGCCGGTGGGCGACGTCCACGCGCGAGCGCTACCTCGCCTGGCTGAGCACCGCGAGCCACGAGTTCTTCCATCTGTGGAACGTGAAGCGGCTGAGGCCGGTCGAACTCGGTCCGTTCGACTACGAGCACGAGGTGTACACGCGCAGCCTCTGGATCGCGGAAGGGCTCACCGACTACTACGCCGACGTGATCCTCGCGCGGGCGGGCCTGATCACCGCCGGGGAATATCTCGGCAGCCTCTCGAGCGCGGTCGCGTCGCTCCAGGCGACGCCCGGGCGCCTCACGCAGCCGGTCGAAAGCGCCTCGTTCGACGCGTGGATCAAGCAGTACCGGCCGGACGAGAACGCCGTCAACAGCGCG
>QHWR01000068.1:0-383 GCA_003223835.1 Acidobacteriota bacterium | reverse complement strand
GCGCGTGCGTCAGGCGACGGCGGGTGCGCGCACCCTCGATGACGTCATGCGGCTCGCGTTTCAGCGGTATTCCGGCCCGCGAGGCTACACGCCCGCGGAGTTCCGCGCCACGGCGAGCGAAGTCGCCGGAACGGACTTGTCGGACTGGTTCCGGCGCGTGCTCGAGACCACCGACGAACTGGACTACGCGGCCGCGCTCGAGTGGTACGGGCTCGAGTTCCGCACCGCGGCGTCCGATCAGGGACCCGGCGCATGGCTCGGCGCCGACACGCGCGGAGAGGATGGACGCCTCGTCGTCACGCGCGTCCGCCGCGGGACGCCTGCGTTCGACGCGGGCGTCAACGCCGGCGACGAGATCGTCTCGCTCGACGACTTCCGCATCC
>QHWR01000269.1 GCA_003223835.1 Acidobacteriota bacterium | reverse complement strand
TGCGCCGCCCTGGGCCCGGCGGCTGCCGCGCGGGTCGACACCGCCGGGCTCGAACGAAACGCGTGGACGGCGCTCGTTGGAACCGTCGTGCCGCCTGTCGCCGCCGCGACGCCAGACGGGGACTGGCGTGCGAGCGATCTCGCGCCCACGGCCGATCGCGATCTCTCGCGCTTTCGCGGGATCGCGGCCGGCCGTCACATCGTGATCGTCAGCCTCGAATCGACGGCGGCGCGATACCTTGGCGTGTACGGGGCGGATCCGGACGTCATGCCGAACCTGTCGGACCTCTCGCATTCGGCGATCGTGTTCGACCACGCGTATGCGGTGTACCCGGAGAGCATCAAGGGGCTGTTCTCGACTCTCTGTTCGGCCTACCCCGCGCTCGACACCGACGTCGAAACGTACGCGGACGTGCCGTGCGAGTCGATCGCGGCGGTCCTCTCCGGCCGCGGCTATCGCACCGCGCTGTTCCATTCCGGGCGCTTCGCGTATCTCGGCATGAACGCCATCGTCAGGGACCGCGGATTCGCGCGGCTGGCGGACGCGGGCGACGTCGGCGGCCTGCACAATTCGAGCTTCGGCGTCGACGAGCCCTCAACGGTCGCGAGCATCCTGCGCTGGATCGACGAGGAGCGCCCCGGCCATCCGTTCATGGTGACGTATCTGCCGATTGCGGGCCATCATCCCTATGAAACGCCCGAGCGCGGTCCGTTTCCCGACCGCGACGAGTTCGGCCGGTATCGCAACGCGCTCCATTATGCCGACGCGGCGCTCGGGGCGCTGCGCCGCGGACTGCAGGATCGCGGATTGGATCGCCGGACGCTCTGGATCGTCTTCGGCGATCACGGCGAAGCGTTCGGCCAGCACGACGGGAACTACGGGCATACGTTCCAGGTGTACGACGAGAACGTGCGCGTCCCGTTCCTGATCGCCGCGCCGGGCCTCGTCGATCGCGCGATCCACGCGCGGCGGATTGTCAGCCTGATCGACACGGCGCCGACGGTGCTCGATCTGCTCGGCGCTCCCATTCCACGCGCGTATCAGGGACGCTCGATGCTGGACGCGGCGCCGCGCGCGGCCCTCTTCTTCACCGACTACTCGTTGAGGCTTCTCGGACTGCGCGACGGACCGCGGAAGTTCATCTACGATGCCGGCTCGCGGCGAGCGCGATGGTTCGACGTCGAGCACGATCCGGACGAGCGCGTGGACCTCTCCGCGCGGTTCGCCGGCGAGAGCCGGCGCTACGTCGAGACGCTCCTGGGCTGGAGCGCCGCACAGCAGCGGCGCTTGGCCGGCCACGCTTCCCCTCAGTAAGCTCGCCCTGCCTGGAAAATACTTCGAGGAGATCCGTGCGGTTCGGGTCCGGCTTTCGTTAATATCCAGCGGGCGCGTCCGCGCTGCGCGGAGGGCAGGCGCGCGGCGGCCAGGGAGGACGACTCATGTCTGGATCGGTGGTTGTCGACGTGGCGATCGGACTCGTGCTGCTCTACCTCCTGATCGCGCTGTTCTGCACGGCGATCCAGGAATGGCTGGCTCAGATTTTCAACCTGCGCGCGCGGCATCTGCAGGCGGCCGTCAAGGTCCTGCTCGGCGGCACGACTCAGGGGAACGCCGACGCGCAGGCGGTGCTCGGCCATCCGCTCTTCAAGGTGCTGTCGCTGACCTCGTCGAAGTCCTTCGGGCCGCGCGATCCGGCGTACGTGCCGGCCCGCAATTTCGCCGAGGCGCTCGTCGCGCGGCTCAAGGCCCTCGTGCCGGCGGCCGCGGCCGTCGCGGGGGCCGCGCCCGCGGCGGCGCCGTTGACCGTGGCGACGCTGAAGCAGGCCGTCAACAACGTCGGCGACGCGCAGCTCAAGCAATCGCTGATGGCGCTGCTCGAACGCGCGGAGCGCTCGGCGGCGACGGCGGAGGCCCAGATCCGCAGCGCGTTCGACGAGATCGAGCGTTGGTACGACGCGGCGATGGATCACGCGTCGGGCTGGTACAAACGGAAGGTGCGCTGGTTCCTCCTGCTCATCGCCGGCGTCCTGACCGTCATCATGAACGCCGACAGCGTGCAGGTCGCGCTGCGGCTGGCCGAAGACTCGGACCTGCGGTCGCGCGTCAGCGCCCTCGCAGAGCAGACGGCGCCCCCCGGGAGCGACGAGGAGAAACAACTCGCGAAGCTCAGGGATGAACTCGGCCAGCAGCTCGCCGGGAGCAACGCGCTGAACGCGTTCGGCGCCCTGCCAGTCGGATGGGGCGTCTGCAAGGACGAGAAGGGCGTGCGAAGCCAGCGCAACTGCTACCCGACGGGAACGGTGCAGGATTATGCGACCGCCGCGAAGCTATTCGGCCTGTTCCTGACGGCGCTCCTGGCCGCGCTCGGCGCGCCGTTCTGGTTCGGCCTGCTGCAGCAGGTCAACGCGATTCGCAGCGCGGGTCCGAAGCCGACGTCCTCGACGGCGGGCACCTCGTAGCCGGCTGTTGAAAACAGAGGGAGGCAGCGATGCGGAAACCGGCCAAGGCTTCTCGTGATTTTCGGGGGACGGCAATCAGCGGCACGCACACGATCCTCCTGGCGCTCGACTGTCCCGACGCGCGCCGCGAGGGGTTGCTGGGCTTCGCGTTCCAGCGCGAGCGCGTCGGCGCGGGCGCGCCGCGGTGGCTGCGGTCCCAGAAAGTCTTCAAGTCGATCGTGCCGGATCCGAAGAATGCGATGGACCCGGCGGATCCCACGAAGCCCCTCTGCTTCTACACCAACGAGTTCCCGGTGCAGAGCTTTCTCTGGGGAGACTACGCCGCGACGCCCGGCACGAAGTATCGTCTGCGGATCCGGCCGATGTACGGCACGCCGGGCGCCCTCACGACGGATCCCAGGGACGAGATCGCGATCGAGATCGACACGGAGAAGGAGTGGGACGGCACGGGCCACGGCGTCTGGTTCAACCGCGGCGCGATCGCGAGCCAGAAGTTTGCCGAGGAATTCGGGAACCGGCCGCCGACGAACATCAACGATCCCAACGACCCGGAGGTCCGGTGGCTGTCGCGCGGACTCCTCGAGGCATGCCTCAACTACATCAACCAGACACCGCCCAGCGAGGCGCTGCGGGTGGCCGCCTACGAGTTCACGTATCCGCCGATTCTCGACGCGTTGAAGGCGAGGCTCGACGCCGGCGTGGACGTGCGGATCGTCTATCACGACACGAGCGACGCGGACGGATCGCCCAACGAGACGGCGATGGAGGCCGCCGGCCTGCCGATCGACGACCAGAAGGTGACCTTCCGTCGATCGAAGACCAAGATTCCGCACAACAAGTTCATCGTGCGGCTCAAGGACGGCCGGACGCCCGTGGAAGTGTGGACCGGTTCCACGAACTTCACCGCATCCGGATTTCTGGGGCAGACCAATGTCGGGCACCGCGTGGCCGACCCCGAGACGGCGCAGCAGTACCTGGAGCTCTGGGAGCTGGTCAAAACGGATCCCGAGCTGGCCGACGCCAGGGATGAAACCGCGCGGCTCACGCCCGACCCCGAGGAGGTCATCGCCGAGAAATCGATCGCGCGGCTGTTCTCGCCCCGTACGCGATCCGTGATGCTCGACTGGTACGGCCGCCGGATGTTGAACGCGGCGAACTCTATCTGGTTCACCGCCGCCTTCGGCATCAGCAAGAACCTGATGACGCCGATCGCGCGGAAGCGCGACCAGATGCGGTTCGTGCTGATGGAGAAACCGACGTCCGCGGACGCGAAGAAGACGCTGATGAAGGACGTCAGCCACATCATCCTGTCGTACGGCGTGCCGCTCGGCGAGCTGTACCGGATGAAAGACGGCAAGCCGGTCGCGCGCACGCGGATCCAGGAGTTCGAGCTGGAGAAGTGGTTTCTCAAGGAAGAGCTGTATCGTCCGAAGAACGACGGGTTCGTGTTCTTCATCCACACGAAGTTCCTGTTGATCGATCCGCTCTCGGACGACCCGCTCGTCTGCTCGGGGTCGGCGAACTTCTCCACCGGGTCGCTGCTGCAGAACGACGAGAACATGCTGCTGATCCGCGGCGACACGCGCGTCGCGGACATCTACATGACGGAGTTCGACCGCATCTTCCGTCATTTCTACTTCCGCAACGTCGCGAACGAGCTGGCCGGCGGCGATCGCGACGCCGACTCGATCTTCCTCACGGAAGACGACACCTGGACGACGAACTATTTCGAGGACGGACATCAGAAGTGCAACCGGCGCCGGATGTTCTTCGA
>QHWR01000144.1:44277-66688 GCA_003223835.1 Acidobacteriota bacterium | reverse complement strand
AACCTGTGTAGTTCACCGTGATCGTGTTGCCGGACGCCGCCTCGGTGCCGGTGCCGATGCGCAGATCGGCCTGGCTGTAGGTCACCACAGGTGTCGGGGACGTTGGGGTCGACGTGCAGCCGGCGAGTGCGGCGATGCACGCCAGCGCGGCGATCCCCGAAAGAAGATGCTGTTCGAGCCTCACGCGCAACTCCCGGAACAGAGAATGTCCGTATCCTATCGCGCCTTCCGTCGCGTGCGGCGGGTTTCGAGCGCGATGAGACGAAGGTCATGTTTTTCGAGCGTCGTCTGGACTGTCGCGGCTTCGACGGAATCAGCTTCGAGGCGCTCATCGATGACGCTCACCTTCTCGAAGATCAATTTGACCTGTCCGGCCACGTCGTCGATTTTCACGCCCAGGAACGCACGCGTCTTCTCGTCGCCGTCCTGGACCGCCTTCTCCAACCGATCGAAGCGCTCGTCTACCAAGGCGAAGCGCTGGTCTATCGACGCGAAGCGCCGGTCTATCGACGCGAAGCGCTGGTCTATCGACGCGAAGCGCGCGTCGACGGATGCAAAACCCTTGTCGACCTTTGCGTCGAGCGCCGCGACCTTTGCGTCGAGCGCCGCGACCTTTGCGTCGAGCGCCGCGACCTTCGCGCCGAGCGCCTCGAACCCGTTGCCGAGCGCTTCGAGCTTTTCGCCAATCGTCTCGAGTGTCTCCGCCATCGCCGTAGCTCCGCAGTCTAGCATCGTCCGATGAGCACGATGCGTGCCTCCGCGCGGACCTCGCGGCAATCGAGGAACTCCTTGCATTCGGTCGCGTGACCATTCTTTGCATTGAAGGATCTGCCACATGACCCAACGGTGAGGTGCGCAGTTTCCGCGCCCTCGTCGTCTTGCGCCAAGGCACTGACGTAACAGGTTTGAAAATCGCTGGATCCCGAGCAGCCCGCAAAGGGGCTGCACTACGAGGCGTCGCCTCGATCCATATGCTTTGGCATTCGGCATTCAGCATTTGGCATTGCCGCCGCGGCCCCGGCCTACAATCGAGCGATGGACGTCCGCCCGTTCCCGCACCCGCTGACGCGGATCCTCGGTCGATCCGTCGCCGCGGGCAGCCGCACGAAAGGGCGCTTCTATCAGCAGGACGGCGCCGTCGTCCGCATCGACGGCTCGGCCACCCACGTCGAGGCGACGGTCCACGGATCGCGCAAGTACCGCGTCATCATCGACCGCGAGAACGAGGCGAACTTCACGGCGTCGTGCGAGTGCCCCTACTTCTACGATCGACTCGACATCTGCAAGCACATCTGGGCGACGCTGCTCGAGGCAGAGCGGCGCGGGTTCCTGCTCGGCGACGGCGACGTCTCGGACTACGCCAGGCTGGATCCGATCGACGTCGAGTCCGATCCCGAATTCCGGCGGCCATCACCTGCACTTCGTCGGCCGGCGACCGATGACGGATGGCGGATGACGGATGGCGGAGCTCGGATGGCGCAGGAACGGGGGCGGAGCGCCGATCCGCGTCCTCCCGCGCGCCCGCGCGCGTGGGAGCAGTTCCTTCAGGATCTCGCGGGTCGCGTCGCGCGGAAGGACGCGCTCGCCCCTCAACCGCGGTACGCGGATGGCGAGATCGTCTACGTGGTCGACCGGGCGAGCACGCTGTCGGGCGATGGAATCGCGCTCGACGTGCAGTACCGCCAGCGCAAGAGGAACGGCCAGTGGGGCAAGCCGAAGCCGGCGATGCTCCTGGCGTCCGACATCGATCAACTGCCCGACGCTGCGGACCGCGAGATCCTGCCGCTGCTCTTCGGCGCTCCCGACGACTACACCAGCCGGCACCGAAACCTCTCGAGCACGATCTTCCGGCTGGCCGGGCCGCTGATCGATCGCGCGCTGCCGCTCATCGTCCAGACAGGACGCGCGTTCATTCGCACGGGACGCGATCCGTCCGACCAGCTGGCGCCGCTCGCGTGGGACGGCCGGGGACCGTGGACGTTTCGTCTCGAGGTCGTGCACGCGCGCGGCGAAGCGGGGTTCTCGATCGACGGCGCGCTCGTACGCGGCAATGACCGCATGGCGATTCGCGAGCCGCTGATGGCGCTCGGGAGCGGCTACGTCTTTTACGGCGGCACCGTCGCGCGACTGGACGCGCGCGGCGCGTTTGCGTGGCTCGCGCAGCTCCGCGCGTCCGGTCCGCTCGTGATCCCGCCGGATGCGAGCGGACTGCTCGTCGACGTGCTCGCGCGATCGGGGGTCGATCCGCTGGAGCTTCCTGAAGAACTGCAGTTCGAGATCGCCGCCGGCGTGCCGCAGCCGTGCGTCAACGTCCGCGCCGCACAGCGGTCGTACACGACGCAGCTCCAGGCGGACGTGACGTTCGATTACGGCGGGTTTCACGTCAGGCCCGACACGGGACCGACCGCGTACGACGCCGATCGACGCCGGCTGGTCCGCCGCGACCTCGCCGCGGAGCAGGCGGCGCTCACGCGGCTGTCGCAGATTGGGTTCTCGAAGCAATGGGACTACGCGTTCTCGCGCCAGACGCTCGCGGTCGCCGTGGATCGCTTCCCGGGCGCGGTCCGAATCCTCATCGCGGAAGGGTGGCGCGTCGAGGCCGAGGGACGCGTGTTCCGGACCGCGCAATCAACACGATCGGAAATCCGCTCCGGCATCGACTGGTTCGAGCTGCACGGCACGGTCGATTTCGGCGACGGCCAGGTCCTGTCGCTCCCGCGGCTGCTGCAGGCGCTCCGCCAGGGGCGCACGACCGTCACGCTCGATGACGGGTCGTCCGGGATCCTGCCGGAGGAATGGCTGCGGCGCTGGGCGGGCATCGCGCAGATTGGCGAGGCCTCCGGCGATCACGTCCGGTTCACGCTGTCGCAGGCGGCGCTGCTCGACGCGGCGCTCGCGTCGCAGCCGGCGATGCGCGTGGACGAGCGCTTCGCGCGGACGCGCGAAGAACTTGCGTCGTTCAGCGGCATTGCTCCGCTCGACGCGGCGTCATCGTTTGTCGGCCACCTGCGCGACTACCAGCGCGACGCGCTCGGCTGGTTCGCGTTCCTCCGGCGATTCGGCTTCGGCGGCTGCCTCGCGGACGACATGGGGCTCGGCAAGACCGTCATGGTGCTCGCATGGCTCGATCGCCTCCGCTCGAAGCGCGAGACGACCGCGCCGTCGCTCGTCGTGGTGCCGCGCTCGGTCGTGTTCAACTGGCAGGAGGAAGCGACGCGCTTCGCGCCGAAGCTGCGGGTGCTCGATTTCAGCGGCGCCGCGCGCACGGTCGAGCGGCTCGACGGCCACGACATCGTGCTGACGACGTACGGGACGCTGCGTCGCGACGCGCTGCGGTTGAAGGACGTCGAGTTCGAGTACGTGGTGCTCGACGAGGCGCAGGCGATCAAGAACGCGGCGACGGCGGGCGCGAAGGCGGCGCGCCTCCTGCGCGCGAAGCATCGGCTTGCGCTGAGCGGCACGCCGGTGGAGAACCATCTCGGCGAGCTGTGGAGCCTGTTCGAGTTCCTCAATCCCGGACTGCTCGGGACGTCAGCCGCGTTCGCAAAGCACGGCATCGCGGCGGCGCGGCGCGACCCGGATGCGATGGAGCTGCTCGCGCGAGGTCTGCGGCCGTTCATCCTGCGGCGCACGAAGGCGCAGGTCGCGCCGGAGTTGCCGTCGCGGACGGAACTGACGATTCACTGCGACCTGCAGGGCGCGCAGCGCGAGCTGTACGACGAGCTGCGCGATCATTACCGCGCGTCGCTGCTCGGACGCATCGCCCGCGAGGGACTCCAGAAGTCGAAGATGCAGATCCTCGAGGCGCTGCTCAGGCTGCGTCAGGCCGCGTGCCATCCCGCGCTGATCGACTCGCGCCGCCGGACGGCGCCGTCCGCGAAGTTCGACGCGCTCCTGCCGCGCCTTGCGGAGTTGCGCGCCGAAGGACACAAGTCGCTCGTCTTCTCGCAGTTCACGAGCCTGCTCGCGCTGCTCCGCACGCACCTCGACGACGAGGGCGTTCAGTATGAGTATCTGGACGGCAAGACGCGCGATCGCGAGCCGCGCGTCCACCGCTTTCAGAACGATCCCGAATGCCGCCTGTTTCTCATCAGCCTGAAGGCGGGCGGACTCGGCCTCAACCTCACCGCCGCGGAGTACGTGTTCCTGCTCGACCCGTGGTGGAACCCCGCCGTCGAGGCGCAGGCGATCGACCGGGCGCACCGGATCGGCCAGACGCGCCACGTGTTCGCCTACCGGCTGCTCGCGGCTGGTACGGTCGAGGACAAGATCGCCGAGCTGCAGCGCACGAAGCGCGATCTCGCGGACGCGATCCTGCAGGCCGACACGGGGTTGCTCCGCCGGTTGAGCAGGGAGGATCTGGAGGTGTTACTGAGTTAACGTCAATGCCAAATGCCAAATGGCAAATGCCAAAAGAAATCTCTGCCGGTCGGCTCGGATCACTTTTGGCATTCAGCATTTGGCATTCGACATTTGTCTTCACTCCGCGCGCAGCGCAATCAACGGATCCACCCGCGTGGCGCGGCGCGCGGGCAAGATGCACGCCGCGATGGCGACGGCGGTCAGGATCGTCGTGATCGCCGCGAACGTGGCGGGATCCGTCGGCGTGATCTGCACCAGGATCGTCCGCAGCACGCGGCTGAGGCCGAACGCGCCGGCGAGGCCGAGCGTCAGGCCGAGCGCGAGCTGCCAGAGGCCGCGCTTCAGAATCAACCACGACACCTGACGTCCTTCCGCGCCCAGCGCCATCCGCACGCCGATCTCCGTCGTCCGCTGCGTGACGGAGTACGCCATCACCGAGTACAGGCCGACGGCGGACATGACGAGCGCGATGCCGGCGAAAATCGCGAACAGGCTGCCGAACACGCGATACGGCCACATCGCCTGCGCGAGCATCTGGTCCATCGTCTGCACGGTGAACACCGGCTGATCCTGATCGAGCGCCTGCACCTCACGGCTCACCGCGGTCATCACCGAGCCCGGCTCGAGCCGGCTGCGCACGAGCAGCGCGAGGCCCCCCGGCGGATCCTGACGATGGGGCAGGTAGACGACGGCGGGCGGCTCGGCGTCCTGCGGCGACGAATGCCGGATCGACGGGCTGACGCCGACGATCGTGCGCCACACCGGCGGCGTCTGCGCGGCCCCAGCCGGAGGCGGCTGACCGGGCCGCGGCGGATCCTGCGCGAACCGGATCCGGCGTCCGATTGGATCTTCGTTGTTGAAGAACTGCGAGACGAGCTTGTCGTTGACGATCACGGTCTCCGCACCGGGGGCGCCGTCCCTGTCGCCGAACAACCGTCCGCGGCGCAACTGCACGCCGATCGTGTCGAAGAACGCGGGGCTGATCGTGACGACCCCAACCTGCGGCGCCTGCTCCTCGGGCTTCCGCGGCGGGCGTCCCTCGATCTCCAGGCCGCGGCGGCCGCTGCCGAACGGCGGCACGCTCGTCGTGAACGCGACGGCCTCGGCGCCGGGCAGCGACACGAGCCGCGGCGCGAGCCGTTCGTAGAACGCACGCCGCGCCTCCGGCGTCGGATACTTCGTGTCGGGCAACTGCATCCGCATGCTCATGAGGTGATCGGGACGGAAGCCCAGATCGATCGTGTAGAGCTTGAGGAAGCTGCGGACCATCAACCCGGCGCCGACGAGGAGCACGAGCGTCAACGCCAGCTCGAGGACGACCATCGTGCCGCTCAGCCACCGCGCGCGGCGGCCGCCGGCATTCCCGCGTCCGCCTTCTTTCAGGACCTCGCCCACGTTCGTCTTCGTCACCTGCAGCGCGGGCGCGAGGCCGAACAGGATGCCGGTCAACACGCAGATGCCCGCGAGAAACGCGAACACGGTGAAGTCCATCGTGAAGGTGATCCAGTACGGCTTGCCGGTGTTCGAGACGGCGCGGTCGAAAGCCCGCACGCCGACGATGGCGAGCAGGAGACCGAGCACGCCGCCGAAACAGCCGAGCAGGACGCTCTCGACGAGCAACTGACGAACGACG
Organism: Acidobacteriota bacterium; assembly: GCA_003223835.1. Classification (GTDB taxonomy): domain Bacteria; phylum Acidobacteriota; class Vicinamibacteria; order Vicinamibacterales; family 2-12-FULL-66-21; genus Gp6-AA38. The sequence continues at coordinate 60,693 of QHWR01000144.1, read as the reverse complement.
CGCCAGCGCGTGGCGCCGAGGGCGATGCGGACGGCGATTTCGCGCGCGCGATGCGCCGACCGCGAGAGCAGCAGGTTCGCGACGTTCGCGCATGCGATGAGCAGCACGAAGCTGACGGCGCCCATCATCGCGAGGAACACGGTGCGGATGTTGCCGCCGTTGAACCGTTCGCTGAACGTCTCGACGGCAATCGCCGTGAACTCCTTGTTCGTGTCGGGATAGGCCGCGGCCAGGCGTCCGGCGATGCCGTTCATTTCGGTCTGCGCCTGCGCGCGCCTCGCGTCGTTCCGCAGCCGCCCGAACACCTGGTGCATCCTGGCGCCCCGGCGTTCCTGCTCCGCCGACGGCACGAAGGGGATCCAGAGCTCCGCGTTGGACGGGAATTGCATGTTGTCCGGCATGACGCCGATGATCGTCATCGGCTTGCCGTCGATGCGGATCGATCGCCCGAGCACGTTTCGATCTTCCGCGTAGCGCGTCTTCCAGATCGTGTAGCCGATGATCGCCACTGGTTCGGCGCCCTTGCGATCGTCGCCGGGCGCGAAGTCGCGGCCGAGCAACGGCTGCTGGCCGAGCAGCGCGAACGTATTCGCGCTGACCATCTGGCCGCGCGCCTGCTGCGGCGCGGACCGATCGTCGCTCAGGTTCATGGTGTTGCCGCTGAACGAGCCGAGACCGACGAACGTGCGCATCTGCGCGCGCCAGTCCTGCAGATCCGCATACGACACGCCGGTACGTCCGCCGGTCTTGTTCTGCAGGGTGAGCATGTAAAGCCGGCCGGAGTCCTTGAACGGCAGGCCTTTGATCAGGACCGCGTTCACGAGCGTGAACACGGTGGCATTGACGCCGATGCCGAGCGCCAGCGCCACGATGGCGACCGCCGAATACCAGCGCTCCTTGACCATGAGGTGGAGCGCGAAGCGCACGTCTCGGAGCATAAGGAGAGTTACGGTTGACGAGAATGCCGTGTTCACTCGTACTTACGCGGCGGCGGGGTCAGAGTTAACAGACCCGTAACCGCGCCGCCAGAACGACGCCGGCGGGGGGCCGTATTGGACAGCAGGAGTTGCGCAGAAGGACGGCTCGATCGGCGGCGACTTCGTGGATGGCCAGGGGAGACCTGCTCCGTCAGTCGCGTCCGCTCCGTTGAAACTGGGGCCGCAATCCCCAGGGTCGGCCGTCAAGCCTGGGCCCGCCGGAACCGCCGGCGGAACCGGCGGGGAGAATACGGGACCTCCCCCTGCTTTTTCTTCCTTTTAAGTTAAGGAGTGCGCGATGGTCGTCAATCGACGCGCGTTCCTCGCGGCCGGGACGGCCGCCGCCGCCGGGGCGCTGGCTCCCTCGGACGCTTTCGGAGGCCGGCTGTTCTTTGCGTGGCCCGACCAGAAACCTGTCCCGAAACCGATTCCGCCCGCGGCACTCGATCCGAAGGGCCGCCGCACGATCTACCGGCTGTCGCTCCGCGGCCGCCGCGGATCGCGGTTCGCGAAACGGTACAACGCGAACATGCGGTTCGCCACCAAGGCGATGGCCGACAAGCACCGTGCCTTCCCCGGCGATCGCTCCCGCATCGTTCCGCTCACGGTGAATATCAACGAATACCACCGCCTCTTCGTCAGCCGTCATTCGCAGGTCGCCGACCTTCGAACGCTCAGGAACATCAAGGTCGTCGGCGTGCGGGGCTGACCCCCGCCCCCACTCCTCCAGGCCGTTGACACGCCGGGGCTGGAGTTATACAAGAAGCGATCTCCGAGGACCGAGGACCGACAAGACAAAGGAGACCGCGATGGCAATCTCCGTGAAACCGATCGCGCTCTGGCGGCGCGAGATCCAGGATCGGCCCGGCGCGCTGGCGGAGTCGCTGGCGCCGCTCGCCGACGCAAGCGTCAACGTGACCATCCTGATGGCGTACCGCATTCCCGGGCAGGCGGGACACGGCGCCGTTGAATTGTTTCCGGTCTCGGGCAAGCGCGCGACGGCGGCGGCCGAGCGCGGCGGGTTCAGCGCCTCGTCGATTCCAGCGCTGCTCGTCGAGGGCGACGACTCGCCGGGGCTCGGCAGCCGGCTGTCGCGGGCGATCGCGGAAACCGGGATCAACCTCGACTTCGTCGTCGCGCAGGTGGTCGCGCGCCGCTACTCGGCGGTGTTTGGATTCGGCGACGAGGAGAGCGCGCGGCGCGCGGTCGCGGTGATCAAGAAAGCGGCGAGCGCCGGCGCGCGGCGACCGGCGGCAGCGCGGAGCAGCAAGCGCCGCTAAACGCACTCAGGCGGAAGATCCTCCCATTCCCGACTTGCGCCGCGCGACCTCGCCGGCGGCGCGCGCGCGCTCGGTGTTCACCGCGCCGTTGAACCGCGCGCCTTCCTCGAGCGCGAGCTGTTTCGTCATCACGCTGGCGTCCACGAGCGCGTCCGGGCCGATATCCACGAGGTCGGCCGCGATGTGCCCTTCGAGGCGTCCGAGTACCGTGACGACGCGCGCGTGCACGGTCGCCCGCACGCGCGAGCCGGCGCCCATCACGAGCCGATGGCCGTGCGCCTCGATCGTCCCCTCGAACGTTCCCTCGATCGTCAGGTCTTCGCGCGCAACCAACTCGCCCTTGATCGTCAGTCCGCCGATGCGCGTCGGCACCTCTGCGTGTTCCGTGAAGCTGGTCGTCGTCATGCCGAGTACTTTCGCGGAGTGAGGCTCATCATTCAAGCTGAGCCGGAAGCTGGAAGCTGGCAACTGGACGCTCTGTTAGGATGCGCGGCATGCACGGCATCCTCCCGCTGCTCCTGATTACGATCCTCGCGCAGCAGCCGTCGAAGCCGCGCGCGCGCGACCTCGGCGTCCCGTTCGAAGGATCGACGGGGACGTTGAACGCGATCACCGACGTCGCGGGAGTCGAAGTGGGCGTCGTCACCGTAATCGAAGGGCAGAACATCCGGACGGGTGTGACGGCGATCCTGCCGCGCGGCAAGACGTCGAACGATCCCGTGATGGCCGGCTGGTTCGCGCTGAACGGCAACGGCGAGATGACGGGGACGACCTGGGTCAAGGAGTCGGGCTTTCTCGAAGGACCGGTGTTCATCACGAACACGCACAGTGTGGGCACCGTGCGCGACGCCTCGATCGCCTGGGCGCTCCGGCACGGCGCCACGCATCAGCCCTGGTCGCTCCCCGTCGTCGCCGAGACGTGGGATGGCTCGCTCAACGACATCAACGGCTTTCACGTGAAGCCGGAACACGTGTTCCAGGCGCTCGACGGCGCGAAGACGGGACCGGTGCCCGAAGGCAACGTCGGCGGCGGGACGGGCATGATTTGTTACGGGTTCAAGTGCGGGACGGGGACCGCGTCGCGCAAGCTCGACGCGCAGGGGGGCGGGTACACGGTCGGCGTCCTCGTGCAGGCGAACCACGGGCGCCGCGTGGAGCTGCGCGTGGCGGGCGTCCCGGTCGGCGTCGAGATACCGGTTGCGCCGCCGCGCGGCGGCGGCGACGGTGGCAACGCGCGGCCAAAGCCGCGCGCTGCGGACGCGGATACGGACGGCGAGATGGGCTCGATCATCATCGTCGTCGCGACCGACGCGCCACTCCTGCCGCACCAGCTCGAACGCGTGGCGCGCCGCGCGTCGCTCGGTCTCGCGCGCACGGGCGCGACGTCGGGCAACGGCTCCGGCGACATCTTCATCGCGTTCTCGACCGCGAATCCAAACGCAGCGACGCCTCAGCGCGGCAGCCAGGTGACGACGGTGCAGATGCTGTCGAACGACGCGATCAACGCGGTGTTCGCCGCGACGGTGCAGGCGACGGAGGAAGCGATCGTCAACGCGCTCGTCGCCGCCGAGACGATGCAGGGCGCGAACGGGCGCGTCGTCGACGCCATTTCGCACGAGAGGCTGCGAGAAGTTCTCCGCAAGTACGGGCGGTAGGTACGCACCACAGAGATCACAGAGGTCACGGAGATCGGATGGATCAAGACAGGATCGAGAGGTTTCTCTGTGATCTCTGTGATCTCTGTGGTGACATCACACCGCTGCGGGACGGGGCTCAGACCTCCGCGGTCCTCCGCTTCCTCATCTTGAGTTCGCGTCCCCCGTCGGCGAAGCCCACTTCGTCCATGAGGCCGTTGATGAGGAAGATGCCGCGGCCGCTCGGCTTCAACTGATTCGGCGCCTCGAGCGGATTCGGAACCGTCGTGGGATCGAACCCCGATCCCGGGTCGCGCACGACGATCATCACCTGTCCCGCGTCGTCGCACGTCACGCAGCACTGGACGTGCTTGGACGGATCGTTCCGGCAGCCGTGGCGGATCGCGTTGGCGACCGCCTCCTGGAGCGCCAGTTCGACGGCCATGATCTCATCCTCCGGCCATCGCTTGGCGTGCAGCACCTGCGTGACGCCGTCCGTCACGGTGGCGATCGCGCCGGGGACGGCGGGAATCGTCACCTCGAACTGCGTCTTCGAGCAGAACGGAATGAGCGCGCTGAGCTTCTTGACCTCGTCGTGCGCGAGGCGCAGGTCCTCCATCAACGCGGCCTGTTCCGCCTCGGCGCGTTCGCGCGCTTTCAGCGCTTCCTCCAGCTCCATGATGTGCAGCCGCAGCTCGAGCTGCGCCTCCGCCTGATGACGGATCGCATCGAGCGCCGTGAGTTGCTCGGGGCTGAGCCGGCGCGACACGCGGTCGAGGACGCAGATCGCGCCGAGCGCGTGCCCCTCCGGCGTCACGAGCGGCGCGCCCGCATAGAACCGGATGTGCGGATCGCCCGTGACGAGCGGGTTGTCGCGGAGCCGCGCGTCCTTGCGCGCGTCGGGCACGACCATGAGGTCGCGCTGGAGGATCGCGTGCGCGCAGAACGACACGGCGCGCGGCGTTTCCGGCACCGTTACGCCGATGCGCGACTTGAACCACTGGCGGTCGGCGTCGACGAGCGTGATGAACGCCATCGGCGTGCCGCAGATGTGCGAGGCGAGGAGCGTGAGATCGTCGAACGCGCGCTCGGGGCCGGTGTCGAGAATGCGATACCGGTGCAACGCCGCCAGCCGGGCGGACTCGTCATGGTGGACGGCGGTCATGTGGCGATGTCCCGAAGGGCGAGCAGGGATTATAAGGGCAGAAGGCAGAAGGCAGTTTACAATTCGGCCCGCATGGCGACCGCGGCGCCGGACGGGGCGGGCGTTCGGCCGGTGGGGACGGCCGAACGGATCGACGTCCTCGACATTCTGCGCGGCGTCGCGATCTACGGCATCCTTCTTTATAACGTCGATGCGTTCGCCGGCTATGAGTTCCTGACCGGCGCGCAGCAGGCGGCGCTGCCGTTCTCGGCGGCGGACCCGGCCGCGGACTTTCTGCTCGAGTTCCTCGTCGCGGGCAAGTTCTACTCGCTCTTCTCATTCCTGTTTGGGGTCGGCTTCTTCGTGTTCATGCAGCGCGCGGCCGCGCGCGGCGCCGACCCCGTGCGGCTCTTCAAGCGACGGCTCGTCGGCCTCACGCTCATCGCCCTGGCGCATACGCTGCTGATCTGGATGGGGGACATCCTGCTCACGTATGCCGTGCTCGGGTTCGCCCTGATCCCGTTCGTCCGCCGCGACGATCGAACGGTGCGGCGGTGGGCGCTCATCTGGCTGGCCGCGCCGATCCCGCTGTATCTCGTCCTGCTCGGCCTCGCGCGGTTGGCGACACCGCCCCCGCCGGGCGCCGACGACTCGCTCCCGCCGATCCTGATGAAGGCGATCGACGGGTTCGCGCGCGGCAACTATCTCGACATCGTTCGCGGCAATGCGCTCTTCACCGCGGCCGGCGTCGTCCGGCGTCTCGTCCTGATGTTCTTTCCGCGGGTGCTGGGGATGTTCCTGCTCGGTTTCTACGCGGCACGGCTGAATGTGTTCGCCACGCTCGACGAGCATCGGACGCTGGTGCGGAACACGTTCGCGCTTGGCCTTGCGATTGGGTTGCCGCTCGCGTTCGCCGGCGCGGTGCTGGGCGATTCGACCGCGCCGCGCTTTCCAACGGTCATCGGCTTGTTCTACATGATCGCGGAGACGATCGGCACGCCCGCGCTGTCGCTCGCGTATGCCGCCGGAATCTGCCTGCTCTTCCAGCGCGCTCCGCGCGCGATGCGCGCCTTCGCGCCGGTCGGCCGCATGGCGCTGTCGAACTACCTCCTGCACAGCGTCGCCGGCGTCCTGATCTTCTACGGCATCGGGTTCGGCCTGTGGGGCCGCGTCAGCCTCACGGTCCTCCTCGCCGGCGCAACGGTGTTCTTCGGACTGCAGATGATGCTGAGTCGGTGGTGGCTGTCGGTCGCCGCGTTCGGTCCCGCCGAGTGGGTGTGGAGGATGTTTACCTACAAAAGAAGATTCCGTCTGTTCAGGGTGCATGAAACGCTCGGCATTTAGGTTGCACATGACCTTCTCCGCCCGTCGCGTCAAAGGAGAACGTCATGTGTATCGCCGCACTCGTACCGCTCGTTGCGCTGACGCTGCTGCCGCAGGCGCCGTACGCAGCCCAGCAGCGTCCAACCGATCCGTATCGCGTCGAATGGGAAAACGATCAGGTCCGCGTGGCGCGCGTCACGCTCGCGCCGGGGCAGAGCCTCGACACCGCCGCGCCGAACGGACGCGTCGTCATCTTCCTGACGGCTGACCTGGATGGCCGCCTCCCGTCGCATGAAGCCGCGTGGGTGGAGGACGCCGCGGTGACGAATCGTGGCGCATCACGCTTCGAGGCGATTGTGATCGACATGAAGGCCGCGCCGTCCGGAGCACCGGGGATGACGCCGGCCGAGGCGGCGCCGATGTATCGGCGTTCCGGGTACGCGTACGCGATGGATCGTCAGCCCCGGATGATCAACCTCGTGGACAACGCGCACGTGACGGTGACGAGAGAACGCTACACGGGAAACTCCTACATCGACGCGTTCCATTTCCATCCGCGCGACGCGGTCGTCGTGTATCTGAACGGTGGCTACACGTGGCCGGCGGTGTCGTACTGGGGAGCGGACCGCGTCCGCCGCGGAGACGTCCGGATCGTGCCGGCGAACGCCCTGCACACGCTCGGCAATGCCAGCAGCGACCCGCTGGACTTCGTCATCGTGTCGCCCCGGTAGGGCGGGAGCGTGCCGGGCTGAGGATCTCCACCACAGAGGTAACAGAGGCAGCAGAGAACAAAAAGTCTCTGTTACCTCTGTTATCCCGGTGGTGCAATTTCTCGAAGCGCCCCCAGAACGTGTTCGATGTCGGCCGGCGTGTGCGCCGCGTTGATCTGGAAGCGGATCGTCTCGTCGCCGCGCGGGACGACGGGGAACGTGAGGCCGACGGCGAGGACGCCGCGATCGAAGAGGCCGCGCACCATCGCGCGCGTCCGCTCGGTCTCGCGCACGAGAAGCGGCACGACGGGGTGAGGCCCGGGAATCGACTCGAACCCGAGCGCCGTCAAACCGTCGCGGAATTGTTTCGTGCGGGCCTTCAGGTTGGCGAGCCGCTCGCGTCCGTCCGCGCCGTCGGCGATCGCGACGCCGGCGATTGCGGCCGCCGCATCCGCCGCGCCGAGCGGGTTCGTGTAGATGTAGGTGTCCGCCTTCTGACGCACCGCCTCGACCAGCTCGGGGCTGCCCGCGATGAACCCACCGTTGACGCCGAACGCCTTCCCGAAGGTGCCGACCAGAATGTCCACGCGCGCGCCGCAGAACTCCTCGGTGCCGCGCCCCGTCTCGCCGTACGCGCCGATGCCGTGCGAGTCGTCCATGATCGTGACGACGCCGTCGCGGTATCGCGATTCGTACCGACCGGTCAGCCGCACGGTCTCGGCGACCGGCGCGTTGTCGCCGCGCATGCTGAAGATGCCGTCGAAGATCACGAGCACGCGTCCCGCGCTCGACGGGACCGTGTCGAGCCGCCGTTGCAAATCCGCGACGTCGTTGTGTTTGAAGATCGCGCGCTGTTCCTTCGGCACGTTCGCGATCCGCATCGCGCGGATGATGCAGTTGTGATTCAGCTCGTCGCCGATCCAGAACGTGTCGGGGCCGGTCAGCGCGATCGCAAGGCCAAGCACTGATGTGTACGCGGAGTTGAAGATCTTCGCGGCAGGACGTCCGGTGAACCGCGCGATCCTGTCTTCCAGCTCGACGTGCGGCATTGCGGTGCCGTCGATGAAGCGGACCGCGCCCGGCCCCGCGCCGAAGCGCCTCGCCGCCGCATCCGCCGCCTCGAGCAATGCCGGATGGTTCGACAGCGACAGATAGCTGTTCGAGTTCATCCGCAGGAACTCGCCGCTCGCGCCGCGCAGCGTATATCGCGGCCCCCGCGCGCCGCTCGGCGGCACGTACCCGGTGATGACGCGCTCCGGCGCCTTCGCGCGCCCTTCTTTCTCGAGGGCACGCACCTCGTTCACCAGTGAAGGATTCAGCTTTTCCAGCGACATCAGCCATTCAGGCTATCACTAGTCCCGAGGACCGAGGACCGAGGACCGAGGATCGAGGAGCGCCTGCGGCCCGAGCGAGGCGCGAAGTCGCCGAGCGAGAGCGAGCGGGGGTGGGGCCCCGCGAGCGTTGAGAGAAGATGACGGATGACGGCCGCCTTCGCTCCGCGGGGATTGCAACGCCGTGACCTGCCCTGTCACACCTTGCGATTATTGTGGCGGCGGAGAGATTCATGGAAAACCGTCCGCCTGTGCGGCTCGAACGTTACCGCTCGACGCGATCGCGCGATCGCTTGCGAGCGGCAGGCCCGGCGCGAGCGCGGGTGGAGCTGACGGACCGTCAGGTCGAGCATCGCCGGCGGATGCTCGCGCACCTCGGCGCGCGCCCGTATATGATGCGGGTGTGGACCCGATCATCACGCTCGAACAACAGGCCGTGGACTTCGCCCGGCGCGGCGAATTCGGCCTCGATGCGCGTCGTGCCAACGAAGAGCTCACCAGGCTCACGCCCGCGAACCAGGGGGCGTGGACACGCCTCGCGCGCTGCTGCCTCGAGATGGGGCAACTCGACGAGGCCACATCGGCGCTCGACTCCGCGCTGCAGATCAACCCGCAGAACACGATCGCGCGCAATCTGCGGATCGAAGTGACGAAGCGTCGCACGGCGTTGACCGCCGCGGTCGCCGTCCCGCGCCGGCGCGCGACCCCGGCGCCGCGCGCGTCGCGCGCGAACGCGCCAACGGCCGGCGGATTCACGCGGCAGGAGTTCAATTCGCTCGGCCACCTGTCTCCGGACGCCGCGGTCGAGGCGCTCAGCCCTCGCGTCGAAGCGCTGCTGATGGCGCTCAACGATCGGCCGTTCGCCGAAACGATCGTGGACGCGCGCAATCGCGCCGCGCAGTCCGGCAACCGGCTGTTCCGCCGCAACAGTCTCCATGCGAGCGGCGCCGGACACCTCTACGCGATTCACCACGGCGGTCGATGGGAACCGCAGATCGACGTCGGCGTCTTTGCCGGGCGTCAGTGGGGACGCGACTCGCTGCGCGCCGGCATCGGCTTCAACCTGACGTCAAACGGCCCGGCCGCTGATCGCGAGCAGGGACGCGAACGCGTGCTCGCGTACTTCGATCGTTTTCAACGTCTCGTCGCGTCCGCGTGGCGGCAACTGCTGACCGACTGGATGGGGGCCAACGGCGGATTCATCCAGTACGGCGATCGTCCGGCGGCCACCGACCTCCTGCCGAAGGACGCCGTCGCGTGGCTGATCGACAGCCGCAACGCGCTCGACGCCGGCTGGGTGTTCTGCGGACGCTGGCTGTTCGCGGATCGCGCCGAACACGCCGAGACGCTCGCCGACGCGGCGAGGCTGACGCGATGGATGGAGCAGACGTTCACCGATCTGCTGCCGCTCTGGACGAGCGTGTATCGCGGGAACTGACGAACCGAGCGCCCTCAGGCTGAGGCTTTAGGCTTGCCCAAAGTCCAAAGCCTGTTACAAGACAAACAACGCGGTAAGAACGCCGACGTACGCGGCGCTGAAGTAGCCGAGCACGATGGCGATCCGCCCGGACCGGCGGAGCCGCCGCCAGGCCAGGACGGGGTGCGCGTAGAGCGCGAGCGATCGGCCGATGATCGTTTCGAGCGACATGCCGGGGGAGCCGGGGCAAGAAGCCGGCCAGGCATTCTACGGCGAAACGGCCCGGATATGTGGCGTGGCTTGCCAACCTTGGCCACGGTTTGTCCGTCTGAGAGAAGAGCGGGGCGAACCTTGGGCCCGCCGGATACGTAAGGGAGACTATTGGGGTCAACGATGTCTTTCTTCCAGAAGCTGTTCTCGCGGAAGAGCCAACCTCGTCAGCGGATTCGCATCTGCGTCGAGTGCGGCATGCCTGTGGCCGAGCACAAGGACTGGTGCAGCATCCTTCGCACGCAGCGCGAATACGAACGCAAGGCTGCGGCGTCCCAGACGGCCAGCCGCGAACCGGCGTAACCGGCCCGCATCACCCCGGCCGTCCCTGACGCGGACCCTCACGCGCGCTCATCGCGCGGAGCTCGGCGTCCTCCGTTCCGCGTCTTTCGCGCCGCGGCCGGCGCGCGTCGCGCAAAGCGTGAACCTGCCTTCAGAACCGCCGCGGCCCTTCGCCTCGCACGCGTCCGCGCGCGCCGCGTTGACGGCGCTCGACGGGAGGTCAGCTCACAATCCGGGGATTGACCGGCGTCGGCGGGGCCGTCGCGGGTCCGGTGATCTTCAGGACGGTTCCGCGCGAGTAGCTCACGAGGTACAGCTCGCCGTCGGCGTCGGCGCCGAACGAGCTGACGTTGCCGAGCTGCGACACGCCCCCCAGTTCCGACGTGTGCTCGAGCAGGCCTGACGCGCGCGCCGCGCCCGTCCCGTCGATCGTCAGCGCGACCGACCAGACGCGTCCCTGGACGAAGTCCGCGAAGAAGTAACGCCCCACGTACGCCGCGCCGAGGGCGCTGCCGCGATACACGTACCCGCCCGTGATCGACTGCCCCACGCTGTGGTCGTACTCGAAGATCGGATCGATGAGCGGCTGGAATGCCGGCGGGAGCGCGGTGACGTTGTCGTGCGATCCTTCACGGTTGCGCCAGCCGTAGTTGCGTCCCCCGCGCCCGCCCGGCTCGTAATCGATCTCTTCCCAGTGATCCTGGCCGACGTCCCCGATGACGAGCGCGCCGGTGCCGCCGCGCGAGGGATCGTCGAACGAAAACCGCCACGGGTTGCGCATGCCGAAATCCCAAATCTCCGGTCGCGTGCCGGCCGGATTGCCCGAGGTGAACGGGTTGTCCGGCGGCACGCGGTAGCCGTTCGCGTCGGCGTCGGGCACGGCGACGTCGATCCGCAGCATCTTGCCGAGCAGCTCGCGCGGATTCTGCGCGCGATGATCGGGATCGTTGCCCGACCCGCCGTCGCCCATCCCGATGTACAGATAGCCGTCCGGCCCGAACACCAGGTTGCCGCCGTTGTGGTTCGAGAACGGCTGCGCGATGAACGCCGGGCCGCCACCCCACTTCAGATCGAAGCGGGACGAGGCGTCCGCGACGAGAGGATTCGACGACGATCGGCGGAACCGCGCGACCACGGTGTTGCCGGAACGGTCGGTGAAGTTGACGAAGAACCGTCCGCTCGCCGTGTCCGGCGCGAACGCGAGGCCGAGCAGCCCGCGTTCGCCGCCCGACAACACCGCGCCGCGGAGATCCAGGAAGTCGGCGTCCGCCGTGACGCCGCTGCGGACCGCGCGGATCCGTCCGCTCTGCTCGACGACGAACTGGACGGTGCGGTCGGTGGGATCCGGGATGAACGCGAGCGGCGCCGTGAAGCCGGAGGCGTAGACGCGCGCGCGAAGCGACGCCGTCTGTCCGGCGAGCGTCGCCGCACAGGCCACGGCGGCGGCCAACGCCAGAGTCCGCGCGACACGCGGGATGCTCATCGCTCGATGCGAAATGCCAGATGCGAATGCCAGAAGCATCTTGTTTGTGTCATGTGGCTTCACAGGTGAATCCGGATCGAGGTGGTGAATGCGGGTGCGCTGCGCTACCGAACATTGACGGTGACAGACGACGAGCGTGCGCTCTCGCGGACGGTGCCGGCATCGATGATGAAGGCGGCAATCTGCAGCGTGTGCGTCCCCGACGACATCGACGGCAGGCGACACGTGCAGGCAAAACCGGCCGCCGCGGCCTGACCTGTCCGCGCGTTGTCGGTATAAAACGCGTAGCGGAACGTCGCCAGCTCTGCCGCGTCGCCGGCGGGCTGGTCCCATCCAAACCGCTCGTTGCCCGAGATGACCTGGCCGTCTCCCGGCTGCCCGGGGGGCATGCGTCCGCCGCAGGCCGCGACGGCGACCGCAAGCGCCGCGGACGCGAGCGCGAGGCGTGGCATGGAGGTCATTCTAATAATCGCGATCGAGCAATCCAAACATACACAGGCAAGCCGCCGAAGAGCAGGAGAAACCCCCAATAGACGACGTCGGCGCCGGCGCCGGCGATGGCCCAGAGCGAGTACGCGAAGGCGAGCGAGGCGATGACGGCGGCGGCGCGCGGCACCGCACGGCCGGCGGCGGCGGATCGTCGCGACAGGAACACCGCGAGCGAGCAAAAGGCATACGGCACGAGCGAGCTGAGCGTCGAGAGCAGAATGATGAACGTGAAGAGCTGCACGAGGCTGCGCGAAAAGTTCGCGGCGACGAGCGCGGTCGCGAACGTGCTGCCGATGATCATGCCGGCAGCGGGCGTGTCGCGGCGGGAGAGCCGCGCGAACGGTATGGGAAAGAGGCCGTCGCGCGCCACGGCGAGCGGAAACTGACCCGCGATCAGGATCCAGCCGTTCAGGGCGCCGAAGCACGAGACGGCCGCGCCGACCGCAACGATCGCCGCCGCGCCATCTCCGGCCAGGACGCGCGCCGCGTCCGCGAACGGCGCCGTCGAGGCGGCGAGCGCGGACGGCGCGAGCACGCCCATCACGCCCACCGTGCTAAGGATGTAGATGACGGCGGCGACGAGCGCGCCGGTGACGGTGGCGCGCGGGATCGTGCGTTCCGGATCCCGAATGGCGCCGGCCGGAATCGTCGCGCACTCGATGCCGAGAAAGGCCCAGAGCGTGAGCGTCGCGGTCGCGGTCACGCCGCCGGCAGCCGCGCGGATGCCGCCCGCCGGCAAGGGAAAATGTGACGGCTGCAGCACGACGATCCCCGCGATCCCGATGACGATGAGCGGCAGGATCTTGAGGGCGGTCGTGACGAACTGCACGCGCGCCGCGGCCTGCAGGCCCCAGATGTTTACCGCCGTCAGCAGCCACACCATCGTCAGGGCGATGATCGCGGCGGACGCCGGCGCGCGCACGAGCGAGGGGATGAACGGATCGAGATAGCCGACGCACGCCACCGCCAGCGCGGCTTCCGCGCACCAGATCGAAATCCAGTAGCCCCACGCGACGAGAAAGCCGGCGAGATCTCCGAACGCCTCGCGCGTGTACGCGTAGATGCCCCCCGCTGCGGGGTTCAGTCGCGCGAGCCTCGCGAAGACGAGCGCCAGCAGCACCGATCCCGCCGCCGAGAGCAGCCAGCCGGCGAGCGCCAGGCCGCCGTACGGCGCGAGCGAGGCGGGCAACAGGAAGACGCCCGACCCGATCATGTTGCCCAACACCAGCGTGACCGCGGTCCAGAAGCCAATCGTCGGGCGTGGCACGGGTGGCGGATGGTAACATGGTGTGCTATAATCGCTCCGTCAGGTGGTAGACAGCCCTCCGCTCTGTCCGCGCTAGATTCAACATCTTCCGCATCAGTCCGAGCCTTTCACCATCGCGCACCGAAACCAGATGATGAGTTCGAAGCGCAGCAGTTACCGATGAACGGACGTTGACGGTCCGCCATCACAGGTCCGGCACAAGCCGGGCAGGAGTGTCAGAAACCATGGCTCGGAAACTTTTCGTGGGAAACCTTCCTTACACCGCTGGCGAACAGGAACTTCAGGAACTGTTCGGTCAGGCGGGCGCCGTTGAAACGGTGAACGTCATGCGCGATCAGGCCACTGGCCGCGCGCGCGGCTTCGCGTTCGTCGAGATGGCGACCGACGAGGACGCGCAGAAGGCGATTTCCCAGTTCAACAACTACTCGCTCGGCGGACGGAACCTCACCGTCAACGAGGCGCGGCCGAAGCCGGAGCGCTCCGGCGGATTCGCGAACAGCGGCGGCGGCGGCCGTCGTCGCGAGCCCCGCTGGTAAGAGTTGAACGCGTAATCGAGAGGGGCAGTCGCCTGACGGCGGCTGCCCCTTTTTTTGTGTGCCGGCATCCGGCCTCCGGAACCCGATGCGCCCCGATACGCTGACCATTCTTCGCTGCCCCTATTGCGGCGGGCGGCTGACGGTTGACGAGACGGTCTTTCACCGCTTCGACGGCGATGCCGCGATCGACGCCGTCCTCTCGTGTCAGTGCTCGCAGTTTCCGGTCGTCTCGGGGATCGCGGTGATGACGGTGGAAGGTGTCGCCGAGACCGCGCGGGAGCAGGTCGCCGACGGCGATCCGGCGGGCGCGCTGCGCACGATGGCAGGCGGAGGCGACGAGGGGGCGGCGGACCGGTTCGCCGCGGCGATTGCATCGCCGTCAGCCACATACCGCGACGTCGTCGACGCGCTCGGGCCGGAGTTCGCCGAGGCGCGCTACTTCCTGTATCGCTTCTCCGATCCCACGTTCCTCGTCGCCGACGCCGTCGTTCGCGCGCTCGGTCAAGCGGTGCTCGGCGGCGGCGGACGCGCGATCGATCTCTGCGGCGGCTCGGGACATCTGACGCGAACGATGGCGGAGTTCACGCCGTCCACCGTCTTGATGGACTGGACGTTCGTGAAGCTGTGGCTCGCGCGGCGGTTCACGGCCCCCGCGTGCGACGCGGTCTGCGCCGACGCGCACGTGTCGCTGCCGTTCGCCTCCGGCGCGTTCCGGCTCGCCGTCTGTTCCGACGCCTTCCACTACATCTGGACCAAGCGGCTCCTGTCGGCGGAGATGCTGCGGCTGATCGGCGATAACGGCGCCGTCGCGCTCACGCACGCGCACAACAGCGGCCGGGACAACCCGTCGGCGGGGATGCCGCTCGCGCCCGACGGATACCGCGCGCTCTTCGAGCCGCTCGACTCGCGGGCATTCAGCGAACGGAACCTGCTGGCGGACGTGCTCGCGGGACGGATCGACTTGTCCCGGCGCGACGACGAGCGCTCGCTGGCCGCCGATCCCGCCGTCACAATCGTCGCGAGCCGGCGCGACAGCGTGTTCGCGGCGCGACCGCTCGAGGAACGACGCGGCGTCCGCGGCGAGCTGCGCCTGAACCCGCTCTACGACGTCTCGCGCACGGAGGCGGGCGCGACGCTGCGGCTGCGCTTTCCGTCCGGGGATTACGAACGTGAGTGCGCCGCCTGCCGCACGTATCTCCCCGAGGAACTCACGCTGGACGGATCCGTCCTTTCCGCGGTCGACAAAAGTCGCCTGACCGAGGCCGTCGCCGCCCTCCTTTCCCGCCGCATAGTCCTGGATCTCCCTGAGGGATACGCCTGATCGGCGGGAACGCTCCTTGCTCAGCGGGGAAGTGTGGCTCGTGGAGACGAAGCTCTGCCGCTCAAAGTGACGACGACGTGCTCAAAGTAGACCTTCACCTTCACACCGCCGAGGACCCGCGCGACGACATCCGCCACGACGCGGCCGCGCTCGTCGACCGCGCCGCCGCGCTGGGCTTCGACGCGCTCGCCATCACCCTCCACGATCGCCAGCTCGCTGACGCGCGGCTGGCCGATCGGGCGCGCGACCGGGGAATCGTGCTCCTGCCCGGCATCGAACGCACGATCGCCGGACGCCACGTGCTGTTGGTCAACTTTCCGCAGGCGGCCGAGCAGGTGCGTTCGTTCGACGAGGTCGCGCGCCTGAAAGCGCGGATGGGCGGGCTCGTGATCGCGCCGCACCCCTTCTATCCCGGGCTCACGTGCCTCCGCTCGCTGATGCATCGGCACGCGGATTTGTTCGACGCGGTGGAGTGGAGCTACTTCTGGATGCGCGCCCTGAACTTCAACGCGCCGGCCGCGCGCTGGGCGCGCGCGCGCGGCAAACCGCTCGTCGGCAATTCCGATCTGCACGACCTCCGTCAGCTCGGACGCACGTACTCGGAGGTGGACTGCGACGACCGCGATCCCGCCGCGATCTGCGACGCGATCCGCGCCGGACGCGTGACCGTGCGGTCGACGCCCGTGCCGTCATTCGAGCTCGCGCAGGTTCTCGGAGGGATGACGCTGAGGCTGAGGACGCACGCGTGGCTGAAGCCACGCGCTACCGCGCCAGCCATTTCTCGAACCACGCCACCAGCCGCCGCTCGATGTCGCGTTGATGCTCCGGCTTCGCGATGAAGTGTCCCTCGTCGGGATAGATCACCAGCTCCGTCGGCACGCCGAGCGCTTTCAGCGCGTGCCAGAACTCGTACCCCTGCGGCGTCGGCACCTCTGAATCGCGGTCGCCGTGC
>QHWR01000144.1:34123-44256 GCA_003223835.1 Acidobacteriota bacterium | reverse complement strand
TTCGCCTGCTTGATGAAGGTGATCGGCGACGACCGCGCGTAGATCTCCGGGTCGTCGTACACCGACGCGCCGAAGAACGGCAGCATCCAGGTATCGATCCGGTTCTGGCCGTAATAACTCTGCCAGTTGACGATGCCCGCGCCCGCGACCGCCGCGCGGAACCGGTTCGTCTGCGTCACCGCCCACATCGTCATGTAGCCGCCGTAGCTCCAGCCGGTGATGCCGACGCGTTCGGGATCGATCGGCGCTTCGCGGACCGCAGCGTCGACGCCCGCCAGGATGTCCCGCAGGTCGCCGTAGCCGAAGTCCTTCACGTTCGCCTGCGTGAACGCCTCGCCCGCGCCGTAGCTCCCGCGCGGATTCGGCAGCAGCACGAAGTAACCCTGGGACGGCAACACCGCCTGCCAGACCCGCGGCCACGCCGGAAAGTGCGCGGACGAAGGGCCGCCGTGAACGGACACGACCATCGGGTATTTGCGCGACGCGTCGTAGTTGGCCGGATACACCAGCCAGCCCTGCACCTGGTGTGTGTCGCTGGTCCAGTGAAGGCTTTTCGCCTCTCCCCACATCGGCGCGATCGACGAGTTGACGTTCGTCTGCCTCGTCCAGTGGCCCGCGGGTCCCGCATAGACGTCCGGCGCTTCGCTGAACGACTGCACGACGCCCGCGACGGCGTCCGTTTTCGACGCGCTCGAGAACGCGGTCACGTGCTGCGCCGCCGACCAGAGCGTCGTGCGAGGTCCGCCGGCGACGCCGGCGGTGACGAGCGCGGACGTGCCATCGACGTTCTCGTTGATCAGGATGTCGCCCGCGGATCGCCACGCGATCGAGCGCGCGGATCCCTCGAGCCCCGGCGTCGCGTTGTGCGCCTCGCCGCCGGCGGCGGGGACGACGAATACGTCGCCGCCATTCGATCCTTCGTCGCTCATGATCCCGTGAATGACCGCGATCCATCGTCCGTCGGGCGACCAGCGTGGCGCCGCGATCTGCAGCGGCGGCTTCCAAATCGATTTCGCCTCGCCCGTGTCGGCGCGGATGGTATAGAGCCGCGCAATCCAGTAATTGTTCGTGCCCGATCCTTCGACGGCTTCCGCGGCGAAGCGCGTGCCGTCGGGCGACCAGTCGTAGTCGTAGACGAAGAGATTCGCCGGGCTGACCTCGCGCAGGCTGTTCGGCTTTGCAGGATCGACGATCGCGATCCGCTGTTCCTCGACGACGTCGCCCACGACCCCCGCGTCGGGCTTGTAGGCGACGAGCGCGCCCGTCGCCTGCGCGGAGCCGGCGACATACAGGACCGCGATGCGCTTTCCTTCGGGCGACCAGCGCGGATGGTCGAGCTGTCCCTTGACGTTGGTCAATTTGCGAAGTGGACTTCCGCCTGAAGGCGGAAGCCACAAACGTATCGTGTAGAGCTGAAGCTGTCCGGGCGATCCGGCGTCGGAGAGAAACGCGAGCGTCCGGCCATCCGGAGACCACGCGATGCCGTGTTCGTGGAGCGTGTTTGGAGCCGGACGGCGGACGCCGCTCGCGGATCCCTGCCCGCGCGCGGGGATGTTCGACGGACGCGACGTTTGCGCGCTGACGAGCCGCGGCTCCCCGTTGGGCAGCTCGCGCACATAGATCAATGATGGCCCGGCATCTCCCGACGGCGTGAGGTCTTCCACCCACGCCACGCGCGTTCCGTCGGGCGACAGCGCCGTCTCCTGAAACGCATGGACCGTGTCGAGCGTATCGAGCACGCTGTCGATCGAGCGCCGTTGCTGGGCGGTCGCGGCAACGACGCCGAGCATAACGGCTGCGATGAGCGGACCTGTACGGCGCATGGCGTCAGTTTACTTCCAACCCTGTTGCCCAATTCCGCGTCCAAACCCTCATGCAGGACATCCGATACGCGTTACGCACCCTCGGAAAGCAGCCCCTGTTCACCCTCGTCGCCATCCTGACGCTCACGTTGGGGATCGGGGCGAACACCGCGATCTTCAGCCTCCTGTATCAGATCCTCCTGCGGCCGCTGCCGTATCCGAACGCGGACCGTCTGGTCTTCGTCTGGAACAGCTACCGGAACATCAACCTGCAGCAGGCGTCGGTCTCCATTCCCGACTATCTCGATCGGCGCACGCAGGCCCCCGCCGTCGAGGACGCGACGCTCTACACGTTCCGGTCGGCGAACTTGAACGAAGGGGGGAGCCCCGAACAGGTGCGCGCGCTCGCGGTAACCCCCTCGTTCTTCTCCACGCTTCAGCGTCAGCCGTTCATCGGCCGTGGCTTCCACGAAGACGAGGCGAAGCCCGACGCCGACAAGTTCGTCGTCCTCACCTACGCACTCTGGACGTCGCACTATGGATCGGATCGGTCGATCGTCGGCCGCGACATCCGCGTCAACGGCGACCGCTACCGCGTCGTCGGCGTGCTGCCGGCCGACTTCGAGCTGCCGGCGCGCGAGATCGCCGTGCTCATGCCGTTCGCGTTCACGCCGCAGCAGATGTCCGACAATGCGCGGGGCAACGAGTTCAGCGTGATGATCGCGCGGCTGCGTCCGGGCGCGACGATCGAACAGTTCAACGCGCAGATCAAGACGATCGTGGATCGTAATATCGATCGCCTGCCGGCGCGCGCCGGGTTCATGAAGACGAGCGGGTTCGGCGGCTTCGCGATCGCGATGCGCGACGAGCTGGTCGGCGACGTGCGGACGCCGCTCTACATCCTCCAGGCGGGCGTGATCGTCGTCCTGCTCATCGCCTGCTTCAACGTGGCCAACCTCCTGCTGATGCGCGCGACGGGCCGTCATCGCGAGCTGGCGATCCGCACGACGCTCGGCGCCGGCCACTGGCGCATCGTGCGGCAGTTGCTGACCGAAGGCATCGTGCTGTCGATTGCGGGAAGCATCGGCGGGCTCGCGCTCGGGTTGAGTGGGATGCGCGCCCTGATCGCGCTGAGCAGCCGCCAGCTTCCGGGCGCGCCCGACGCGTCGCTGCACCCCGCCGTCCTCGCGTTCACGATGGCGCTCGCGCTGGCCACCGGTTTCGTCTTCGGCCTCGTGCCCGCCTTCGTCGTCGCGCGCGGCAACACCGCGGCATTCCTGAAGGACGACGGCGGGCGGACGTCAGCCAGCAAGCGCACCGGCGCGACGCGGACGGCGCTCGTCATCGTCGAGACCGCGCTCGCGGTCGTCCTGCTGATTTCGGCGGGGTTGCTCGTACGAAGTTTCGCGCGGCTCCAGAGCGTCAGTCCCGGTTTCTCCGCCGACAACGTTCTTACCGCGCAGATCGTGCTTCCCGCGACGCGGTATCCGAACGAGGGTGCCCGCGCCGCCTTCTGGCAGCGCCTGCTCGAGCAGGCGCGCGCGATCCCAGGCGTCGCCTGGGCCGGTCTCACCACGAACGTGCCGTTCAACGGCAGCGTCAGCTCGGGATCGTACGGAATCGTGGGTCTCAACCAGGCGCCCGGCGAAGCCTCGCCGCACGCGCGTCAGGAGATCGTCGGCGGCGATTACTTCAAGGCGATGCAGATTCCGTTGATCGCCGGACGTACGTTCAATGACGGCGACACGCTGAAGTCCCAGTCCGTCGCCGTCGTCGACGAGTACCTGGTGAAGAAGTACTTCCCCGACCGGAATCCGCTCGGAGCGGAAATCACGCGGGGCGGCCAGACGAAATATGCGATCGTCGGGGTCGTCGGCACGATCAACAGCATCGATCTGGGGCAGCCGGTCACGAAGGAGCGCATCTACTATCCGGCGGCTCAGCAGGCGCCGCGATTGATGGCGCTCGTCGTCAAGACCCCGCTCGATCCGCAGACGCTCGTGCCGCAGGTGCGTGCCGCGGTGCGCGCGATCGATCCCGAGCAGCCGATCGCGGACGTGCGGACGATGGCGGCGTACGCCGATGGCGCTGCTCGCGATCTTCGGCGCCGTTGCGCTCGTGCTGTCGGCGATCGGGATCTATGGCGTGCTCGCGTTTGGCGTCGCCCAGCGCGTCCGCGAGTTCGGGATCCGCCAGGCGCTCGGCGCGGATCGGCGGATGATTCTGTCGCTGGTTCTGACACAAGGGTTGAAAACAGCGGGGGTGGGAATCGTGCTGGGATTGTTCGCGTCAATCGCGCTGAGCCGACTGCTGCAGAGCCAGTTGTTCGGTGTGGGCGCCCACGACCCTGTCGTCTTCGCGGCCGTCACGGCGCTGCTGTTTGTGGTGGCGCTGGCCGCCTGCTACATTCCGGCGCGCCGCGCGACCCGGATCGACCCGATGGTCGCGCTGAGAGAGACGTAACATCGCCGGGTGCTGGGGGCTGGGTGCTGAGAGGGAGTGCTGAGTCAGATGGTGCGAGGAGCTGCGTTCAGGCGTGCTGGTGGGCACGAGCAGGTCTGAGAGACCTGCGCTACGACACGAGAGCCCGCACATTGCCCCCAGCACAGATTCTTCCGCAGCACCCGCTCCCAGCAGCCAGCCCTCAGCACCGAAGCTCTACGTCAGCGCAAAATCGACACCCCGGCTCGCAAATTGGCTGGTGAAATTGACGCGCACCGATCGCGTGGGCGTCAAAACTCCAGCAAAACCGCTCAGGCATCGGTGGCATCCCGCTTGCTCTGGATCTGCGGGGAGGTCCTGTGGCAACCGAAAGCGCGCTTCGTTATCTGGAGGCCGACCACGTCGAAGGGCCGGTCGGCAAACTCGGGCGCCTCGAGTTGTGCACCGTGGACGACGAGAAGCTCGGCGTGCTCGACGGCGTCCTGATCGATCCCGCCGCGCGCCGCGTCCGGTACTTTGTCGTGAAATCCAACGGCTGGCTGAAACGCAACCGCTACCTCCTGCCCGCCGACGACCTCGCGCACGTCGAAGCGGGTCATCGCATCCTCCGCATCGAAGCGCCCGCCGTTGCGTTGCCGCGCGAGAAGTTCGATGCCGCGTCCGTTCCCGCCTTCTCCGACGAGGACGTGATCACGGCGATGTTCGCGGCGTAGGATCCTTCCGCCTGAAGGCGGAAGCCACAATTCAAAACAGAGAACTCGTGGCTTCCCGGCTCTTAGCCGAAAGATCTGTTCAAGCAGAGAACTCGTGGCTTCCGGCTTGAGCCGGAAGATCCTGCTGCAGCTATAATTCCGCGCGTCCAAGGAGATCTCTTCATGACGCGCCATGCTCCGTCGCTGCTGCTCGTGAGCGCGCTGGTTGGGTACGCCGCCGGGTCCGTCAGCCCGCGCGCCGATGTAGCCGCGCAGGGAGGACGCGGCGGTCAGCCGGCGGATCCGCTCGGCACGCCGGCGCCGAACATCCCGCCGGTTGCGAACCCGCCGCTCTATCCGGACCCGCCGTTGAAACCGATGCACTGGAGCATCGACGACCTCCGGAAGATTCACGAGGCGCGCGCCGCGTTCCAGCGCGCGAACCCCGATCGGCCCACGCAGGGCGGCGGCGGAGGCGCGCTGACGCTGCCGCAGGGCACGCCCGTCTTCCAGGGACAACGGTTCCGGACGCACAACATCAGCACGAACTTCCGCGCGTACTACGAGACGGAGCGCCCCGCGAACCTTACAGGCGTCATGAGCCATTATGACGACGTGGAGCAGCATGAAGGGGTGTCGGACTTCTACGTGATCACCGGCGGCTCCGGGCAGATGATCGTGGACGGCGTCATCGAGAACCGCGAGTACCGCCGCGCCGGAGGGAATTCGGGGACGGCGAGCCTGCTGCTGCCGGGCGAGTTCGACGGGCAGCCGATCAAAGGAGGAAAGACGTACGCCGTCAAAGCCGGGGACTGGCTCGCGATTCCGCCTAACGATCCCCACTGGCAGCTTCCGGCGCCGAAGGACGGGATGTCGTACCTGCTGCTGAAGATCAACGTCGGCATCTATCCCGGCTCGATCAGCCGCTGAGGGAAGGGCATGAACATGACACTCATGTCGACGTTTGCATGGACGGCCGTCGCGGCGGTCGGGTGCGCGGCCGGATACGGGCTGAGTCCCGCCGGATCGCTGCGCGCGCAGCGCGGCGACCCCAACGCGGCGAACGCGCAGCATCAGGCGCCGGAATTCACGAGCGTCATTCCCGCGCCGCAGCTGCGGCAGCCGGTCCCGATGTGGCCGAACCAGCCGAAAGACACGACGTACTGGTCCATCGACGACATCCGGAAGGCGCACGAGACGTTGTCGGCCGCGTACGCCGCCGGACGCGCCGTCGATCCGAACACCGCTCTGCACGACTTCCCGTACTGGACGCGGACGCACGCGCTCTTCGTCTCCCATACGCCTTACCGGCAGACCGGCGTCACCGCCAACCAGCACGCGGGTTACGCGCAGTTCATCGTCGTCATGGGCGGCACCGGCCGCGTCGTGGCCGGCGGACAGATCGAGAAGCGCGAGATGCTGAGCGAGGGGGGGCGGCCGATTCCGGGCGAGTACCGCGGCGCGTCGATCGCCGGCGGCGAAACGTTCACCTTGAAAGAAGGGGACTGGATCTCGATTCCGCCCGATACGCCCGCCCGGTTCCAAGCTGATCCGGGGGGGCTCACCTGCATGGTGATGAAGGTGAACGCGATGCTGTATCCCTGGGACCTGATCCGCTGAAAGTTTCGGCGCCGGACCGGTTTCGGGCTTACAATCGGCGGAACTCGGCCGTCAGGAGGAGTGACATGCCGTTATCTCGCCGCGGTTTCCTACGAATTGTCGGGAGCCGGGAGGAGGCGTTTTCGGGCGCGCTCATCGCCGCGCGCGGCCTGGAGGCGTACTACGCCGAACAGCAGGCGCCGGGCGCGCGCAGCCGTCCGGTGCTGCCGCCGGGCGTCGAGGAAATCCGCATCAACAGCAACGAAAACCCGCTCGGTCCGGGCAGGCTCGCGCTCGATGCGATCCTCGGCAAGTTCCCGGAAGCGAACCGGTATCCGTTCAACAGCTCCCCTGCCGACACCAACCTCGTCGACGCGATCGCGGCGAAGTACAAGGTCAAACCCGAGAACGTCGTTCTCGGCGCCGGCTCGCAGGAGATTCTGAAGAACGCGGTTCGCGCGTTCACGTCGCCGGAGCGTCACCTCGTGACGGCCGCGCCGACGTTCGAGAACTGCACGAACACCGCGAAGAAACTCAAGCACGGTCTCAAGGAGATCAAAGTCGACGCGAACTTCCGGCTGGACATCCAGCCGATGATCGACGCGTCTCCGGGCGCGGGGCTGGTCTTCTTCAACAACCCGAACAATCCGACGGCGACCGTGCACGGCGCGAAGACGGTCGCCGATTTCGTCGCGAAAGTGCGGAGCCTCGCGCCGCAGGCGGTCATCCTGATTGACGAGGCGTATCACGATTACGTGACCGACCCGTCGTACGAGAGCGCGATCCCGCTGGCGCTCGCCACGCCGAACGTGTTCGTCGCGCGCACGTTCTCGAAGGCGTATGGCATGGCGGGCATGCGGATCGGCTACGCGATCGGCCGCGCCGAGACGATCAAGCCGCTCGCCACGCTGAAGATGCCGTACAACGTCAGCGTCTTCGGCGTCGCCGCCGCGATCGCCTCGCTCGACGATCCCCAGCACATCGCCGACGAGCGCGAGCGCAATACGAAGGTGCGCGACTTCACGGTCCAGGCGCTCACGTCGCTCGGCTGCAAGCCCACGGAGTCGCAGGGCAACTTCGTCTTCGTCGACATCGCGCGCCCCGCGAAGGAGTTCCGCGAGGCGTGCGCCAAGTCGGGCGTCATGGTCGGACGCGACTTCCCGCCGTTCGAGAAGACGCACGCACGGATCTCCATCGGGACGATGGAGGAGATGCAGAAGGCGGTGGACGTGTTCCGCAACGTGCTGCGGGCCGCGACCACCACGGCCGGCGGCAAGGGCCGGTTTTGATTCGAGGAGAACCAATGCTGACGCGACGTGACTTCGTCCAGGCGGCGGGAATCGGCGCCGCGGGCGCGCTGACCTCGATGATCGGCGCGCGCGGCCGCGAGCATGCGGTGTGGTCGCTCCTCGAGCCCACATTGCACGCGGTCGAGCCCGGCATCATCTGCCTCGCCAGCAACGAGAACCCCGTCGGGCCCGGCAAGACGGTGCTCGACGCTGTCAGAACCGCGTTCGGTCCGACCGGCGCGCAGCCCGGACGCTACTCCGGCGCGGCGAGCGCGCTCACCGAAGAGATCGCGAAACAGTTCAAGGTCAAAACCGAGAACGTCGTCCTCGGCTGCGGGTCCACGCAGATCCTCCGATCGGCGACGCACCTGTTCACCGCGAAGGACAAGCCGCTCGTCGGGACCATCCCGACTTACGAAGAGTGCGCCGGCTATGCGTCGATGATGGGGCATCCCGTCACCGGCGTCGCGCTCGACTCCGAGTTCCGGATCGATCTCGACAAGATGGCGAATGCCGCGAAGGGCGCGGGTCTCATCTTCTACTGCAACCCGAACAACCCGACCGCGACGTACGTCGGCGCGAGGGCGACGCGCGAGTTCATCGCGCGCGTCAACCGCGAGTCCCCCGACACGACGATCCTCGTGGACGAGGCGTATTTCGATTACGTCACCGATCCCGACCACGACACGCACGTGCCGATCGCGATCGAGAATCCGCGGGTGCTCGTCGCGCGGACGTTCTCGAAGGCGTACGGCATGGCGGGGCTGCGGATGGGCTACGCGATCGGCCATCCCGACACGATCAAGAAGATGGCCGAATGGGATGGCGGCGGCGGCGCCGGGTCGCTCAACGTGCTCGCGCTGCACGCCGGCATCGCGGCGATCGGGCAGCCGCCGGACTTCACCGCGAACGAGCGCGCACGCAACACCGCCGTCCGCGACTTCACGATGAAATGGTTCGCCGACCGCGGCATGAAGCCCACCAACGCGCAGGCGAACTTCATGTTCGTGAACATCGGCCGGCCGGTGAAGGAATTCCGCGAGGCGTGCAAGGCGAAGGGGGTGCTCGTCGCGCGCGATTTCCCG
The DNA here is from genome assembly GCA_003223835.1 of Acidobacteriota bacterium. Taxonomy (GTDB): domain Bacteria; phylum Acidobacteriota; class Vicinamibacteria; order Vicinamibacterales; family 2-12-FULL-66-21; genus Gp6-AA38. Next base: position 35,347 of record QHWR01000144.1, on the reverse strand, counting down.
CCGTTCGAGAAGACGCATTGCCGCCTGTCGTTCGGCACGATGGAGGAGATGCAGAAGGCGGTCGCCGTCTTCGGCGAGGTGCTCGGGAAGAAAGTGACGGCTCGAGCGGCATAGTCGCTGGTCGTTGGTCGCTAGTCGTTGGTCGTCGGTCGCACGACGAACGTCGAGCCGCCGATCACGCGCTGGCCCTCCATCTGCACGAGGTCGAATTGCGGTGGACGGCCTTCTGCTATCTTCCCGACCTTCAGCAGCAGCGCGACGACGGCGGGGCGCCGCCGCTCGATCAGAATCTCCGGCAGCACGGTCCGGCGTTCCGGCGTCCGCGTGAGATGGTACGTCCGGAAGGTTTTCAGGCGGATGGTCCCATCGCAGCCGTCCTCGACCTCGTCGGGGAACGGCGGCTCGATTTTCCCCTCATCGCGCGTGTGGCCGACGGCCACGTGCAACTCTGTTCCTTCAGGCAGGCTGCCCCAGTGCACGACGACGCGAAAGAGCGCGTCGTGCGCGTGCGGGTTGTGCAGCCGGAGGAGGATGGGCGCCGGGGTGTGTTCGGGCACGGGCGATTCCATTTCAAGTATCTCTCGTGGCTTCCGGTTTTAGCCCTCAACGATTACGGGACGATGTGAAGGTTCTTCAGCGTGACGTTGTTCGAGATGTTCACGACATCTCCGGCCGCGAAATGTCCCGGCAGCGACAGCACGTCCTGATCGCACGTCGCGACCGCGAGCAGGCATGAGTGTCCGGCGGCGCCCATGGGCACGAGCCAGTCCCACTCGACGACGGTCGTGTGACCGGGTTCGAGATCGACGGCGGGGCTCGCCGCGCCGATCGGCGTCCAGTCGGCCGCGCCGGGGTCGGCGAGGAACGGCTTCGTGCCGGTCCAGAAGTCTGCCGGCAGGTTCGGCAGGCCCAGGCTGGCGTTCGCGAAGAACGCGCGCACGCGGACGTTCGTCGCCTTCAGCGGACCGCGATTGTGCGCCTGCACGTAAAACCGGTTCGTGACGCCGCGCTGCGGGTTGCGATGCTGCACCAGGTTCGCGAGCGTCACGTCGTCGTGCGTGGGCGCGGGCGTCTGGAACGACGGCGCGTCCACCTTGATGTCCTCGCTCTGCCACCACCACACGAGGTCCGCGGGCTGGAACGGATGCGGCACGCCGCTCGGCGCGGGACCGCGCGCGGCGTCGAGGATGTTGTCGCGCACGTAGATGTCGACCATCGGTTCCG
>QHWR01000144.1:0-34037 GCA_003223835.1 Acidobacteriota bacterium | reverse complement strand
CGCCGGCGTTCCAACGGAACACGCTCGAGTCGCCGCCGCAGAACACCACCGAGTCGTCGGTCGGATCGACCACGATGGCGTTGATGGGATTGGCCTGCGCCAATCCCGTGGACTTGTTCTGCCAGGTCATGCCGCCGGCCGGCAGACGATAGACGTGATCGCTCGAGAACTCGCCCGTGTCTTCGGTCAGCAGGATCGACGAGAACGTCACCCACACGGCGCTCCCGCTCTCGACCGCAACGCATGAAATGTACAGATCCGCGGGGAGCGGGACGCCCGCGAGGTCCGTCGTCGTGACGTTGGCGAGCGTCCAGTCCGGACCGGCGGCGAGCGATCGCTCCCAGACACCACGGCCGTACGTCGCCGCGCGGACGAGTCGCGCGGAGTTCTGGATCGTGAGCTGGAAGATCGGCGCGTTGGGCAGTCCCTGATCCCAAGACGCCCGACGCCGACGGATCGATCGCGAACGGCGCGTTCCATTCCGCCGGTCCCGGGATCGTGAACTTCCACGTCCACATCCGGCCGCCGTCGTCGGACCGGTACACGTCACCGTAGAGCACGTAGTACATCCGCGACGGCAGCAGCGGGTCGATCGCGACCGCGACGATGTCTCCCTCGATGGGGTTGTGCGACAGGCCGGGCCAGCGATCGAGCGGCCATGCGGGCGTCGTCGTCCCGAAACCGCCGCCGTTGTCCTGGGTGCCGGCGAGCACGAGCGCGGCCCATTGCGGATGATTGGCGACCTGGTAGATCTGGATCGTGCCCAGGCCGCGGTTGCGCTGGTCCCACGTCGCGCCGCCGTCCCCCGATCGGAAGACGCCGCCGTCGGAGCCGTCGAACACGATGGCGGCGCTGTTCGGATCGAACTCGAGCGCGTGATGATCGGCGTGCAGGTAGCTGCCAGGGCCGCCGACGATCTCGGTCCACGGCGCGTCGCCGGTATCCGTCCGGAACAGATGGCTGGTGCCGAGAAACACCGTGTCCGGCACGTTGGGATGGACGGCGATGAACAGGTTGTAGACGGTTTGCCAGATGCCGGTGGGCGGCACCGCGACCGACGTCCAGATGCCGCCGCCGTTGGTCGTTCTGGCGATGCCGGCGAGCAGGCCGCCCGTGTCGGCGGAAAACGCCGCCCAGATATGATCCGGATGGTTGCGGCTCTGGCCGAGCGCGATGCGGCCGAACGTGCCGGGAAACGCCGCGCTGGCGATTGCGGTCCATCCCGACCAGACGCCGGCGGTCAGCGTGTTGGTGAAGATGCCTTCACCGTGAAACGCGGCGATCAGCTGCAGCGACGGTCCCGGCAACACGCGCAGCACGAGATCGCTCGCCGCGCCCGCGCGCATCGTCGTCCACATCGTGCCGCCCGTGATCGTTTCGAAGACGCCGCCGTCGCAGGCGAGAAACATGTGATGCGCCGTGTCCGCGGGATCGAAGAGGATGCGCGAGATTTCCGCGCTGTCGAACGTGGCGGCGGCGAGCGGCGTCCACGTTTCGCCGACGTCACTCGAGTACAAGAGTCCGCGGCCGTAATACGCGCCATACGGATCGTCGTGGTGGAATTCGCCTGTTCCCGCGAAGACGCGGTTGGCGGCGTTCGGATCGATCGCGAGCGCGCCGATCGCGAGGCTCGACTGGTCGTCCGTCTTCGCCGCCCACGTAAGGCCCCCGTCGGTTGATTTCCAGACGCCGCCGTTCGCCGTCCCCGCATAGATGCGCGTCGACAGGCTCGGGTCGACCGCGATGCTGAGCACCCGCCCAGACGAAGCGGGACGCAGCGCCATCCCTCCCGCGGCGAACGGGGCGGGACCGAGCGGCACCCAGTTCGATCCGCCCGCCATCGGGAGAGAGAAGAACGCGGTGCCGCCGGGTCCGCGTCCTGTGACGCGACGGCGATTCGGCTCGAGACGCCGGCGCAGTCCGCCAAGAGACGCCTCGCGCGCGGCGCCGATGCCGGGAGGGATGTATCCGAGGTTGGCGAAACGGCGCTCGAATCCCGCGAGCCCGCGCCAGTACGCCAGCCCGCTGTCGCCGCGCTTGTCCTCTTTCGTGGGACGCCGCCGCTCGAGGACGTCGAGGCGCGTCTTCGCCGCGACCTGCGGCGTCGCCGTCACGGTGACGTCATGATGTCCGGGTTCGAGACCGTACGTCGCGAGTCTGACCGCGAATTCGCCGCGCGAGGGGCGCACGCCGCCGGGCGCCGGATGTCCCTGGAGGACGCGCTCGATCCTCGCGGGCTTGCCGCCGACCGCGATCGCGACCGGACAATCCGGCCAGCCGTCGCCGCGCAGGACCACGGGGCTGCCCGCGAGCACGCGCCGTGGCGCGAACGACAGCTTGGCGTCCTGCTGATGGGCCACGGCATCGACCAGCGACTACTTGGTCCCCGCCTTCGATCGATCTTCATAAGGCCGCAGGTGCCACTCGAGGAATGCCCACGTCCGGTTCCACGAGTCAACCTGCTCGGGCGTGTCCTGGCGTTCGAGCGTGTCGGGATCGACGCGGCGGCTGAACGTGTGGCCGCCGCCGGCGCGGCCCGGCGGCGGATTCACGTAGATCTTGGTCTCGGCGAGGTCCGGCTTGCGCGATCGCAGCGCGTCCACCATCTGCTGGTCCTCGACGAAATTGACGTCGGTATCGTTCGTCGCGACGTGGACGAGCAGCGGCGTGTGCAGCTTGTCAACGCTGTAGAGCGGCGACCGCTGGATGTAGATGTCGGGTTTCTCGAACGGGAGTCCGCCGATGCGCTTCTGCGTCGCGAAGTCGCGCTGGTAGCCCGGGCCCTTGTAGGACAGGCGGAAAACGAGGTTCGTCACCGGAACGATCGCCGCCGCCGCCTTGAACGGCGTCACGTCGCGGAAGACGGTGAACAGCGTGATGTAGCCGCCGTGGCTCCAGCCGATGACCCCGAGCCGATCCTGATCGACGTGCGGCAGCGTCTTCAGATACTCCACCGCGCTCATCACGTCGTCGACCTCGTAGCCGCCGTAGTCGATCGCCTGGTAGTACGTCTCGCCGTATCCGGTGCTGCCGCGGTAGTCCGGCGCGATCACGACATACCCGCGGTCCACCGCTTCCCTGATGAACGGAAACATGTCCGCGCTCTGATCGCCGTGCACGCCGCCGTGGACCCACACGAGCGCGGCGTGGCCTTTCGGCCCGCGCTTCTTCAGCGGCTGGAAGACGTACGCCGGGATGTCGAGGTCGCCGACGCTGCTGCGATAGGTCGTCTTCTTGTAATCGATGATGCCCTTGCAGGCCTGTTCGAAGCGTCCGTCCGTTCTCTTCTTCGCTTCGATCTGCGCGGCGTAGTTCGGCTTCGAATGATCCTTGGGGTCCGTGCTCACGTAGAGCTGCCGCGCGCGCGCGTCGTCCAGCTCTCCCTGGAAGCCGCCGCGCCCGCCGCGCCCCTCCCCCTGCGCCGGCTGCTGCTGTCCCGGGGCGCGCGGATCCTGCGCCGGCGGTGGCTGACCCGCCGCGCGGATCTCGGGCACGCTCACCACGAATGCGGCCGCGAGCGCGACGCTCGCATGGATGTGGATGAGCGGCTTCTTCATGTTCGATCCTCCTGCGCTACTTCTTCGGCCAGACCGTCCCCTGATTCTCGCGCGGGACCGGTCCGATCCCTTTGTAGACGAACTTCTGCAGGCGCTTGCCTTCGTACGTTTCGGTCGTATAGATATTGCCCTTCGAATCGGTCGCGATGCTGTGCACGCCGAAGAACTGCCCGGGCTGGCGCCCGCCGTCGCCGAAGCTCGTGAGGATCTCCATCGACTGCCGCTCCATCACGTAGATCTTCTCGTTCTTCCCGTCCGCGACGAACATGTATTTCTGCTGCGGATCCTTCGAGAACGCGATGTCCCACGTCGAGCCGTCGCCGAGCGTGCGCTTCGCGATGATCACTTCCCTGACGAACGCGCCGTCCGGCTTGAACACCTGGATGCGGTCGTTCGGCCGGTCGCACACGTAGAGCAGCCCGTCGTTCGACAGGTCCGCGCAGTGCACGGGGGTTCTGAACTGCTGCGCCAGCGGCGCGTTCGGATCGTATCGTCCGAGCGGCGTGTCATCCGGCTTGTGCCCGTACGCGCCCCAATAGCGCTTGAACTTTCCGCTGTCGGCGTCGATGACGACGACGCGCTTGTTGCCGTAGCCGTCGGCGATGTAGGCCTCGTTCGTTTTCGGATCGACGAAGATTTTCGCGACGCGGCCGAAGTTCTCCTGGTCGTTGCTGCCGCCGCTCTTGCCCTGATGTCCGATCTGCATCAGGAACTTGCCGTCGCGCGTGAACTTCAGGATGTGCGCGTCCTTCGCGTCGTTGCCGCCGATCCATACGTTGTTCTTGTAGTCCACGGTGATGCCGTGGTTCGAGAGCGGCCATTCGTAGCCGTCGCCGGGTCCTCCCCAGTGGCCGACGAGATTCCCCGCGACGTCGAACTCGAGCACCGGCGGCGCCGGCAGGCAGCAGTCCTCGGCCGACGGCGGAGTCGTGGCGAGGCCGACCTCGGTGCGCTCGTTCAGCGTGCCCGTGTTGCGATGAATGATCCAGACGTGGTCCTGCGCGTCCACCGACAGACCGATCGTCGAGCCGAGCACCCAGTGGTTCGGCAGCGGCTTGGGCCACAGCGGATCGACTTCGAACCGCGGCGCCTGCACCGTCTGGCGCGCTTCCGTGACGGTGTTCGCCACGAAGACCTGACCGAGCCCGAGCGCCGCGAGCAGCGCGAGCAACCCCGCGCTGGCGAAGAGGTTGCGGTTGGCATCCATGGGTGCGGAGTATACTGCGGTCCCGCTCGAACACCATGCGGCGGATCTTCCGCCTGAAGGCGGAAGCCACGAGTTCCTCGAAGAGCCACGAGTTCGTTGAAGAGCGCGAGTCGTTGAAGAGCGCGGGGTCGTTGAAGAGCGCGGGTTCGTTGAAGAGCACGAGTTCGTTGAAGAGCACGAGTTCGTTGAAGAGTCGGATGTCACGAGATTCCCGCCGTCCCACTCATAGATTTGTGGCTTCCGCCTTCAGGCGGAAGGTAATCGCGGCGACGGCCGCCGCGCTGACGCTCGCGTCGCCCTTCCCGGCCGCCGCGCACGACATCCCCGCCGACGTCGTCGTGCAGGCGTTCGTCAAACCCGAAGGTCACCATCTGCGCATGATCGTGCGCGCGCCGCTTGCGGCGATGCGCGACGTCGAGTTCCCGCTCCGCGGACCCGGCTATCTCGATCTGCCGCGTGCGGACGCCGCGCTGCGCGATGCGGCGTTGATGTGGATCGCGAACGATCTGGCGGTCTACGAGGAGGACGCGCGACTGGCCGCGCCGGCCGTCGCCAGCGTCCGCGTCTCGCTGCCGTCGGATCGATCGTTCGAATCGTACGGCGAGGCGTTCGCGCACGTGACCGGCGCACGACTGCCGGACGCCACGAGCCTTTACTGGAATCAAGGGATGCTCGACGTCCTCTTCGAGTATCCGATTCGCTCGGACCGATCCCGCTTCTCGATCGAGCCATCGCTCGCGCGGCTCGGCCTGCGCGTGGTCGCCGTCGTCCGCGTCGTCGCGCCAGACGGCGCGGTGCGCGCATTCGAGCTGGACGGCAATCCAGGGCTGGTGCGGCTGGATCCGCGGTGGCACCAGGCGGCGCTGCGGTTCGTCGCGCTGGGGTTCCGTCACATCCTCGACGGGACCGATCATTTGTTGTTTCTGTTCTGCCTCGTGATCCCGTTTCGACGGCTGCGCCCGCTCGTGCTCGTGGTCACCGCGTTCACCGTCGCGCATTCGATCACGCTCGCGGCGTCCGCGTACGGGTTTGCGCCGGGCGGACTCTGGTTCCCACCGCTCGTCGAGACGTTGATCGCCGCGTCGATCGTCTACATGGCGCTCGAGAACATCGTGTGGTTCGCGGAGTCACCGGTCGGGGTAGCGCGGGGCTTCAGCGCCGCGATGCCAATTCGGCGTCGCTGGCTGGTGGCGTTCGCGTTCGGACTCGTGCACGGGTTCGGATTCTCGTTCGGGCTGCGGCAGACGCTGCAGTTCGCGGGGTCGCATCTCGTGACGTCGCTCCTCGCGTTCAACGTCGGCGTCGAGTTGGGACAGGTGCTGGTGCTGCTGGCCTTGGTGCCGGCGCTCTCGATCGCGTTCCGCTTCGTGGTGACGGAGCGGATCGGCGCGATTCTGCTGTCGGCGCTGGTCGGTCACACCGCGTGGCACTGGATGATCGATCGCGGCGATCGGCTTCGTCAGTTCGGGTGGCCGGCGGTCAACCTCGTCCTGGCATTGCGATGGCTGACGGCGGCGGTCGCGGTCGCGATCGTCGTCTGGCTGGTGCGTCGAACGGTGGCTGCCACCATTCCGGCAAAACGGGGACAGCCACCGATTCCCGTTAATGATGGCAGCCACCGTATAATCGCGGCACAGGAGGACGGGAGATCATCATGCCGCGAACAGTCTGGCGCCCTTCCCTGACGGTCCTGTCGCTCGCCGCCGCGCTCCTGGCATCGACGGCGGGTCCCGCCGGCCAGTCGCGCGCCACGCCCCAGACGACGACGAAGAGTCCGATCTCGACCGGCACCGCCAATGGCGAATGGCCAACCTATACCGGCGACCTCCGCGGCAGCCGCTACTCGCCGCTCGACGAAATCAACGCGCGCAACTTCAGCAAACTCGAGGTGGCGTGGCGCTTCAAGACCGACAGCCTCGGCAACCGGCCGGAGTTCAAGCTCGAGGGGACGCCGCTCATGGTCGGCGGCATCCTCTACGCGACGGCGGGGTCGCGCCGCGCCGCGATTGCGATCGACGCCGCCACCGGCGAGCTCCTCTGGGTCCACGGCGAGCGCGAAGGGGCGCGCGGCGCCGCCGCTCCTCGCCAACTCTCCGGACGCGGGCTCGCGTACTGGACCGACGGCCGCGACGAACGCATCCTCTATTACACGCCCGGCTACAAGCTGATTGCGCTCAACGCCAAGACCGGCCTCCGCGTCCCTACGTTCGGCCAGGACGGCATCGTCGATTTGAAGCTCGAGGACGACCAGGAGTTCAAGCCGGACATCACGACCGGAGAGATCGGAATCCAGTCCGCCCCGGTGATCGCCAAAGATATCGTGGTCGTCGGCGCCGCATTCCGCGAGGGGATGACGCCGAAAACCTATCGCAACAACAAGGGCTACATCCGCGGCTACGACGTGCGCACCGGCAAGCGTCTCTGGATTTTTCACACGATTCCGATGGCGAACGAGTTCGGTCGCGACACGTGGCTGAACGACTCCGCGTCCTACACCGGCAACACCGGCGTGTGGGCGCAGATCACCGTGGATGAAGATCTCGGCCTCGCGTACCTCCCCGTCGAGTCTCCGACGGGCGACTACTACGGCGGGCATCGTCCCGGCAACAATCTGTACGGCGAGTCGCTCGTCTGCGTGGATCTGAAGACGGGTGAGCGCAAGTGGCACTACCAGCTCGTCCACCATCCGCAGTGGGACATGGACATTTCGTCGGCGCCGTTGCTCGCGGACATCACCGTGAACGGCAAGCCGATCAAGGCCGTCGCGCAGCCGACGAAGCAGGGATTCCTGTACGTCTTCGATCGCGTGACGGGGCAGCCCGTCTGGCCGATCGATGAACGCGCCGTGGAGAAAGGTGACGTGCCCGGCGAGTGGTACGCGCCGACGCAGCCGTTCCCGACGAAGCCGCCGGCGTACTCGCGCAACGGCGTCTCCGTCGATGACCTCATCGACTTCACGCCGGAACTGCGCGCCGAGGCGCTGAAGGTGATCGCGAAATACAAGATCGGTCCTGTCTTCACGCCGCCCGCGTTGAGCAGGATCGACGGGCCTCTCGCGACGCTGACGCTCGGCACCGCGAGCGGCGGCACCAACTGGCCCGGCGGTTCGTACGATCCGGAAACGCACGTCGCGTATCTCTACGCGTGCAACGCGTGCGTGACGGCGATCGGCCTCGTGCCGCCGCCGTCGAAAGAATTCTCGGACATGAATTTCGTCGCCGGTACCGCGGGTCAGGAAGTGCGCATGCGCATGGGTCCCGGTGAAGGGGCAGGCGCCGATGCGCCGATGGCCGCGCCGCCATCGCGCGGAGGCCGCGGTGGGCAACCTCCTTCGACAGGCGCCCCGCAGGCTCCAAATGCCGCCGTCGAATCGGCCGCGGCGGGACGCGGCGCCGCACCGGCAGCTGGTGGAGCGCCCACGCCGCCGGCGGGTGGAGGGGGCGGCGGCCTCGCCGTGCAGGGACTTCCATTGATCAAGCCGCCGTACGGCACGATCTCCGCGGTCAGCCTCGACACGGGCGAGATCCTCTGGCAGGTGCCGCACGGCGAAACGCCGGACGCGATCCGCAACAACCCCGCGCTCAAGGGCCTCAATATCCCGCGCACCGGCCAGAGCGGCTACAACGTCGGAACGCTCGTCACCAAAACGCTCGTCATCGCGGGCGAAGGCCAGGTGACGACCACGCCGGATCATGCGCGGGGCGCGATGCTGAGAGCGTACGACAAGAAGACCGGCAGGGAAGTCGGGGGCGTGCTGCTGCCGGCGCCGCAAAGCGGATCGCCGATGACGTACCGCGTCAACGGGAGGCAATATCTCGTCGTCGCGGTCAGCGGCGGACCGTACTCGGGCGAATACATCGCGTTCAGCCTGCCGCCTGAGGAACGCATCACGACGGACAGCTCTCGACGCTGACAGGTTCCATGGGATTCAGGGTCGCGGCCGCCGCGCTCGCGCTGGCGTGGTCCGCCGCCTTTCGCGCGTCCGGCCCGCATCAGGCGCTCGTATCGGCCTCACGGTCGGTGTGGGAGGGCGTGTACACCGAAGAACAATCGAAGCGCGGCGCGGGCATTTACGCGCGCGCCTGCGCGCGGTGTCATGGCGACGCGCTCGAGGGGGGCGGCGAAGACGCGCCGGCGCTCGTCGGCCCCGCGTTCCTCGCGAACTGGAATGGCGTGAACCTCGGCGACATGCTCGAGCGCATGAAGAAGACGATGCCGGACGGCGCGCCCAACACCCTCAAGCGCGCCGAGTACGTGGACGTCCTCGCGTACATGCTCAACGCCAACCGGTTTCCCGCCGGCAAGGTGGAGATGGAGCCGGAGCCGGAGCGCTTGAAGCAGATCGTGTTCGACGCCATGAAGTAGCGCGCAGCTTCAGCCGCGCGGATCACGGTTTGATTCGAATCTCCGCCCCAAGGACATCGTGCGATCGTTATCGCGCGCTCATCGCAGCGCGAACGCCACGATGCTGCTGCCCGACGGCGCGCCGTTCTTGCCGCCGCCGCACACGATCACGACGTACTCGCGGCCGTCGATCTCGTAGACGGCCGGCGTCGCGTTCCCCGCCGCCGGCAGCGTCGTTTCCCACAGCAACTTTCCCGTCAGCTTGTCGTACGCATGGAACTTCCGGTCGAAGTTCGTCGCGCCGATGAAGAGCAGGCCGCCGGCGGTGACGACCGGGCCGCCGTAGTTGTCGCTGCCGGTGTTGCGCACACCCTTCGCGGCCAGTTCCGGGTATTCGCCGAACGGAATCTTCCAGCGAATCGTCCCCGCGTCGAGGTCGATGGCGTTCAGCGTGCCCCACGGCGGTGTGAGCGGCGGATAGCCGTCCGGATCGCGCCACAGCGTTTCACCGTCGCTGCGGTACTTGAGCCAGGTCGGGTCTTTCATGAGAGCGGGATCCGCACCCTTGTCCTCGCTCCACGAGGTCGGCGATGTTCTTCGTTCCGAGATCCGGGAAGCCGGGCATGCGGCCGGTGCCGTGACGGACGACGTCCGCGATCTGATCGCGCCCTCGGCGAGCGCCGACGTCGATCAATGACGGCGCCTGCGGTGTGCCGGTGCGATCCGTCTTGTGGCACGTCGCGCACTTCGCGTTGTACAGCGACGTGTCGTTGTTCGGGATCAGCCGCACGATCCACGGCATCTCGTTGGCGTTGACGTAGAGCAGCGCGGTCTCCGGATCGAACGCGGCGCCGCCCCATTCCCCGCCGCCGTCGACGCCGGGAAACACCGCCGTCCCCTTGAGCGACGGCGGGACCAGGAACCCCGCGTCGAGCGCGCGGAATTCCGCGAGGACGGCCGCGTGCGCCGCGGGCGTGCGCCTGGTGAGCATCTGCTCGGTCAGCGTCTGGCGCGTGAACGGCGGCGGCTTCAGCGGGTACGGCTGCGCCGGCGCGAGCCGCTCGCCGTCGATCGTGGACGGCGGCGCCTTCCGCTCGCCGATCGGGAACAGCGGCGCGCCCGTGCGCCGGTCGAGCACGTACACGTAGCCGTACTTCGTGATCTGCGCGACCGCGTCAACCTTCCGTCCCGCGCGCGTGACGGTGACGAGGCTCGGCGCGGCGGGGAAGTCCATGTCCCACACGTCGTGGCGGAGGCCCTGGAAGTGCCAGAGCCGCTCGCCGGTGCGGGCGTTCAGCGCGAGGATGCAGTCGGAGAACAGATTGTCGCCGTGGCGGTTGACGCCGTAGAAATCGAACGACGCCGATCCCGTCGCGGCGAAGACGATGCCGAGCTTCGCGTCGAGCGAGACGCCGGCCCACGCGTTCGCGCCGCCGGCGATCTGCCACGCGTCCTTCGGCCACGTGTCGTAGCCGAATTCGCCGGGGTGCGGAATCGTGTGGAAGCTCCAACGGATGGCGCCCGTGTTCACGTCGAACGCGCGGATGTCCCCCGGCGCGCCGGGCAGCGTTTCCGGCACCGTGCTGCCCATGATCAACAGATCGTCGAATACCACACCCGGCGTGCTCGCGCTGACGCTCAGTTTCTCCGCGGGCCGTCCGAGCCCTTCCCGCAAATCGACGCGCCCGTCCTTTCCGAACGACGCGATCGGTCTGCCGGTGCGCGTATCGAGCGCGTAGAGCCAGTTGCGATGCGTCACGAACACGCGATCGCGATGCACCGTGACGCCGCGGTGACGGAACCGCGACCCCGGCGCGGCGCCGCCGCTCGGATCGAACCGCCACTTCTCCACGCCCGTCGCCGCGTCCACCGCCACCACCTTCAGCGACGGCGTCGTCGCATAGAGCACGCCGCCGAGGACGATGGGGTTGCTCTGCATTTCCGAGCCGTTGAACGCGTCGTGCGAGTCGTACGTCCACGCGACCGCCAGCCGCGACACGTTGGCGCGAGTGATCTGCGTCAGCGGCGAGTAGCGGATGTTGTCGATCCCGCCGTTGACCGGCCACTGGTGGTCGGGGCGGGCCGCGACGGCGCAGATCAGGGGAAGAACGGAGACGGCGAAGACGGCGAGGGGGAGCTTCGTGCGCACGGACGGAATCTTACAGGCTTTGAGCGGCCCAAAGCCCCAGTGTTAACCACGGCCGGGGCTCCGGCGTTGTCCTGATGAGAGTCGCATAACGACAGGAGACACTATGCCGGAAGTCATCATCGCGCCTGCTGCGTTTACCATGGTCGCGTTCATCGTCTGGACCGTGGTCACCGGCTGGCAGCGGCATCTGCAGGTCAAGCACATGGCCGAGTTCAACGGGCGGCTGGTCGAACGCCTTGGGTCCGTGAAGGACCTGGCCGAGTTCCTTCAAACGGAGGGGGGCTCGAAGATGTTGAACAGCTTCACAATCGAGCGGGCCGCGACGACCGTTCGCGAGCGCGTTCTGCGTGGGTCCGCGATTGGGATCGTGTGCATCGCCCTGAGCATCGGATTCCTGGTTCTCGGCCGGCTGTACACCTGGGAGGATCACGAGGGGTTCACGATCATCGGCGTGATCGCGCTCAGTCTGGGCCTGGGTTTCGTCGTCTCGTCCGCGGTCTCGTATTTCCTGGCGAAAGGCCTCCGCCTCCTCGACGGCGCCGGCGGCTACACGAACGTCCCCGCGCACCGCTAGCCTGGGCTCCGTGTCATGTGGTCGAATTCACCCGCGACGGACATTACGTTCGCGCCGGCGCCTGGCGTCGAGGCAGGGTCGCCGCCTGCGGCCGCGATGACGGACGAGCAGTCGTTTCAGGCGTTCTTCCAGGAGACAGCGGGTCCGCTGCGTGCGTATGTCATCAGCGTCCTGGGCAGCGCCACGACCGCGGACGACATCGTGCAGGACGCATTCCTGCGCCTCTTGCGCTTACCGGCGCCGCCGGCGGATCCGGATCACCTGCGAGCGCTCCTGTTTCGGATCGCCGGCAACCTGATCGCCGATCAGTGGCGCCGCCAGAGCCGCCAGCGGATCGCCGACGACCAGGTTCCCGATCGGGCGGTGGCCGCGTACGACGTCGGATTGCGCGTCGACATGATCCGTACGTTCCGGAAGCTGCGGCCTCAGCAGCGTCAACTGCTGTGGCTGGCGTACGTGGAGGGCGCCGATCACCACGAGATTGCCCGCGCGCTCGGCCTGCGTCCTCTGAGCGTCAGGGTTCTTCTGTTTCGCGCCAGGCGGAAGCTGGCGCAGCTGATCGAGGCCGGGAAACAGCCTGATGGAGAACGGTGATGCCGAACCTGCCAGGATCGTGTGAGCACGAGCCTGCCGTGCGTGAGTTGGCGCGGACGAACGCCGAGGCGCCCGCGCTCCGCGCGCACGCCGAGCGCTGTGCCGTCTGTCGCGAAACGCTCGCCGTTGCCGCGTGGATGGAGCGGTTCGCCGCGCTGCCGCTGACAACGCCATCCTCGCTGGATCCGACCTCAATCTGGCTGCGAGCGGAGATGCTGCGGCGGTGGGACCTGCAACGAAAGGTCGTGACGCCCATCGAAGTGGGCGAAACCGTTCAGGCGGCCGTGGGAATCGCTTCCGCGGTGGCGCTGCTGGTTTGGCTGTGGAGCCGGCTGGAAACGATCCCGGCGTCCGCGGCGCTCTCCTCCGTTCTGACCATCATCCTGATCGTCGGCACCGTGCTGATCGTGACGGCCGCCACCATGACGCGGGAGCTGCTGCGACGACGGTGATTTGAACTAATACCAGACCGTCACCGACGGAACGAGCTGCAGGTTGCCGAGCGCGAACCAGAGCCAGAAGCCGCGCCCTTCGTGTTGCGCGAGCAGCAGGTTGAATCCAAACGTCATGGGCAGGACGATGCGCGTCAGGGAGCCGAGGTTCCACAGCGTCGGATCGAGCATCACCATGATCGCGGCGTAGGCGATCGCCAGGCGCCACCACGCGGCAGCGGGACGCGGACGCCACGTCAGGTACACGGCTTCGAGGGAGAGCGCCACGAGGGCGCAGAATGGCAGGAGGCTGCCGAGCGTGAACGGGTCGTGCCAGAACGCGATCGACATGCGGCGCATCGCGCCCAGGTAACCGGCGAATGGAAGCGTGAAGCGGTTCTGTCCGGTCACCGACCCGGTTCGATAAATCGAGAAGAGGTAATCCTGCCAGATCAACAGCGGCAGCACGGCGATCGCGACAGCGACCGCCAGCCGTGCAACGCCGCGCGCGCCGGCCGGACGCGGTTGCGCGAGCAATCCCAGCAGGTGCGTCTCGCGCGCCATCGCCGCGATCCCGCTCACCGTCGCGCTCAGGAGAGGCCTCGATGCTTCGGCGGCCCAGACGACGCACGCGAGGAACAGCAGGCTCGGTCCGTCGACGAGCGCGAAGCGGACCGACCAGAGGAGCCCGTGAGCGAACAGACATGCCGTCCACAACGCGAGATGGCGGGCTGACGTCAGCGGCAGCCAGCGCGTCGTCAGGACCGCGAGGAGGAGCCAGCACAGCACGTTCTGCAGCGCGAAGGCTTCGACGATCCAGCGGGGACGCCCGAGGCCCAGCGCCCACGCCGTCCAGCTCAGAAGAATCCGGCGCGCGCGGTACGGCGGCTGGTCGAGCGCGCGATCGATGTCGGGGTTGCGGAGCAGCGGTTCCAGCGCGAGCTGCGCGTAGAACTGTCCGTCGTAACTCGCCGACGGCGGGTAGTCGATGTGCGGAATCGCGCGGAGCGCCGGCAGTTCGTACGCGTGGTCTTGCGGCAGCCCGAGCAGCGCCGTGAAGCCGTACCCCGGATGATAGAATCGCGCGACCGATGCGAGGAACACCCCGGCGAGCGCCACGGCGATCGCCCGGAAGATCCAGCGCGATCGTCCTGCTAGCGGCATTCGTCGCTGCCTGTCATGCGCCGCGGCGCGATGCGCACGTGCAGGTCATCGATCTGATCAAGGAGCTCACCCACGCCGAACGCCGGCCCGATCCGGCCGCGTTCGACGTCGTGACGCGCACGATTGGCGGGGTCACGCGACCCGCCGTCGCCATTCCCGTCCCCAGCCGCATCGTGTGGACCTTGCGTTTTCCGGAGCGCGCGACGTTTCGCGCGCTCGTCGCCGTGGAAGACGCGGCGTCGCTTCCGCACGACCCGATTGCGTTCCGTGCGGGCGTGAGCGACGAACGAAGGTACGACCCGCTGGCGCATGTCGAAGTCGCGTCCGTCCCGTCGGAGTGGATTCCGCTGACCGCGGATCTGTCGCTGTATGCCGGGCGGAAGTGGAGCCTATTCTATCGTCCGGACGCGCACCCCTGGCGTTTGATCTTGAGCATCGACGGCGCGGGCGATCGCCTGCGTGCGCTGTGCGCCGACCCTGGCGTCTACAGCGATCGCGACGCGGCGCGGAAGTATGTACGAGCAAAGTAGATTGCTGAATGCTGAACGCTGAATGCTGAATGAAAAGCCCTGAGCTCTCGATCAGCATTCAGCGATCAGCATTCAGCAATTCTGGTACACTGTCAGTACGGCCGCGCAGCGCGGCCGGTTCCGGTGACCCGGCACGGCGTCCGGGAGGTGATCATGGCTGGTCCACTCCGTCATTCCCACATCAGGCTCGTCGAGTCGTCCGCGGCGGAGCTGCGGCTGGCGGAGGCGCGCGCGTTCGTGGAGACGCGCGGCACGGACGGCGACGTCCTGGATGTCCTCATCGTAGGCGCGTCGCGCGGCGCGGTCGACGATCTGGCGCGATCGATGGCCGCAGGCGCCGGCGCGACCGTCGGGATCCAGCGGTTCGGGTTCACGCAACTGGCGGCGCGGCTCGCGGCGCCCGTGCTCGCCGCGCGCGGACTCGCCGCGTCGACGCATCTCGGCTTCGAAGCGGTGGCGGCGCGCGCCGCGTTCGAGGCGAAGCGCGACGGCGCGCTCGACTACTTCGCTCCTGTCGCCGACACACCCGGATTTCCCCTGGCGCTCGCGCGGACGCTCCAGGAGCTGCGGCTCGCGGCCGTCGGCGCGCGTGCGCTCGAAAGGCTGCCCCTCGGCGGGCGCGACCTGGCGACGCTGCTGGATCGCTTCGAGGAACAGTTCAAGGCCGCTTCCGCAACCGATCGCGCGTCGCTGTTCGCAGCCGCGATCGAAGCGATTGCGTCGCGCGCATCGGCGCCGCACGGCCTGGGGGTCGCCATCGACGGCGTGCCCTTGCTGCTGCTGGACGTGCCGTGCGACTCGGCGATCGAATTCGCCTTCATCGAGCACCTGCTCGGCGCCGCTTCGGACGTGTTGATCACGGTGCCGTTCGGCGACGTCGACGTGCTCGATGCGCTCGCGTCGCTGGGGATCGAGGCGGACGTCCTCGAACAGAAAGCGGACACCGACCTCGCGTCGCTCCGCCGCTACCTGTTCGCGAGGTCGCAGCCGCCGGAGCGCGCGCCGGCCGGCGACGTGCGGTTCTTCTCGGCGCCGGGCGAAGGGCGCGAGTGCGTCGAGATCGCGCGCCGGATTGGCGAGGAAGCGCGACGCGGCGTCCGGTTCGACGAGATCGCGGTGTTCCTGCGGTCGCCGCAGCATTACATCGGGCTGCTCGAGCACGCGCTCGCCCGCGCGGGCGTCCCCGCGTACTTCGACCGCGGCACCCGCAGGCCGCATCCCGCGGGCCGGGCCTTTCTCGCGATCGTCGCGTGCGCGTGTGAAAAGCTGTCCGCGCGGCGATTCGCCGAGTACCTGTCGCTCGCGCAGGTCCCGCAGCTCGAAGCGGTTCGCCGCGAGCCGGAACTCGTCATCCCGCACGACGAGGCGTTCGGCGTCATCGCGGAGCGCGCGTCGCACCTGGAACCCGCTGACCGCGAACCTCGGATGTCGGATCCCGATGAGGACGCAGAGGCAGACGCGTCGGACGAGCCGGCCGTCGTCCATGGCGCGCTGCGCGCGCCGTGGAAATGGGAGACGTTGATCGTCGAGTCGGCGGTCATCGGCGGCGATCCCGCGCGATGGCATCGGCGGCTCGATGGGCTCGCGCAGGAGCTTCGGCTGCGGCTGCGGCAGGAACTCCGGGAGGACCCCGAGTCGCCGGCGGTGCGCCGCATGCAGCGTGAACTGCGGAACCTGGGCCATCTGCGCTCGTTCGCGCTGCCGATCGTCGACGTGCTGGCGGCGTGGCCGAGAAAGGCGTTGTGGGGCGAGTGGCTCGATCGGTTCGCGGCGTTTGCCCCGATGGTGCTGAAGCAGCCGGACCGGGTGCTGCACGTCCTGCAGGAACTGCGGCCGATGAGCGAGATCGGACCGGTCTCGCTCGACGAAGCGCGCGACGTGCTGGCGGAGCGCCTGCTGACGCTGGAGCACGAGCCGCCGCGGCAGCGTTACGGGCGCGTCTTCATCGGGAGTCCGCATCAGGCGCGCGGCCGCGCGTTCCGCGTCGTGTTCGTCGCCGGCCTCGCCGAGCGGATGTTCCCGCAGAAGCCGCGCGAAGATCCGATGCTGCTCGACAAGGAAATGCGCGAGCCGCTCGACGCCGGGTTGCCGGTACAGGATCACCGTTCGCGGACGGAGCGTCTCCTGCTCAGGCTGGCGGTCGGCGCGGCGACGGACCGCCTCTGGCTGTCGTACCCGCGCCTCGAGATGGCGGAGTCGCGTCCCCGCGTCCCGTCGTTCTACGCGCTCGACGTGATGCGCGCGATCACCGGTCGCATCCCGAACCACGAGGACCTGCAGACGGCCGCGGCGGCCGAAGGCAACGCGAGCCTTGCGTGGCCGGCGCCGGAAGATCCCGCACGCGCCATCGACGACCTCGAACATGACCTTGCCGTCCTCCGGCGGTTGTTCTCGCAGGATCCCGATCGCGTCCGCGGCCACGCGCATTACCTGTTGCGGTTGAACGAGGCGCTGAAGCGATCGGTGTCGGCCCGCTGGTCGCGCGCCCGCTCGTCGTGGACGCCGTTCGACGGCATCACGCGGGTGACCGGCATGACGAAGCCGATGCTCGACAGCCAGCGGCTGACCGCGCGCCCCTTCTCGCTTTCCGCGCTCCAGAAGTTCTCGAGCTGCCCGTATCAGTTTCTCCTGTCGGCGATCTACAAGCTCGAGAAGGCGGAGGAGCCCGAGCCGCTGCAGAAGCTCGATCCGCTCACGCGCGGCGCGTTGTTTCACGAAGCGCAGGCGCTCTTCTTCCGCGAGCTGCAGGCGGAGCGGGGGTTGCCGGTCACCGGCGAGTCCGTCGGCGCGGCGCTCGCGACGCTCGACTCGGTGGTCCGCCGTGTCGCGGCGAAATACCGCGAGCAGCTCGCGCCGGCCATCGATCGCGTGTGGGAGGACGAGATCGCGGATCTCGCGAAGGACCTGCGCGTCTGGGTCCGCAGGCTGCCGGAGGCGGCCGAGTGGCTGCCCGAGTATTTCGAATTCAGCTTCGGGTTGGCGGATCAGGGGCGAGACGCGCGTAGCGTCGCGGACCCGGCGCTCATCGACGGGCGGTTCAAGCTCCGGGGCTCGGTCGATCTGATCGAGCGCAAGCGCGGCACGGCCACGCTGCGGGTCACCGACCATAAGACCGGAAAGAACCGCACGACCTGGAAGACCGTGATCGGCGGCGGCGCGATCCTGCAGCCGGTGCTCTACAGTCTCGCGGTGGAGCGGGCGCTCGACGCGCCGGTCGCGTCGGGACGCCTCTTCTACTGCACCGCCGCCGGCGGCTTCACCGATCACGAGATCCCGATCAACGAGACGAACCGTCGCAGCGGAATCGAAGCGCTCGAGATCGTCGATCGCGCGATCGAGCTGGGTTTCCTGCCCGCCGCGCCGGGCGAGCGCGCCTGCACGTGGTGCGATTTCCGGCCGGTGTGTGGGCCAAATGAAGAGAGAAGAGTGAAGCGAAAGGCGCAGGAGAAGTTGGGGGATTTGGAGAATCTGAGTGAAAAGCCCTGACGAAACGGGCTCCCGGCACTTCGTCACCTTCGTGGTGAGACCCGTCGGGGCGTGCAGCGAAAACCATGCCTTCATTACTGGATCAACCCGCCCGCGACGCGATCGCCACTCACCTCGACGAGACGCTCGTCGTCGAGGCCGCGGCGGGCACCGGCAAAACGACCGAGCTGGTCAATCGCATCCTGCGGATCCTGGCGACCGGACGGGCGAGCGTCGGACAGCTCGTGGCGGTCACGTTCACGGAAAAAGCGGCGGGCGAGCTGAAGCTGCGGCTGCGCGAAGCGCTCGAGCGGGAGCGGGGGCGCGCGAAGGACGCCGTCGCGCGCGAAGCGCTCGATGCGGCGCTTGCGCCGACCTGCTGCGCGAACGTCCTGTCGAGGCGCGCGTCGATCCGTTGTTCACCGTGCTCACCGAGACGCAGGCCGAGCGGCTGTTCGACGAGGCGTTCGGCGCGTGGCTGCAGGAGCAGCTCGCGAATCCGCCCGAAGGCGTCCGCCGCGCGCTCCGCCGCTCCTCCGCCGCGGCGGGATTCTTCCGTCCCGGCACGCGCCCGGCGACGGATGGTCCGATCGATCGCCTGCGCAGCGCGGCGTTCACGCTGGCGGACTGGCGCGACTTCTCGGCGCAATGGACCCGGCGCGCGTTCGATCGCGACGGTGACATCGACCGCCTCGTCGCGGAATTGCACGAGTTCGCCGCGCTGACGGAGTCGCCGTCGTACGCCAAGGACACGCTCTATCTCGATACCGCGCCGGCCCGTCACCTCAGCGCCGAGATCGCGCTTCAGCAGTCGCTGGACGATCCGGGTCGTCCCCGCCATTCAGACTTCGACGGGTGGGAGGCGCGGCTCGCGGACCTTTCCCGTCACCGCGACTTTTCAAGGGTCCGCCACGGCCGCGGACCCGGGTATCGCCAGGGCGTCACGCGTGCGGCGGTCGTGGACGCGCTGGACAGGTTCAAGGCGCACCTCGATCAGTTCCGGATGAACGCCGACGCCGATCTCGCCGCCGCGCTGCAGCAGGAGCTTCGCGGAGCGATCGAGCGGTACGAGGCGCTCAAGGCGCGCGCGGGCGCGCTCGATTTCCTCGATCTGCTGCTCAAGGCCCGCGATCTGATCCGGGGAAACGAGCTGGTGCGACGCGGGTTTCAGAGCCGCTTCACACATATCTTCGTCGACGAGTTCCAGGACACCGACCCGCTGCAGGCGGAGATCCTGATGCTGCTCGCCGCCGCGGATCCATCCGCGACGGATTGGCGCGCCGCGACGCCGGTTCCCGGCCGTCTCTTCGTTGTCGGCGACCCGAAGCAATCGATCTATCGCTTCCGCCGCGCCGACGTCGGCATCTACCGCGAGGTCTGCGATCGCCTCGTCCGGTGCGGCGCGACGCTCGTCCATCTGACCACGAGCTTCAGAGGTGTCCCGGAGCTTCAAGCGTGCATCAACGCCGCGTTCGCGCCCGTGATGACCGGCGATTCCGTCACGCTCCAGGCTGCGTACGTGCCGCTCGCCCCCTTCCGCTCCGCGTCGAAGGGGCAGCCCGCCGTCGTCGCGCTTCCGGTGCCGCGGCCGTACGGGACGCGCAACATCTCGGCGTGGTCGATCGAGGACTCGTTGCCGGACGCGACCGGCGCGCTGGTGGAATGGATTGTCAACGAGAGCAACTGGAAGGTGACCGAGCGCTCGGGCGGGAAGCCGGTGCCGGTCGCCGCGAAGCACATCTGCCTGCTCTTCCGCCGTTTCCTCAGCTTCGGCGAGGACGTGACGCAGCCGTACGTGCAGGCGCTCGAAGCGCGGGGCATCCCGCACGTCCTCGTCGGAGGCAAGACGTTTCACGATCGCGAGGAGGTCGAAGCGATCCGCGCCGCGCTCGCCGCCATCGAATGGCCCGATGACGAGCTGTCGGTGTTCGCGACGCTGCGCGGGCCGCTGTTCGCGATTGGAGACGAAGAGCTGCTCGAGTGGAAATACCGGTTCGCGCCGTCGCATACGCCGGCGTTCCACCCGTTTCGCGTTCCGGCCGACGCCGACGGCGTGTCGCACCTGCAGCCGATCGCGCGCGCGCTCAGGGCGCTGCGGCGCCTGCACCAGCGGCGCAATTACATCCCCGTCGCCGATACCATCCAGCAGTTGCTCGACGAGACGCGCGCGCACGTCGGTCTGGTGCTGCGGAGCGGCGGCGAGCAGGCGCTCGCCAACGTCCTCCACGTCGCGGAACTGGCGCGGCAATACGAAGCCGAGGGCGGCATCTCCTTCCGCGGATTCGTCGAGGAACTCCGCCGCGCCGCCGATCGGGCCCAGGCCGCCGAGGCTCCGATCCTCGAAGAGGGCAGCGACGGCGTCCGCATCATGACCGTGCACAAGGCCAAAGGGCTCGAGTTCCCGATCGTCGTGCTCGCGGATCTGACGTGCCGGCTCTCGCGGACGGAAGCCGGACGCTGGATCGATCCCGAGCACGGCTTGTGCGCGTTGAAGCTCGCCGGCTGGTCGCCGATCGATCTGCTGCTGCACGATGCGGAGGAGGCGGCGTGCGACAAGGCGGAATCGGAGCGGCTCGCGTACGTGGCCGCGACCCGCGCGCGCGACGTGCTCGTTATCCCCGCCGTCGGCGACGGCGCGTATGAAGGAGGGTGGCTCGATCCGTTGAACCGAGCCGTCTATCCACCGGAGGGCCGGCGGCGCGATCCCGGCAAGGCGGTGGGCTGCGCGCCGTTCCGCTCGAAGGACACGGTGGTGAACCGGCCGAACGGCGATCCCGCAAGCGCGGCCACCGTCGCGCCCGGCAGCCACGAATTCAAGAATGGAAGTGCGTACTCCGTCGTCTGGTGGGATCCGCACGTCCTGAACCTCGGCGCGGCGTCGTCTTTCGGTTTGCGCCGCGACGACCTCATCGTGAAGGACGGCGACATGTTCGCCGTCGAGGAGCGGTTGAGCGACTACGAGCGGTGGGCCCGCGATCGCGTGCACGTGATCGAAACCGCGAGCGAGCCCGGCGTCCGCGTGCAGACGGCGACGGCGTGGGCGGCGCAGGCGGCGAAAGACGGCGTCGACGCGGTCATCGCCGACAGTGCGGACATCACCGTCGTCGCGCTCGCCGGCGCGGAGGGACGGCCGCGCGGTCCGCGCTTCGGGACGCTCGTCCATGCCGTGCTCGCGACCGTCCCGATGGATGCCTCCGCCGACGTCATCGAGACGACCGCGAAGACGCAGGCGCGCATGCTCGTCAGCGTCGGCGACGAGGACCGGCTGGCGCTCGCCGGGGAAGTTCGGGCGGCGGTCGTCGTCGTCCGCGCGGTGCTCGCGTACGAGCTGATGGATCGCGCGCGCCGCGCGCAGCGCACCCGGCGCGAGACGCCGGTGTCGTGGATCCAGAAGGACGGCACGCTCATCGAAGGCGTGCTCGATCTCGCGTTCGACGAAGGAGGCGCCACGACGGTCGTGGATTTCAAGACAGACCACGAGCTCGCGGCGGGAGAGGCGCGCTACCGCGCGCAGCTGCAGCAGTACGTGAACGCGGTATCGCGCGCGACCGGCCGGCCGGCGTCGGGCGTTCTGTTCCGAGTATGATCGCGTGATGGTCGGCGCCGTTCTTCTGCTCGCGGTTCAGGTTTCAACGGCTCCGCCGTGCGCCGAGTGGCGCGAATGCCGCGCGATGGCGCTGCAGGCGGCGGACCGCGGCGACTACGAGACCTTCCACGACCTCTCGTGGCGCGCGGTGCAGAAGGGGACGGCGAACGACCCCGAGCTCCTGCTGCTGCTCGCCCGCGCGCAGTCGCTCAGCGGGCGTCCCGACGACGCGGTCGTGATGCTGCTGCGGGTGATTGCCACGGGGACGGACGTCAGCGCCGCGCTTGCCGGCCCGGACTTTCGCCGCGCGAGGGCGCTCCCGCGATGGCGCGACGTTGAAGCCGCGATGGAAGGAGCCGCATCGCCGGCCCGCGCGGTATCGACGTCGGGAGCGTCCACAGCGCCGACTCCCGCCTCCGGCGCCTCGTCAATGGAAAACGCGCTGCGGTTCGAGGAGGACGTACCGTTCGACCCGAGCGGTCTGGCGCACGACGCCGTCTCGCGAAGGTTTGTCATCGGCGATCGCGGCGGACGCCGTCTCGTGATCGTGGACGAGGTCTCGCGCCACGTCGTCCCGCTGGTGAGCGTTGCGTCGGCGGGCTTCCGCGATCAGATCACGGGATTCGAGATCGATCCGCGGCGGGGCGACCTGTGGGTCGCGAGCGCGGACGCCGATGCGGGGTCGAAACCGGCGGAAGCGACGCTGCACAAGCTGCAGCTCGTGTCGGGGCGGACGCTGTTCGGGGTGACCGTGGCCGCGTCGCTCGGCCCAGCCCGGCTGGTGGACGTCGCCGTCACGGAGAGCGGAACTGTGTTCGCTCTCGACGACGTCGGGCGCCGGGTGCTGCGGCTGCGCCCCGGCACGCGCGAACTGGATGTCGTGTCGGCGCTCGACGTGGACGCGGTCGCGATCGCGCCCGCCGACGACCGCGTCGTGTTCGTCGCGCATGCAGGAGGCGTCATGCGCGTGGACCTGGCGTCGCGGTCCGCGTCGCCGATCCGATCGCGGGAGGATCTTTCCGGAATCGAGTGGATGCGCTGGTACCGAGGGTCGTTGGTCGCGGTGCAGCGGGACGCTGACCAGGCATCGACCGCGAGCCGTATCATCCGGCTGCAGCTCGATTCCGCCGGGCGAAGCTCGGCCGGGCTGCGCGTGCTGGACGCTTCGGCGCCCAACGCCGCCGCGCGCGCATCCGCGCTCGACAGCGGCGTCGTCTACTACCTCTCCGAAGGCGTCATCCGGCGCGCGACGGTGCGTTAGCTTACCGTTCCACCTCGAACGTCGTCGTCACCCGCATCATCACGTCCACGGCCGTGCAGTTCAGGAGCGTTTCGCTGAACTCCCACTGGCGCACGGCGTCCCTGGCAGCGCTCTCGAAATCCGGATGCGTCGCGGAAATCGTTCGGATGTCGTGGACCAGGCCGTCGGTGCCGATCCGCGCCTCGAGGACGACGAGGCCCGCCGTGTGCGTTGCCGCAAGATTTGGAGGGAATATCGGCCTGACGTCGACGAGCTTCATCGGCGGGCGGATGTTCCCGCCAATCGCGCCCGCCGCCGGCGGTCCGCCCCCGCACGGTTTGGGCGTGAATGTTCGTGGCGCCGATCGACGAACCGGCGCGCTCGCGCTGTCGGCCGAGGAATTCGCCCGGACCGTGATGCTTTCGCTGAGCGATCCGATTTTCAACGCGAGGTCGCGCTGGACGTTCTGGCCGGTCAGCTCGACGTCCCCCTGGAGCGTCGCGAAACCGGCCAGCGCCGCGTCGAGGGAGTAGCGGCCGGAGGGAAGCCCGACGAACTCGAAGTGTCCGGACCGGTCGGTGCGAATCTCGTATTTCGCGCCGCTGTCTTTGTTCGTCAGCACCAATTTGACGTCGGGCAGGACGCCGTTCTGTGGATCGACGACGGATCCTGACAAGGTCGAGAAGACTCCCTGCGCGGACGCGACCGCCAGTGCGGCCACCGACAGAAGGGTCACCGAGATCAACCGAGCCATCCGGGTGGCCGGCGTTCGATCGCTGCGGGTATTCAACATCGCGACAACTCTCCTTTCAAGGCTGGACGCGCGAACGATCGCCGGCGCCGGCAGCCACGCGCGCGTTTGATTCGCGAAGGTTCTGGCGAGATCCACGAGCTGCCTGGCATACTCCGGCGGGTCGATTCCGAGACCCAGCACGAGGTCGTCGGTCGCCTGTTCGCTTTCGAGCCGCAGTCGGCGGCAGGCGATCCGAACGAGGGGATTGAACCACTGGACCGCGCGTACGATCTCGGCGGCGATCTGCACGAGCCAGTCGCCGCGTTTGACGTGCGCCAGCTCGTGCCCGAGCACGATGCGGATGCGGTCGTCGTCCCAGAGCTGCGCGGCGTGGGGCACGATCACGACCGAACGGACCGATCCCCAGGTGACCAGCAGCGCCGGACGATCGCTCTGCAACACCAGCGGCGGCCGACGCAGACCGTATTGACGCGAAAGCTCGCGGGCCCAGTGGGCCCACGCCCCCTCGTCGATCGGGCGCGCACGCGACGTGATCCATGCGAGGCGCGCGAGCCCGATGATGAGAATCGCGAGGGCGATTGCGGCGCCCGCGATCCAGATGGCCATCGCAACAGCCTGGATCCGCTCGATGCTCTTCGGCGCGGAGCCGCCGCCTCGCGCCGCGACGGATCGTGGACCGCCGGCCGCCGTCATCGTGACCGCCGAAGCGTCGGGCAGGATCACCGATCGGACCAGCGGAACGCGCTGGAGCGGGACCTGCCAGGGCGGCAGCGCGAGCGCGACCAGCGGCGACGCCGCCGCGCAGACGATCGCCGCAGCGAGAACCCAGTGGCGCAGGGCCGCCGAGCGTCTTCGCAACAGCGTGACGGCGATCAGCGCGGCCGTCAGCACGAGCGAGATCTTGACCGTGGTTTCCAGCAGCTCGGCAGCCAGGTTCATCGCGATTCGTCCTTTTGCGCCCGCGCGACCAGCTCGGCGACGCGTTTGAGCGTCTCGTCTGACAGCCGCGGGCCTTCGCCGCCGAGCAGCGCCGCGACGGCTTTCTCAGCCGAGCCGTCGAAGAACGTGTTCACGAGATGGCGAAGCGCCGTCTTGCGCGCGGCATGGCGCGGCACCGCGGGCATGTAGACGTAGCGCAGCCCCACCTCTTCGTGACGGATGTGCCCCTTCTGTTCCAGCACCCGCAGCTGCGTGCGGACGGTCGAGGAGCTGGGATGGCCCGGCAGGTCGCTCATGACCTCGTTCGCCGTCGCGCGGCCGCGGCGGTACAGGATGTCGACGATCTGCCGCTCGCGGCGGCTGAGCGCGGCGTGGAGCGGCGTCACCATATGTTATTTTTATAACACATATGCGACAGAAATAGCACGTCGCCGGACGGATGTCAAATGAGATGACGGGCCTGCCCGCTTTCTCTACCCGCGGCCGAAGGCGAGGAACAGAAGACCGACGACGACGATGACGGCGATGACGCCGACCCAGAAGCCTGCTTTGAAGATCCCTGCGATCGCGGAGCAACCGGCGACCAGCACCGCGAGCAACAACACCAGCATCACCCGCACGGCCATGCTTCCCATGAAGCCCTCCTCGGCGGCCTGGCCGCCGTACGGCCGGGCGGTGCAAGTTCGTGGCCGGGCAAGCAAGCTCTGCTGCCGCGGGGCTCACCAATTCGCGTCTAGTCCACCCGCAATGCGTGAATCGGATCGATGCGCGCCGCACGGCGCGCCGGGACGTACGCAGCGACGAGCGACACCGTCGCGAGGAGGAGCGCCGCGACCCCGAGGCTGACGGGATCGCGCGGCTGCACGCCGAAGAGCAGCGCCGTCATCCAGCGTGTCGCGGCGATTGCCGCGGCCATGCCGATCGCGAGGCCGACGCCGGTGAGGAGCGCCGCGTGACGGATGACCAACCCGACAATGCGTCCGCGGCTGGCGCCCAGCGCCGCGCGGACGCCAATCTCGTGCGTGCGCTGCGCGACCGAGTACGACATCACCCCGTAAATCCCGACCGCGGCGAGCAGGAGCGCGATCGCGCTGAAGACGCCGAACAGCCAGGTGCGCAGGCGATCGGGCGCGACGAATTCGTCCTTGATCGCGGCGACGGTGCGGATGTCGGTGACCGGCTGCTCCGGGTCGATCTCGTGGATCGCCGCCTTGAGCGGCGCGACGAGGAACGACGGATCGCCTGACGCGCGCAGGACGAGGCTGAGTCCGTACATCGGCGTCTGTTCGATCGACGAATACACGCCGCGGGACCCTTGCGGGCTGAGACCGTTCGTCCGCTCGTTCGCCACGACACCGACGATCTGCCACGGGATCTCGGGCCCGAGCCGCCGCTGCCCCGGCACGATCTCCTGAATGAGGACGTGCTTGCCGAGCGGATCCTGGTTCTCGAAGTAGCGTTTCGCAAACGCATCGTTCACGACGATGACGGGCGTCGTCCCCTTGCGATCCTGATCGGTGAGACCACGGCCGCGCAGGAGCGGCAGGCCGAGCGTGTTGAAGTACGACGGGCTGATGCTCTTGAAGCCCGCGCCGCCTCTGGCGTTCGACTCCGCGAAGCGGAGGGGCATGCCGTCGGGCCAGCCCTCGAGCGGCAGCCCCGCGGTGAGCGCCGCGGCCGTCACGCCAGGAATGCCCTGCACACGCTCGAGCACGGTGCGGAAAAACGCGCGCGCCTGATCCGGGTGGCTGAAGCGCGAGTCCGGCGTGAGGAGCCCCGCCGTCAGGAGGCGATCGGGATCGCGCGCGACGTCCACGCCGCGCATTTGCAGAAAGCTGCGCACCAGCAGCGTCGCGCCCGCGAGGAGCAGGCACGAGACCGCGATCTCGGCGATGACGAGGACATCGCGCAGCCGCCGCCGGCTGCGATCGGCCGTCGCCGTGCGCGACGATGCGCGCATGGACCCGGCAAGATCGACGCGTCCCGCGTGAAACGCGGGCGCCAGCCCGAAGAGGAGGCCCGTTCCAATCGCGAGCCCCGCGGCGAACGCGAACGCCCGCCAGTCCATCGCGATCACGGCTTCACGCGGCAGGTAGTACGAAGGCAGCAGCAGTTGGAGGCCGCGCATCATCATGTATCCCGACGCCAGCCCCAGTGCGCCGCCGGCAGCCGACAGCAGCACGCTTTCGGTGAGGAACTGGCGCACGATTCGTCCGCGGCTCGCGCCGAGCGCGGCGCACACGACGACTTCACGTTCGCGCGCGGTGCCGCGCGCGAGCGCGAGGTTCGCGAGGTTCGTGCAGCCGAGGACCAGCAGCAGTCCGACGCCCGCGAGCAGGACTTCGAGCGATCGCCGGAGCGTCGGATCCACGAGGACGTCGGGCAGCCGGTCGATCGTGATGCCCCAGTCCTTGTTCGACGCCGGGTAATCGCGGGAGATACGCGCGGCGATCGCGTCCATGTTCGCGCGCGCGGCTTCGAGCGTGATCCCCGGTTTCAGCCGGGCGATCGCGCGGAGCCAGTGATAATCCCGCGTCAGCTCTCCCGGCCCGAACGCGAGCGGCCGCCAGAGTTGCGACGAGCCGCGGTCGAACGGACTGCCGGCCGGCAACACGCCGATGACCACGCACGGCTCGCGGTCGAGCGCGATCGTCCGCCCGACGATCCCCGGGTCGCCGCCGAACCGCTGCTGCCAGAACCGATAGCTCAGTACGACCACGTTGTTCTTGCCCGGCTGGTCCTCGCCTGGAGAGAACGCGCGCCCGAGAGTTGTCGCGACGCCGTACACGCGGAAGTAGCCTGCCGATACCCGCGAGGCCCTCACCTGCGACACTTCGCCGTTTGCCGCCATCGTCATCGACGCGCTCGTGCCGGCGCTGATCGATTCGAACACCTGGTTCTGCTGTTGCCAGTCGAGGTAGTTCAGCGTGGAGATCACGTTGCGCGATCCACCCGGCGGGCGTTCCCACAGGAACACGATCCGATCGGGCTCGCGATACGGCAGCGGGCGCAACAGGACGCCGTCCACGAAGCTGAAGATCGCGCTGGTCGCGCCGATGCCGATCGCGAGCACCGCGATCGCGATGAGGGTGAACGCCGGGCTGCGACGGAGCGCGCGCAGCGCGTACCGCAAATCCTGTGTCATGGTGTCGCCTCCGGGACGCACGGAAATCTCACCGAGGGCCGCGGGACGTGGCCGTCCCTCCGCGGCAAACGCACGAATCAGCGAGAACGTCTGGATCCAGTACCAGCGTCGCGCCGGCGCCGATCCGGCGTCACGTACGACCGCGGCGAACTCCTCGTTCAGGTCGCCGATCGCCGCGTCGCGCGCACCGCGCGGGAGCACGCGCTCGAGCAGCCAGGCCGCGGCGCGCGGAGGACGAGTCATGAGTGCTTCAGTCCGAGCTCGAGCCCTTCGCGCATGCGCCCGAGCGCCTCGAGCGACCGGCGGAGCAGCGCGAGTCCGGTCGGCCTCACGGTGTAGTACCGGCGCGGCCGTCCGCCGCGGACCGGCGGTCCGGCCTCGGTGCGCGACGCGACGTAGCCCTTCGCGTCGAGCCGTTCGAGCGTGACGTACAGCGCGCCGCGCGCGACCGAGCGGCCGCCGCGCTGATGCACTTGCTCGAGAATGGCGGATCCATACGCGCCGTCGCCCGCCTGCAGGATCGCCAGCAGCACGAGCATCTCGAATTCGCCGAGCGGTAAGAGGGCGCGCGTCTTCTTCATGCCAACAATGTATGCATTGAGACGGGACGAGCGCAAGAATGGTTGGCCGCCTTCGTCAGGAATGTAGTTTCGACGCCATGACGGTGATCCGACTCTTCCAGGACGAGCGGGCATGCCCTCTCAACGGTCGCTGATTCAATGGCTTACGGTTTTCGACCGGGGTGGTATATGGCTTGCGGTCGGTCCCCGGTCGGGTAACTGCGGCCCGAAGGAGGTTCCAGATGAACCGCTGGATGGCGATTGGTATTGCGGCAGGATTGATATTCGCCGCGCCGGCGACCGTGCGCGCGCAGCACGGCCACGGTTCTTCCGATACGCACGCCACGACGACCCAGCACGGGTCGTCTGCGGCGACGCACGGCAATTCGTCTCACGGCAGCTCGACGCACGGGTCGAGCACGCACAAGACGTCGCACGGCGCGAGCACGCATAAGACGTCGGGCACGACGAGCACGAAGTCGTCTACCTCGAAGACGAGCACGACCACGGCGTCTACGACCACCGCGGGGTCGACGACGACGCTGAACGCGGTGCAGCAGAAGCTCCAGAAGAACACGAACCTTGCGAGCAAGCTGCAGACCCGCCTTCGCGGCATCGACCTGATGACGGCGGCTGACGGCAAGTGGCGGAACTTCGGCCAGTTCGTGTCGGCGGTGAACGTGTCGTACAACCTGAGGATCAAGTTCGACGATCTGAAGACCAAGCTGCTCACCGACGGCATGAGTCTGGGTCAGGCGATTCAGGCGCTGCGTCCGTCGGTCGACGGAAGCGCCGAGGCCACACACGCGGAAACCGAAGCGGACGAAATGATCAGGAAGACGACAACGTCGACTTCGACCAAGACGGCGCAGAAGAAGCCGGTGAAGCCGCACCACACAGGAGAGTAATCCGACATGCGATTGCGGCGCGCGTCGATCATCCTGATTCTGGCCGCGGTTCCGACGTTTGTGATGCCGCGTCCCATCCTCGCGCAGGGACACGGAAACGCGCACGGCCAGTCGAACGCCGGCGGGCCGTCAGGCATCGGCGCGGAACCGGCGGGCGTTGACGTCCGCAACTTCGGGTCGTGGCTCGACGACGCCTCGATCGCGCCGCCCGGCAACGGCACGGTGAACGTGTCGTTCGGCTACTACCGGACGCCGCTGTTCCACGAAATCGACATGCCGGTCGTGGACGGCGGCGTCGGCCTCACGAAGAAAGTCCAGTTCGGCTTCAGCGTGCCGTTCTTCCACGTGAGCCAGGGCGGCGCAGCACCGGCGGCACACGGGCTGGGCGATCTCTACATGAACGCGAAAGTGCAGCTGCGCGATCCCGCGACGCACGCCGATGGCGTCGGCTTCGCCGTCATTCCGGTGGTCGAGATTCTGAACAACGCGTCGATCGATCGGCGCCGCGTCAACTGGGCGCTGCCGGCGAGCGTCGAAGTGCAGCGCCGCGCGTGGCGCGCGTATGCGTCGGGCGGGTACTTCTCGCGCGGCTCGCTGTTCGCGAGCGGCGCCGTCGAACTGACCGTGTCGGAACGCGCCTGGATGACGTGCTCCGGCGGCAGCTCCTATTCCACGAAGATCGACCCGGTCGGCGAATCGCTCGGTCTGAGCCGGTCGCGGACCGACGTCAGCGTCGGCATCAGCTACGCGGCCGCCCCCGCGATCGCGGTGTTCGGCTCCATGGGCCGGACGCTCTCGCGCCAGGACGCCAACGCCGGCACCGTCATCATCAGCGGCGGCGCGTCGTTCGGTTTCTCAGCCTGGCGGCCGTCGCGTCCGCCCCGGCGCAAGTAGCGCCACGGATCACACGGACCAACACGAATCCGATCAGGCACCGATCACACGGACCGACGCTGATCCGATCTGGCCACGGATCACGCGGACCAACACGAATCCGGTCAGCCACGGATCACACGGACCAACGCTGATCCGATCTGGCCACGGATCACACGGACCAACACTGATCCGATCTGGCCACGGATCACGCGGACTAACACTGATCCGATCTGGCCACGGATCACACGGACCAACACTGATCCGATCTGGCCACGGATCACACGGACCAACACTGATCCGATCTGGCCACGGGGACGCGGATCGACACTCAGCGGACTGACGTCCGAAAAAGAGATCCCGATCCACTCGATCGGTCCGTGTTCTTCCGTGCGATCCGTGGCTGATGGGGCCGTGTGATCCGTGCCTGATCGGGTCAGTGAGATCCGTGGTGATGCGGGTGGCGATTCACGCAACGTGATCGACGAACCGGCACCAGGCGGGAACCGCGGCGGGTTCGTCGGTGATCGTGGCGCCGCACATGCACGACCCGCCGTCGGCCATCGCCGACCAGACGACTTCCGCGGGGACGCGCATCCCGAAGTCGGGGACGTCCACGAGGAGATGCGACGGCACCGCGGCTTCGCGCTCGGTGAGGTGCATCCTGAGGCCGCCGTAACTCACGTCCACCAGGCGGCCCGGCCAGCCCGACGCCGTCACCGGGATGTGATCGCGCACGGTCTTGCGCGGCCAGCGCTGTTGCCGCCGGATCGACGCGATCTGCTCCGCCGCGACCATCAGGAACTCGTTCCGATCGAACGGCATCCGGATCAGCGCGATGCGGTAGCGTCCGGCGTCCATCGTGAGCGCGCGGAAATCCTGCCGGGTGACGATCAACGCCGCGACTTCGGGCCGGATGCTGCGCGCGGCGAGCACGAGCTGAATGCCGCTGTAGATGCCGAGCTGATCGGGCGCGACCATCAGATCGACCGGCCACGCGGACATCTTGCTCCGCATGTCTTCGACGCTCTGCGTCGTGGCAAAGGAGTAATTGCGGTGCTCGAGGGCAGACGTCACCCAATGCAGCATGAGATGGTCGTCGCCCGCGACGAGGACATGATGGGAGCGAGCGCTCATGGCCTTTCCTCGTCCATTATCCAACGGAAAAGCCGGCCTCGAACCTCGATGCCGAATTTGAAATGCGGCGACAGAAACGTAATGCGTCGTGAGCCGGGTCAGCAGACTAGCTCGAGAGCCGATCGAGTTCGCGCAGGATGGTCTCGTGCGGCGGGAATTCGCGCTGGTGGCGGCCGACGAAACGATAACGGATCGCGCCGCCGCGATCGATGAGGAAGAGCGCCGGCCGCGCGATGTTCCAGGCGTCGATCCCGATGCGGTGCCAGACGCCGTAGGCGCGCAGCACGTCGCGCGATTCGTCGATGAGGATGTTGAACGGCAGCCCCGCGTCCTCGACGAAGCGTCGCACGGGCTCGGGTTTCTGCGCGAACACGGCGACGACCTGCGCGCCGCGCCGCGCGTATTCGGACGAGTGGCGGGCCAGCTCGCCGAGCCGGCGGCGGCAGTTCGGTCACCACGTGCCGCGGTGAAAGACGAGCAGCACCGGCCCGTTCGCGAGGAACTCGCGGAGCGACCGCACGTCGCCTTTCTGCGTCGGGAGCGAGAAATCCGGTGCATCTGTCATTGGCTGACGTCTCGCGCGCGGGGAGCGCCGCTTTCGCGCGCTCGGAGGCTCCATTCAAAACAACTTGACGTCGACCAGCTCGCCCGCTTCCACGATGTCGACCTGCGCGGGGATCTCGACGTAGCCGTCCGCCTGCGACATGCTGGTGATGTCGCCGGAGGCCTTGAACGCGGGCACGACGACGCCGTTCTCGAGGCGCACCGTATAGAACTGGTGGCGCCCCGTCGTCGAGACGATGCGGCGCGCGAGCGGCGCGCGCACGGTGCGCGGCTGATGATCGGGAAGGCGCGCCATGCGACGGACCATCGGGATGAGGAGCATGTACGCGTTCGACAGGCACGACGTCGGATAGCCCGGCATCCCGAGCACCGGCTTGCCCTCGATTCTGCCGAAGACGGTCGGCTTGCCCGGCTTGACCGCGACGCCGTGGAAGAGCACCTCGCCGCGCGCGCGGAGGACGTCGAGGATCAGATCGCGCTCGCCGACGGAGCTGCCGCCGGAGAAGACGAGCACGTCCTCCGCCAGCGCGCCGTCGATCGCGGACGACAGCGCCTCGATCGTGTCCGGCGCCGCCGGCAGCGCGACGGCGATGCCGCCGTGCGCGGAGAGGATCGACGACAGCGTGAACTGGTTGATGTCGTAGATCTGTCCCGGGCCGAGCGGCCGGCCGGGTTCGACGATCTCGTTGCCGGTTGACAGGATCGCGATCCGTGGTCTGGCGTACACCTCGACGTCGCGGGCGCCGATCGCGGCGAGCGCGCCGACGCGGCTCGGCGTCAGCAGGGCGCCGGCGTCGAGCAGCGGCTGTCCCGCCGCGATGTCCGCGCCGCGCCGTCCGACGTTCTGCCTTGGATAGACGGGCGTGAACACGCGCACGTCGCCGCTTGCGGCGGCGCGCTCCGTTTCCTCGACCATGACGACGGCGTCCGCGCCGTCCGGCATGGGCGCGCCGGTCGCAATCTCGACGCACTCACCGCGCGTGATGGCGCGATCCGGCATCTGCCCGGTGTAGACCTTCTCGACGCACCGCAGCACCTTCGGTTCGTAGCGGCCGGCGCCGAACGTGTCCTCCGCGACGACCGCGTAGCCGTCCATCGCGGCGCGGTCGAACGGCGGCACATCCGCCGACGCGACGGCCGGTGCGGCAACGACGCGTCCGGTCGCGTCGCGAAGCGGAATCCGTTCCGTGCGCGCGATGGGCACGGCTGAATCCAGGATCAGCGCGAGTGCTTCCTCGAGCGGGATCGTCTCGCGGATCGGACGCATCGTCGAAGACACAATCGTTAGTCCGTGCTGAGGGCTGCGTGCAGAGAGGGGGTGCTTGGGGGCCGCTGTGCTCGGTGCGTCACGAGCATCACCTTCCACCGTCTTGCTGCCGCTCCTCGGCGCTCAGCACCCCGGCACTGATTCCCCAGCACCTCTCTCCCAGCACGCAGCCCCCGGCACGGCGTGCGCCCAGCACCATCTCTCAGCACATAGCCCCCAGCACGCAGGCATGTGTCATCGGGTCAACTCGGCGACCGCATGTCCGAGCACCGGGACGATCAGTTTCGTCATCGCGAGCCGGACCGCCGGTTCGGCGCCGGGCAGCATGAAGACGACGGTTCCGCGCGCCGTGCCCGCCGTCGCGCGCGTCAGCATCGCGGCGGCGCCGACTTGATCGTAGCTGAGCATCCTGAAGAGCTCGCCGAATCCGTGCAGGTGCTTCTCGATGATGCCGCTCAGCGCTTCGTAGGTGCTGTCGCGCGTCGTCACGCCGGTTCCACCCGTCGTCACGATCGCCTGGACGGCGCCAAGCTGCGATTGCACGATCTCGCGCACGAGATCGGGATCGTCGCGGACGAGACGCCGGTCGACGACCTCGTGTCCCGCGCGTTCCAGGAGATCGACGATGGCGGCGCCCCCCGTATCCGTCGCCAGCGTACGCGTATCGCTGATGGTGAGCACGAAACACCGCACGCGCTCCGCGTCGGGGTTGCCATGCGAGGGCACAGCGGATTATGGCACGGCACCTGGTGCTGGGGGCTGGGTGCTGGGAGGGGGTGCTGGGCTTCACGGGTGCTGGGGGCTGGGTGCTGAGAGAGGGTGCTGAGGAACTGTAGGTGCTGGGGGCTGGGTGCGGAGAGGGAGTGCTGGGGAATTTCAGGTGCGAAGGGCTCGGTGCAGAGAGAGGGTGCTGGGGACCTTCAGGTGCGAAGGGCTCGGTGCAGAGAGAGGGTGCTGCGCGCGTTTCGCTGCGACTGCCGTGTGCATCAGACAGTTCGCGAGCAAGCGGCACGGTCCCTGCTCTTGCCGACGCATGGCTGGAGTCGCAC
>QHWR01000261.1 GCA_003223835.1 Acidobacteriota bacterium | reverse complement strand
CGTCCGCCCCGAGATGGTCCTCGCGGAGTTTCCGTCCGCCGAACACGAATTCGATTACATGTATTTCTCGACGCGGCACTGGGCGAAGCTGGTGAACGGCGCGAGCGGCTTCGCGCCGCCGTGGTATCAGGACCTCGACAAGGCGCTGATCTTTCCGTGGCCGGCGTCGATCGAGATGGTCCGCGGGCTCGGCGCGACGCACGTCACCGTGAACTGCGCGTTCCTGTCGGACGTGCGGTGCGAGAACGCGTTGAAGGCGCTGGACGCGAACGCCGCGCTCGCCCTCGCCGCGACCTCGAAATGGCGCGGCGCGGAACAGCGGCTGTACCGGGTCAAGTAGGACGCGGCGTTGGTGAATTGGTGGATTGGCGAATTGGTGAATTGGTTTTGGGGAAACGATCGAAACGACTTCCTCAGGCAGTCACTAATGACATCGCCCACGCGGTTTGCCAATGAGGATCGTGTGAACGTGAATCCCGCCAAACGGCCGTACGCGCAACGAGGTCGCCGGAAACCGGCGACCTCGCTGAGCGCGATGGTTGGACGACGCGCCTCCACCACTATCGAGAGCCGCGGCGCCTCGGTAGATACTCGTAGGTGGCTCGCCAGCAGCTCGCTCGTGGCGAGCGGCTTGCGATGACGCTACAGGGTGCGGAGAAAATGGCGCGTCGCGGGCTGTCGCAGGTCCCGGAACGGACTGTCCCATGTGACCGGAACCGTGATGCCGAACTCGCGCGGTCGCGCCTGCACGGCGTGCCACCAGTTCACCGGCAGGAACAATCCATCGCCGGGTTCCACGACGACGTGGTACGGACGGATGTCGCGGTACGCCGGCGCCTGGGTGACGTCGACGTCGTAGACCTTCCACTGCGTCCGGTGGATCGGAACGATCTGATCCCAGGATTCCTGCGTGGGCGGCAGCAGCAGGACGTCCTTCGTGCCGAGCACCTGGCACATGATCGCCTCGGCGCCCGGGTGGAAGTGCCAGTCCGAGTAGCTGTTCTTGTAGAACATCAGCGCCCAGCCCGAATAGAACAACCGCGGACGCGGCGGATGCGGCAGGAACGGGAACCGCTCGCCCGCCGACGCGAGATCGTCGCCCATCGTCCGCACGCCCGCGTCGGCCGGGCGCAGCTCGATGAACAGCACGTCCGCGTCCGGGGTCCGCAGCCGCGGCAGCCACTCGCGCACTGTCCGCGCCGGAAGTCTGGCGTCGGCCGTCATCCGGCTGGCCTGCTCGTCCTCGGCGGGAGTCCGCAGGCCGAAGCCCTCCATCCTCGGCCGGCAACTGGCCTGGACGTCGACGTTTCCGATCTTCGACGTGACGTAGTCCGGATCCGCCCATCGGCGAAACGCCGGCCATTGCGCAATGGCGCCTTTGATCAGGCACGGGCCGTTCTGCAGCACGTACCGGTCCTGGAACGTGCGCGCGTCGAGCCGCTGCCCGTCTTCGACGTCGACGGCGGGAGCTGACGCGAAATTGGGCACCGCTTTGATATCCCACGGGTACTCGTCAGTCATGTTCTTCTCTCCCGGTTGGATCTCCCACGGCAACGGATACGGACCTCGTCCCGCCGAGCAGATCGAACGCGAACGGCGCCATCGGAAACGCGGGCCCGGGATCGAGCTTCCGCCCGGGCGCGATATCGTCGTGCCCGAGCACTTCTTCGACGCCGTACTGCGCGTGCAGCGTCCGGGCGACGGCGAGCGCGCGATCGATCTGCAGCGGCGGGAACTCGTGCCAGCCGCGATCGACGGACTCGTGCTTGTGGCGCGCGATCCGCACCTGACCGTCGGCCACCGCGTGGCCGGCGCCATCCGTCCACGCTCCTGCCGGCGTCCGTTCGAGGGCGCCGGCATTCACGAGCTCGATCCCCAGGGCATGCGCGTTCAGGTCTTCGACGCCATGCCAGCGGCTTCGGCCCGCATGCCAGGCGCGGCGATTGAACGCCACCATCTGCGCGATCCGGCCGTTGCGTCCAACGATCACGTGAGCCGACGCCTTCGCCGCGGCGTCGAGGAACCACGCCACGCAGTCGCGGATCGTCAGCGTCGCGGTGTAATGGATCACGAGATAGCGCGGCTCGAACCTGTCGCTCTGATGCGGTGACTCGATGAATGGCACCGGCGTGCCGTCGTCCTCGTACAACCGGTGAGCGTCGATGTACATCAGTGCGCCGAATGCGAATGCCTAGGCCGAGCGGTTCGTGCGCTCCATCAGAGAGGCGTGCCTCTTCCTGACCGCCGGGGCGATGGCCCGAATACGGTCGCCGGAGACGCGCAGCTGATCGATGGCGTTGCGCTGCTGTTCTTCCCCGTAGTGAGAGGCCAGCAGCTCCGCCGGGGGGATCCGCCGCAGACCGAGCGCCGCGGCGACTTCCCGCAGGATGGCGCCGTCTACGTCGGCCTTCACGTCGGCCGGATGCGACAGAGCGGCCGAGAGCGGCGTCCCCGCGCCAAGGAGACGGTGCAGATGCCAGGTGCGATGGCAGCAGAGAGCGCAGTCCTCGCCGCCGATCAGGCCGGAAAGAAATAGTTGATAGGCAGTCTCGAGCTGCACGTTCCGGCTACGGGCGGCGTTCCTGCCCGCCAGCGGGGCTTTCGGCGCAGCGATGAGGCTGGCGAGAAACGTGCTCTCGAAGAGATCGAGATCGCGCGGTGGCTTCTGGAAGTGGCGCTCGCTCGCCGCGGCGCATCCCCACGCGCCGCGGCCCCACTCGATCACGTTCAAGTACAGCTCGAGGATGCGTGCCTTCGACAGCGCTCGATCGATGCGGAAGGCCAGCCACAGCTCGTACGCTTTGCGCACGGGGGAGCGCGACGGCGACAGATACAGATTGCGCGCGAGCTGCTGCGTGATGGTGCTCGCGCCGCCGACGATGCGGCGCGCGCGCACCGAGGCGCGCAGGCTGCGCCCCATCGCGTGCCAGTCCGCGCCATGGTGACTGAAGAATGCGCGGTCTTCGGTCTTGACCACGGAGGCGGCGAGCAACGGGCTGATCTCCGTCAACGGCGTCCACACGCCCACCTCGTGACGATCGGGACGCGCATCTCCGGCCGCGAAATACTGCATGAACGCGGTTCGGCGTGGATTCTGCGTCGCGAGGGCTTCTACGGAAGGCTCGACAGATCGGATCAGCCGCATCGCCGTGGTTCCTTTCGAGCGGCACCGAGGAGGGTGGGTCGCGGATGCTACGCGTCAGGTAATGCTACTCGTCCCTGAGCGCCACCAGCGGATCGACGCGCGTGGCGCGAACGGCTGGTACCAGGCTGGCGGCGGCCGCCACGGCGGTGATGAGCGCCGCCACGCCCGCCAGCGTCGCGGGATCGCTCGGGCGGACTCCGAAGAGCAGCGTCTCCATCAACCGCGTCAGCACGAGCGCGCCGGCGAGGCCGGCCACCAGGCCGACGCACGTCAGCTTCAGGCCGTCCCCCATGACGCTGCGGAGCACGAGTGCACGCTCGGCGCCGAGCGCCATCCGGATCCCGATTTCACGCCGATGCTGTGCGACCACCGACGAAAGCACGCCGTAGGTGCCGATTGCCGCCAACAGCAGCGCAAAACCGGCGAACGCCGCAAGGAGCTGCATCAGCATGCGCGGCCGGCGTACTGAATCCCGGAAGACGTCCTCCATGTTGCGCAACCGGATGACCGGCAGCGACGCATCGGCCTCACGCACGGCATTCGTGATCGACGGCTGCAACGTGGCGGCCGGCAGCGCGCTCCGCAGCATGATGTGCATGCTCCCGAGTCCCAACACATTGCCGAGCCGAGCCCCTGGAACGGCCGGGAAGATTCGCGGTAGCTGGTCGAA
Organism: Acidobacteriota bacterium; assembly: GCA_003223835.1. GTDB lineage: Bacteria > Acidobacteriota > Vicinamibacteria > Vicinamibacterales > 2-12-FULL-66-21 > Gp6-AA38. Next base: position 2,848 of record QHWR01000261.1, on the reverse strand, counting down.
CAGAAAGTACAGTTCCGTGCCCGTCGGCTTGTCGACGCCGGCCTGTTTGACGTCCTTGGCCACGCCAATCACGTTCACCCACGGCGTCTGGTCACCAAAGCGCGGTCTCACACGCTGGCCGAGCGGGTCGACGTCTTTCCAGAAGGTGCGCACGAACGCCTCGTTCACGACCGCGACAGGCGCGCCCGTGCGGTCGGTCGCCTGAAACGCACGGCCTCGCACGATCGGTATCCTCATGGCTTCGAAATAGCCGCTGGTGACCGTCTGGTAATACTCGACCAGCTCCGACTTGTCTGGCGGCGGCGTATAGTGCTCGATGTCGGTGCCGAAGAGGTTGCGTTCACGTTGCGGCGGAAGACCGGACACAACCGCCGCGCCCTCCATCTCGGGCATGGCGCTGAACCGATCGACCAGGCGGCTATACAACTGCACCCGCTGATCGAGCGTCGGGTAGGTCGCAGCCGGAAGCGCGACGCCGAACGTCACGAGCCGGGATCGCTCGAATCCAGCATCGACCTTCATCAGGTTCACGACCGTCCGCACCATCAGTGCCGCACCCGCCACCAGCATCACCGCGAGTGCAACTTCACCGGCAACCAGAGTGCGGCGTACCAACGGCCGCGCCGTCGTGGCAGGTGTCCGATCATTCAGCAGACGGCCCCCGACGCGTTCGGACAGATACCGCAGCGGCGCCAGACCGAAGACCACACCAGTGAAGGCCGAGACGAGCAGCGTGAAGCCAAGCACCGCCGGATCGATGCGAATGTTGCCGACGCGGGGAAGACTCTCGGGATAGCCGACGGTCAACGCGTGCACGCCCATCCAGGCGACGACGAGGCCAAGGGCGCCGCCGAGCACCAGGAGCACGAGCCCTTCGGCGAGGAACTGAGCGAGCAGCCGCCGCCGGCCCGCACCAAGGGCCGTACGAATGGCCACCTCGCGACCACGAACCTCGGTTCGCGCATGCGATGAGCAGCACCAGGCCGACGCCAGCCTGCAGCAGCCAGAACGCGCGCCGCGCCGACCCGACGACCTCGTCCAGCACCGGTTCCATCTGCATCACGTGTCCACCGGGGGTAAACACGTGGCCGCTCGCTCTCGTGCGCTGACCCCAGCTCGCCATGAGCGACGTCAGCTCCGCCTCCGCTTGTTCCGGGCCCACGCCGTTCTTCAAGCGGCCCACGACCGAAAGAAAGTGACTCGAGCGAAACTGGCGAAGCGCAGGCGCGAGCTGAAGCGGCAGCCACAACTCGACGTGCTTGTCCATGAGATCGAAGCCGGACGGCATGATGCCGATGACCTCATGCCTGACGCCGTCGATCTCGATGGACTGGCCGACCACGTCCTCCTGCGCACCGAAGGCCGACTGCCACAGCTCGTGCGACAGGATGATCACCGCCGGACCGCCGGCGCGCGTCTCCTCGCGGCGGAACCACCGGCCGCGCTCCGGCGGCACCGCCAGCGCCTCGAGCAGCTCGGCATTCACGCTCGCGCGCCGGGCACGGCGTGGCCGATCGCGAGCCGAGAGATTCACCTCGCCGGTCACGAACGCGCCGACGACGGAAAAGGACTGATTGATGTCGGTGAGCTCCCAGTACTCCGCCGGCGAGACCGGGCCCCGCTGCCCGTCGCTGAAGGTGGTGGCGAGAAACATGAGCTGCTGCGGCTGCGGATAGCCGAGCGGCCGCAGGATCGCGGCGTTCACCAGGGAAAAGATCGCCGTGTTCGCGCCGATCCCGAGGGCGATGGTCAGGACGGCGATGCTGGTGAATCCGGGGCTCTTGCGCAGGGTGCGGAGGGCGTAGCGGATATCCTGGACGATCTCGTCGAGCCACTGCCGGGTCCACACGGCGCGCACGTCCTCCTGCGTTCGCGTCACGTTGCCGAACGCGCGGCGCGCGGCGTATCGCGCGTCCATCTCGGACATCCCGTCCGCGACGCGCTCCTCGGCCTCGAGATCGAGGTGGGTCCGGATCTCGCGCTCGAGCTCGTGGTCTCGATCCTTCTCCATCGCGGCGTCACCCTCGTGGCACCTTCAGCGGGCGAGTGTGTGAAGGCCGCCGGTGTTCCTCAGACCGGCTTGAGCACCCGGGCCATCGCCCGGACCAGCTCGTCCCAGCGACTCTGCTCGCTCGTCAGCGCGTGCCGTCCTCTGGCCGTGAGCCGGTACATCCGCATCTCGCGTCCGCGATCGGTTGGCTCCCACTTCGACGTGATGCAGCCGCTCTTCTCCAGGCGGCGCAGGGCCGGATAGAGCGACCCGTGTTCGACCTGCAACACGTCTTCGGACGTGCGCTGGATGTGCTTGGCGATCCCGTGGCCGTGGAGCGGGCCGAACAGCAGCGTTCGCAGGATCAGTAACTCGAGGGTGCCCTGAACGACCTTCCGGCCAGCCATGGTAGATATCCTACTATACATGGTGCGGCAGCGCGGACTCTTCTCCTCTTGCGTCGCCTCCTCCTCCAGGAGAGGGCACGCGATCAGACCGCGAACCGGAAGAAGTCCGCGATGACCGATCGCAGTGCCACTTCGCCACACGGCAGCTCCAGGACACGCCGCCGGTTCTGCGCGACCGCCTCCGCCCGCGCGGCGTAGTGCTCCTCGGGCGCGGCATTGATTGCCTCGAGCCGATCGCGCAGCTCCTCGAGGCGGCCGCTCCATCGGATCAGGCCGTCCGCGCGGAAGCCCCAGGCCGTGAGCATCTCGTCGCTGATGCCACCCCAGTAGATCGGCACGGTTTCGAGCGCGAACGCGTCCCACAGCTTCTCCGTCGCCCAGTGCGGATACCAGGTATTCTCGATGCAGATCTGGAATCGATATGGCCCCAGGCTCTCGGATTTCCAGTAGG
>QHWR01000274.1 GCA_003223835.1 Acidobacteriota bacterium | reverse complement strand
TCGAGGTGGTTCTTTTCGAAGAACCGCCCGTACCCGGCGCGGAGGACGCTGCGGCCGCCGTTCAGATCGTAGGTCGCGCCCACGCGCGGCGCGAGGTTGTTCTTGTCTACGGGCGCCTTGCTGACCAGCGGCGCCCGTGTACTCGTACTGCGCGCCGAACTTGACCGGAATGAAGACGAGCGACGAGTGGCTGGACGAATCGGAATCGGCGTTACTGAACGCCGATGTGGGCCAGTTGTCCTTCCAGCAGCGCCGCCTTCATGAGGCGGCTGCCGCAGTCGAGGTGCTCCTCCATCCGCACGCGCGCGAGCGGCGGATCGTGCTGCGCGATCGCGTCGACGATCGCCAGGTGCGCATCGGTCGCGCCTTCCTGGAACGGACCGAAGCTCACGCCGAGCGACATGAACCGATCGACCTGCGCGAGGCACCGCTCGATCAACTCGAGCGCGAGGCTGTTCCGCGCGCACGCGGCGATCGCGGCGTGAAACTGCACGTTCGCGGCTTCCGCCTGCCGATACGCGGAGGGCGGAAGGCTCGGCACCGGCGCGAGCCGGCGCAGCCGCGCCACGTCGTCGGGCGTGGCCAGCTCCGCGGCGCGCGCCGCGGCCGCCCCTTCGAGCACGCGGCGCACGTCGAACGTATCGTGAATGTGCTGAACGGTGACGCGAGCGACGAAATAGCCGTGGCCGACGACGCGATCCAGATAACCTTCCTGCCACAGGCGCGCCAGCCCTTCGCGAATCGGCGTGCGGCTCATGCCGTGCTCCGCGGCGAGCACGAGCTCCGACAACGGCGACCCGGGACGGTATCGTCCTTCGACGATGCTGGACTTGATGCTGCGATAGGCGCGTTCGACGTGGGGCGCCCCGGCGACGGGCGCGGGGCGGGCCGCGGACTTAGGCATCCAGATCCCTCATGGGTTCGCGGAGTATACCGGCGGGATCCCGGCCGCAGCAAGCTCGTCCTGTGTTATTCTCAGCCGGCCTCTTCCCAGCAGGCTCACCTTTCCGAAGTTTCCCAGCAACCCTCCGGGGCCAGGAACGACTCATGCGCATCCGTCTGCTTACGATCATGTCGGCGATCCTCGCCGCGCTCGCGCTCGCCTCGCCGGCCGACGCCCAGTACGGCGCGCGTCATTTCGGATCCGACCGCGCGACCGGTGAAACCTACAACGTGGAGGTCAGCGGCCTCTTCTGGAATCCCACGCCCGACATCGTCCTGTCGAGCGCGGGCAGCGGTAGTCTCGCGGGTCTCGCGGGGACGAACATCGACTTCCAGACCGACCTCGGCATCGAGAAGAAGAAGCTGAATCAGCTCAAGCTCGTGCTGCGCCCGGGGACGAAGCACAAGTTTCGCTTCGAGTACACGCCGATTCAGTACACGTCGCAGGCGATCCTGCAGACGCGACTCGTGTTCAACGGCCAGGCGTACAACATCGGCGTGCCGGTCAACACGGAGATCGACTGGAAGGCGTACCGGTTCGGCTATGAATACGATTTCGCCTATCACGATCGCGGCTTCGTCGGCGTGCTGCTCGACCTGAAATACACCGACATCAACGCGTCGCTCTCGAGCACGTTCGTCGGGACGGAGTTCGCGCACGCGCGCGCGCCGATTCCCGCGATCGGCATCGTCGGCCGTGGATATGTGGTGCCGAACGTCTCGATCACCGGCGAGTTCAGCGGCTTCCGTCTTCCGAACAGCGTAGACCAGCGGTACGGCGGCAAGTACTACGACTTCGATCTGTACGGCACGGTCAACTTCAACGACCACATCGGCGCGCAGCTCGGTTATCGATCCTTTGACGTTTACTACAAGGTGAAGCAAGACCAGGGAACGATGACGCTCAAGGGACCGTACTTCGGCGCCGTCGCGCGGTTCTAGATCATTCCAGCCGCACCATCACGCCGAGGAACCGTCCGTCGCGGCTCTTCGGATCGATCGCGGATGGACGAAAGCCCGTCGACGACGTGATGCGGACGAGGACCGCGCCCCGCGCCGGGTCGAGCGGCACTTCAACCTGTTGCGCCTCGCCCGCCGCGAGGCGCAGCTCGCGATGCAGCGCGCCCGCGTCGATCGTGACGGCGTTCTCCACCGGCGCGTTGCGCACGTCGAACCGCACGGCGCCCGGACGATCGGGCGCCACGACGATCGTCGAGCGGCGCGCCCCCCCCACCCAGAACGCGCCAGGCTCCGGAAAGCTCCGATCGTCGAGAAAAAACACCGTCGCGCTGGCATAGCGGACCGCGTGTAGCGCGACCTCGTCGCTCAGCTTTTCGCGCGTGCGAAGGACACGGACCGGCGCCACCTCGATCGTGTCCACCTGCTGCCGCGCATCTTCGTCTCCGCGCACCACGATCGCGCGCACGTCAACCGGAAACGCCACCCTGACGCCCGCGAGGTACCGCGAGACGGGCTCGGTGACCAGCGCGAACTGGTCGTTGCCGATGCCCGTCATCAGCCAGCCGGCGGCGGCGGAGCCGCGTGCCGTGACGCGGTACTCGCCGGCCGGCACGCGTGCGAGCGAAAAGAGCGGACGATCGAGCCGCCCGCGTCCAGCCGGACGCGGCACGACGCCTGCCACACGAATGCGCGACGGCAACTCGTCGCGCGAGATCCGCCGGCGTCGCTCGAGATCGATCGCGACGACGGGGCCGCTCGCCGCGCGGCGGAGCACGTCCATCTGCCCGCTGCCGGGCGTCACCGGTTGCGCGCGCGCGAGCGCCCAGACCGCGCTCGGCGCGGCCATCGCCGCCACGCCGTACGCGAGCGTCGTCGCCGCGCCGAGCCGGCCTGCGTCGCGCAGGCGCCGTCGCGCCGCGTAGCGCAATCCGAGCCACGCGATGCCCAGACACGCGGCCCACGGGAGCACCGCGACGAATCCTGTTTTCGCCGCCGTCACTCGCGACGATAAGCCGGTGCCTGCCGGCAGCGGCACGAATGCTGGAAGCCCCGACGAGAGATCGACGAGCGGGTCCGCCCATTCGAGCCAGGGGGCCGCCGTCGCGCCCGCTTCGTTCCGCGTGTGGAAGGCCAGCCGCCCTCCGCCGCCGGTGACGAGGACGATCGTGATCCAGCACGTGACGACGAGCGCGGCGACGGCCGTCGCTCGCGTCGCGCGATCGCCGATCGCCTGCCACGCGCATGCCGCCGGGATCGCCAGCGGCAGGAGCACCGGCACGAAAAAGCGCGCCGGCGCGGCCCACCCGGCCCACCACATCGCGAACGACGTCACCGCGAGCAGATATGGAATGGCGACGATCAGCCATTCCAGCGCGAGACGGCGCGCGCGCGTGAATCCGGCGAATGCAAACAGCAGAACGGGGGCCGTCGCGAGCAGGCCGAAGCCCTGATCGAACAACAGGCCGCCCGCGCCGTCCGGCACGTAAGCGAAGGCGCTCTGAATGCTGCCGCCGTAAGGCGCCGACGGATCCGGCGTCCCGTACACGACGACGAAAAACGCGACCCACGCGAACGCGCTGAGCGCGGGCGCAATCAGAAACGCGACGCCCTTTCCGGACGCGTTCGTCGTCCGCGCGAGACGCACGAGGACGAGGCCGCCGAGCGTGCCCGCGAGCACGGCGAAGCGCGTGTGCATCCACGGCAGCAGCGCGAGCGCGAGGCCGTGCAGAAACCAGCGGCGCCAGCCGCCGTCCGTCTTCTCCCAGTCCGTTCGAAGAAGCGCCCAGAAACCCGTCAGCACGACCGCGCTCGCGGGTCCGTCGGGGTAGACGGTGAATGTGTGCAGCAGGTACGGCGCCGAAAGCGCCACCGAGGCGACGCCGAAGAGCGCCGCCGTGGCGCTGCCCGTCACGCGCGCCGCGAGCCACCACGCCAGCGCGATCGCCGCTGCCGATACCAACACGAGAAATGCAACGGCTGCGGGATACCCTCCGAGCGCGAACGCCGGCGCGACCAGCGCCGATACACCGGGCGCGTGGATCGAATAAACCTGTCCGTTCCGTCCGCGCCGGATGACGTCAGGCCTCAGCTCGCCGGCGAAGTACGCGTGGTAGTCGCCGCGGGCGTGGTTGTTCTCGATCTGCAGGTCGCCGTCGTACAGCAGGCTCTGCGTGATGACGAGATAGTGCGGCTCGTCGCCGCCTGGTATGACGGCGGAGAGCGCCCACGCCGACAGGCCAAACACAACCGCCGCGATCGTCGCGACCATGCCCATGGTCGCGCGATTGACGAAGATCGTCATGTGGCGGCGGTCGAAGCGTTGCGACGCGAATGTGGCGCCGACCGCCAGCCACACGATCGTGACGAGCGCGCCGCTCCAGGCCAGGAACGCCGCGGGCACGCGGAACGGCAGCCAGGGCAGCAGCACGAGCAGCAACGGCAGAACCGCAGCGGCCCCGCGCCTCGACTCCCGGGTGCGCCACCAGACGGCGGCCGCCGCCGCGACGGCGATCGCGATGTGCAGCGGATCGACGGGCAGCGCGGCGATGCGTGCGCCGGCCGGCGTGTCGATGCCGATCACGCCGAACGACAGCCACGCCGCGAGCGCCGTCAGCGCGGCGGCCGCGAACGGAATGGCTCGGCGCATGGTGGAGCAGAATACAATAACCGCCGCATGCCGCGTCCGCGCGAAGCCGTCTCGATCACGCTCGCCGGTCTTGCGCTCGCGATCGTGATGACGTGGCCGCTCGCGGCGGGGTTCGGCCGTCTCGGACGCACGGGTCCCGGCGACGGGCAGTTCAGCATCTGGAACATCGCGTGGGTCGCGCGCACCGTCGTCGCCGACCCGCTTCACGTCTACCTCGCCGCACGCTCGCGTATTCGGAGGCGAACCTGGGCGGCGGCCTCCTCGCCGTGCCGGTGTACTGGACGACCCGCAATCCCTTCGCCGCGCTCAACGCCGTCGTCCTTTTCTCGTTCGTCTCGTCGTTCGGGTGCGCGTACCTGTTGATGCGCCATCTGGGAGCGGATCCGGCGGCGGCCGCGCCCGCCGCGGCGCTGTTCGCGTTCTGTCCGTATGTCTTCTCTCACACCGCGCACATCCAGCTGCTGATGACCGCCGGCCTGCCGCTGTCGATGCTGGCGCTCCACCGCGTCGCGGACGCGCCGTCGGCGCGACGCGGCGTCGCCCTCGGGCTCGCGCTCGCGGCGCAGGCGTTGTCGTGCGCGTACTACGGCATTTTCGCGGGCCTGATGGTCGGCTACGGCGTGCTGCTGCTGGCAACGACGCGTCGCCTGTGGCCGTCGCGCGCGTACTGGACGGCGATCGCGATCGGCGCCGTCACCTCGATCGCGTGCGTGGCGCCGTTCTTCCTGCCGTTTCTTCACATGCAGTCGGAGACGGGTTTCACGAGGTCCATCGCGGAAGCCCTGCGATGGTCGGCGAACCCGCAGAGTTACCTTGCCTCGTCGGCGCATGCGCACCGGTGGCTGCTCGCGCTGATTCGCGGCATGGACCGATGGACGGAAGTCCTGTTCCCGGGCCTTCTGGCCACGACGCTCGGGCTGGCCGGCGTCGTCGCAGGCCTGCGCGCGCGAGAGGCGCGAACGCGCGAGGCGGTCCTGCTGTACGGATCGCTGGCGTTCCTGGCGTTCTGGGCGTCATTCGGACCCGGCGCGGGGCTGTATCGCATCCTTTATTACATGCCGCTTTTTTCGTTCCTGCGCGCCCCGTCGCGCTTCGGCCTCGCGGTCGTCTTCGGGCTCGCCGTTCTCGCGTCTCTGACGTTGCAACGGCTGCTGAGGGCGGCGGGCGAACGACGGCGTCTCCTCGTCGCGACATGCGTGCTGCTCGCGGCCATTGTCGACCTCAACATCCTCCCGTTCCCGTGGGAGCGGGCGCCGCTGTTCCCGCCGAGCTACGCGGTCCTGGCGAAGCTGCCGCGCGCGGGCGTCGCGGAGTTTCCGTTCTACGGCGGCCGCGTCGCGTGGCCGCTGCACACGCAGTACATGCTCTTCTCGACGGCGCACTGGATGCCGCTCGTGAACGGCTACAGCGACGCGGTGCCAAGCGACTGGCGCGAGACGGCGATCGTGCTCGATTCGTTCCCGTCGAACGACAGCTTCGCCGTCCTCGCGCGCCACCGCGTGCGTTACATCACGATCCACTGGGACATGTTCGGACCGCGGGCGGACGAAATCCGCCGCCGGCTCGCGCCGTTCGAGCGCCACCTCAAGCCGATTGCGTCGGACGATCTGATGTCGGTGTACGAAGTCGTGTCGTTTCCGTAGTGCCCCGAGTTCGTGGCGCGGGGCTTCAGCCCCGCGCGTGTCGATCGCGAGCGGCGTGATCCGGTTCGACGCGACTGCGCGCTGGTCAGCGCTTCGTCCAGAGGATCGCGTGAATGCCGTTGCCGCTGTCGTACGCGCCCACGATATCCCCGCGGCCGTTGATGCCGCGCGCGTAGCTTTCGGCGCGCGGACGCATCGGCAATTCGCTCATCACGCCGTCCTCCCACACAAACGCGCGGTAGCCGGTCGAAGGAATCAGGCTCTCGCCGACGACCCGGCCGGCGTTGTTGATGTCGCGTGCGAAACTCCAGATGCCGCCGGGCAGGAACCCGAGATCCCTGACCGTCCCGTCCCTCCACAGGAGCGCGCGGGCATCGCCGGCGCCGACGATCTGTCCCCGGTTGTTGATCTTGAAGGCCGCGCTATGGTTCGGCTGGGACATCGTCGGGAGGGCCGTCATCGTTCCTCGA
>QHWR01000276.1 GCA_003223835.1 Acidobacteriota bacterium | reverse complement strand
TGGCGACGTCGCTCGTCTCCGCGATCACGCGCATTCCCGCGCGCCGGGACGTCGCGATGACCGGCGAGATCACGCTGCGCGGCAAGGTGCTGCCGATTGGCGGCGTGAAAGAGAAGGTCCTCGCGGCGCACCGCGCGGGCCTGACCACGATCATTCTCCCGAAGGACAACGAGAAGGATCTGGCGGAGATTCCGAAGAACGTGCTCGACGCGCTCGATCTCTATCTGGTCGAGACGATGGACGAAGTGCTGAAGGTCGCGCTGGCGGAGAAGCTGCCCGTGTTCCCGGCCGCCGCCTCCAGCCCTGCCCCGGACGTGCAGCCTGCCATCGACGACACGATCACGCACTAGCGTGCAAATGCCAAATGCCAGATGCTAAATGCCAAAAGAGAGCTCTTTTGGCATTTGACATTGAGCATTCGGCATTGACATGAAGGTCGTAGAGGCCACATTCGTCACGAGCGCTGTCGATGCGGCCGGCGTTCCGCGGGACGGACTGCCCCACGTGGCGCTCGTCGGGCGCTCGAACGTCGGCAAGTCCACGCTCGTGAATGCGCTCGCGGGGCGCGCAATCGCGCGCACGAGCGCGGCCCCCGGCAAGACGCGCCTGGCGAACCTGTATCGCATCACCGTCGATGGCGGTCCCGGCGGCCCCGGCCGCTGGCGCGTGTATTTCGCCGACTTGCCGGGCTACGGGTACGCCAGAGGCGGTCGCGACTCGGTCGTGGAGCTTGCACGGATCGCGGCGTCGTACTTTTCACCCGTCGCGATCGCTGGGCACCCCGAACAGCGTCGAGGGGTGAAGCCCCGCGCGACGGATCAAATCGCGGGCGTGCTGCATCTCGTGGACGCAAGGCACCCGGGACTCGACGCCGACCGGGACGCGCACGACTGGCTGGCGTCGCTGGGCGTCGAGCGCGTCGTCGTCGCAACGAAAATCGACAAACTCTCGCGCGCCGAGCGCGCGCGGAACCTCGAGGAGCTGAAACGCGGTTTTGGAACGGCCGCCCTGCCGATCTCGGCACCGCGCGGCGAAGGATTGGATGACCTGTGGAACCTGATAACCAGAATGGCGCGGCCGACGCTCCGGCCGCGGTGAGCCCCGCCGCCGACGACACCGCCGTCGTCGTCGATCTCTCGACCCTCAAAGACATGAGCGTGACCGAGCTGACGCGCCTCGCGCAGACGCTCGACGTGCCCGGCGTCACCGGGCTGCGCAAGCAGGAGCTGATCTTCCAGATCCTGCGCTCGCGCGCCGAGAAGAGCGGCCTGCTCTTCTCCGAAGGCGTGCTCGAGACGCTGCCCGACGGCTTCGGCTTCCTGCGCGCGCCGAGCTACAACTACCTGCCCGGCCCGGACGACATCTACGTGTCGCCGTCGCAGATCCGGAAGTTCGACCTGCAGACGGGCGACACCGTCAGCGGCCAGATCCGGCAGCCGAAGGACGGCGAGCGCTACTTCGCGCTGATCAAGGTCGAGGCGGTCAACTTCGAGCCGCCGGCGCGCACGCACGACCGCATCTTCTTCGAGAACCTGACGCCGCTGTACCCGCAGCAGCGCCTGCGCCTCGAAACCGTATCCGACAACCTGTCCGCGCGCGTCATGGATCAGATGACGCCGATCGGCAAGGGGCAGCGCGGGCTCATCGTCTCGCCGCCGCGCACCGGCAAGACGATGCTGCTGCAGAACATCGCGAACAGCATCACGGCGAATCACCCCGAAGTCTTCCTGATCGTCCTGCTGATCGACGAGCGGCCGGAGGAAGTCACCGACATGCAGCGCTCGGTCAAGGGCGAGGTGATCTCGTCCACGTTCGACGAGCCCGCGCAGCGTCACGTCCAGGTCGCCGAGATGGTGATCGAAAAGGCCAAGCGCCTCGTCGAGCACGGCAAGGACGTCGTCATCCTGCTCGACTCGATCACGCGGCTCGCGCGCGCTTACAACACGATCGTGCCCGCGTCGGGCAAGGTCCTGTCGGGCGGCGTGGACTCGAACGCGCTCCAGCGTCCGAAGCGGTTTTTCGGCGGGGCGCGCAACAACGAGCAGGGCGGCTCGCTCACGATCATCGCGACCGCGCTCATCGACACCGGCTCGCGCATGGACGACGTGATCTTCGAGGAGTTCAAGGGCACCGGCAACCTGGAGATCCACCTCGATCGCAAGCTCGCCGACCGCCGCGTGTTCCCCGCGATCGACATTCAGAAGAGCGGCACGCGGAAGGAAGAGCTGCTGCTCCCGAAAGACGACCTCACCCGGATCTGGGTGCTGCGCAAGGTGCTCGCCCCGCTCTCGCCGCAGGAGGGCATGGAACTGCTGCTGTCGAAGATGGGCAAGACCAAGACGAACGCCGAGTTCCTGGCGTCGATGAACGGATCGCGGTAGCGCAATCCGTGTCCCTTCGTGGTACACGCGTTCCACGGACGTCCATTCGCCGCGTTTAGCCGACAAGCTCCCGCGCGGCAGCGGGTTATCCAGACCATGCGCCGCGGCGCGTGTGCCATCCCGCAACCTTTCCACTGTTTCTGTAACCGATCTCATCTCCGGTGGGCGCGCAACTCATTGCTTGCGCGCGAGATAGGCTGATTACCTTATCGTCCGGTGGCGCGCGGCTTGCGATCGGAGGCGCGCTAACGCAAAGGGGAGTGGCTGGGTGACAATTCGATCGAAGCCGGTCTGGGGCGCGCTGCTCACGCTCGTTCTCGTCACGCCCGCGGCCGCACATCCCCGCCCCACGTCGCGGAAGCTCGACTCCTTCCTCGCAAAGCACGCATCCGAATCCGGCTCGCTGCAGGTCATCATCACCACGCGTCCGGGCGCGACTGAAACGGTGCGGCATCATTTGGCCGCTCGCGGGAAACGAGTCGTCGCGACCCACGGGATCGTCCACGCACTGACAGCGCGGGTGACCGCGAACGACCTCGCGCTCCTGGCGAGCGATCCCGACGTCGAAGCGATTTCCGTCGACGCGAGCGTGGCGCCGAGCAGCGACACCCGCACGTCGACGTCCACGACGAGCACGTCGAGCGTCGTGACCGCCATCAAGCAGGAGCTGGGGTTGGGCAACTGGTTTGCCGGCTCCAGCATGGCGATCGCACTGATCGATTCCGGAATCGCTCCGACGGGCGACTTCTCGGGCCGGATCCTCGGCACGTACGATTTCACGAACGGTCAAGGGGGCGTGCCGATTCCGGCGGCCGACGAATACGGCCACGGGACGCACGTCGGCGGGCTCATTGGCGCGAGCGGCGCACTCTCCTCCGGCGTCTACGCCGGACTCGCGCCCGGGATCAGGTTCGTCTCGCTGAAGGTCCTCGACAGGAGAGGCAGAGGCCGGACGAGCGACGTCATCAGCGCCGTGCAGTTTGCCGTCAGGAACAAAAGCCTGTTCGGCATCAAGATCATCAACCTCTCGCTCGGCCATCCCATCTACGAATCGGCGTTGACGGACCCGCTGGTGCAGGCGATCGAAGCGGCGAATCGCGCCGGCCTCATCGTGGTCGTCGCGGCGGGCAACTGCGGGACGAACCCGAACACCGGGTTGACCGGCTACGCGGGCATCACGTCGCCGGGCAACTCGCCGTCGGCCATCACCGTCGGCGTGTCGACCACGGCCGACACGGTGTCGCGGCAGGACGACCGCGTCGCGGCGTACAGCTCGCGCGGTCCGACGTGGTTCGATGGGTTCGCAAAGCCCGATGTCGTCGCGCCGGGCCAGTGGCTCATCTCCGATGAAGTCGACGGCAGCACGCTGTCCACGACGTATCCGTCGCTCATCGTACAGGGCACCAGCGCCAGATTCCTGAAGCTGAGCGGATCGAGCATGTCGACGGGCGTCGTCAGCGGCCTGATCGCGCTGATGATCGAGGCGCATGACTACGCCGGGGTCCAGCGCTATCAGTCGTCAGGCAGACTGAAGAAGACGATCGCGTATGTCGCGCCGCCGGCGCTGACCTCGAATGCGGTCAAAGCGATGCTGCAGTACGCCGCCACGCCGCTGCGCGACGCGGCCGGCGCGGTGTACGACGGGCTGACGCAGGGCACCGGCGAGATCGATGGGCTCGGCGCGCTGACGCTGGCGTATTACGCCGACACCTCGAAGCCGGTCGGCGCGGCCTGGCTCACGGGCACGGTCCAACAGTACACGCAGTACGGCGACGCCTCCGTCACGTGGTCCCAAAACATCATCTGGGGCACGCGCGTCATCAGCGGCAACGGGCTCATCGAAGTGAATCAGTCGGCGTGGCTGCCTTCCACCGTCTGGGGCGCAGGCGAGCTCGACAACGTCGCGTGGTGCACGGTCGACGAGGGCGACAACATTGTCTGGGGCACGTCGCTGATGCTCGCCGATACGGTGTGGGCGGGCAGCGTCGACCTCGGCGACAACATCGTCTGGGGCACGGCCCTCTGGACCCAGGACGTCGTCTGGGGAGCGGACCTGATTGGATACGTGGACAGCGGCGACAACATCGTGTGGGGAACGTCGGTGGACGGCGGCGACAACATCGTCTGGGGGACGTCCGTCGATGACGGGGACAACATCGTCTGGGGAACACTGGAAGACGTCGACCTCGTCTGGCGCTTGTCGTCATCCGTCATGATTCT
>QHWR01000275.1 GCA_003223835.1 Acidobacteriota bacterium | reverse complement strand
GGCGTCGATTACCTGATGGACCGGCGTCACCTGTGGATCCGCTCGCCGCGGCAGGCGGCGATCCTCCGCGTGCGTCACGAGGTGATCAACGCGGTCCGCGACTTCTTCAACGGCCGCGGCTTCATCCTCGCCGACACGCCGATCTTCACGCCGGCGGCGTGCGAGGGAACCACGACGCTGTTTCCCGTCCAGTACTTCGAGGACAACACCGCGTACCTGACCCAGAGCGGCCAGCTTTACAACGAAGCCAACGCGATGGCGCTCGGGCGCGTGTACTGTTTCGGGCCGACGTTCCGCGCCGAGAAATCGAAGACCCGGCGGCACCTCACCGAGTTCTGGATGGTGGAGCCGGAAGTCGCCTACGCCACGCTGGACGACGTCATGGACCTGGCCGAAGCGCTCGTCGTCTACGTCGTGGGGCGCACGCTGGAGCGGCGCAAGCGCGAGCTGCAGACGCTCGAGCGCGACACGTCGAAGCTCGAGAAGGTGACGGCGCCGTTCCCGCGGATCTCCTACGACGAGGCGACGAAGATCCTGAAGGACAAAGGCCTTCCGTTCGAGTGGGGCGGCGACTTCGGCGCGCCGGACGAAACGGCGATCTCCGAGCAGTTCGATCGCCCCGTCTGCGTGCACCGCTATCCGGCTGCCGTGAAGCCGTTCTACATGAAGCCGGACCCCGAGCGCCCCGACGTCGCGCTCGGCGTGGACGTGCTCGCACCCGAAGGCTACGGCGAGATCATCGGCGGCGGCGAACGTCTGGACGACTACGACCTGCTGCTGCGGCGCATCAAGGAACACAACCTGCCGCAGGAAGCGTTCGAGTGGTACCTCGACCTGCGGCGCTACGGCACGGTGCCGCACGGCGGCTTCGGCATGGGGATCGAGCGCTGCGTCACCTGGATTTGCGGCATCGATCACCTGCGCGAGGCCATACCGTATCCGCGCATGTTGTATCGGCTGTATCCGTAAGCCTCTCCGAATGCCGAATGGCGACTGCAGATTGCCGATTTCACGAATTGTCGATTGGGGAGTGCCGATTGGATTGCCGATTGACGATTGTGCATTGGTCCCTGAAAAGCGGCGCCATGGCCTCCGAGCCAGCAACCCAATCGACACTGGCCAATCGCCAATGCCTGTAATCGCCAATCACCAATCGCCAATGCCTGTAATCGCCAATCACCAATCGCCAATGCCTGTAATCGTCAATCGCCAATCGCCAATGCCTTGTAATCGCCAATCGCCAATCGCCAATCGCCAATGAAGATTGGCTTCATCTCGCTCGGCTGCCCCAAGAACCTCGTGGACGGCGAGGTCATGCTCGGCATCGCGCAAGCCGCGGGGCACGAGATCACGCGCGACACCGCCGGCGCCGACGTCGTCGTCGTCAACACGTGCGCGTTCATCGACCGCGCGAAAGAGGAATCGGTCGATGCGATTCTGGAGATGGCCGCGCTCAAGAAAGACGGCGCGCGTCTGGTCGTGACCGGCTGCCTCGCCGAGCGCTATCGCGACGAGCTGAAACGCGAAATCCCCGAAATCGACGCCGTGCTGGGGACGGGGGAAGTGCCGCGGATTCTGGACGCATTGGATGGCGGAGGAGGGATGACGGATGGCGGAATCGGGGCGACCACACCGTCAGCGGTCGTCCCGGTTACGTTTCATCGTCCTCGTGCGCACGGCGCTGATCCGTCATCCATCATCCGCCATCCATCATCCGCCATCCGCCATCGTCCCCTTCCCACCTACCTCTACGACGCCGCCACGCCACGGCTTCAGACGACGCCGCGGCACTTTGCGTATGTGAAGGTTGCGGAAGGCTGCGACTACACGTGCGCGTTCTGCATCATCCCGACGCTTCGCGGTCAATATCGGAGCCGCACGCGTGAGTCGATCGTGACGGAGGCCCGCGCGCTCGCGGCGCGCGGCGTCCGGGAGTTGCTGCTGATCTCGCAGGACACGACATTTTTCGGAATCGACCGCGGGGAACGCGGCGCGCTCGCGGGACTCCTGCGCGAACTGAACGCCATCGACGGGCTCACGTGGATCCGCCTGCTCTACCTCTACCCTACGACGATCACCGACGACGTGCTGGGTGCGATGGCGGAGTGCGAGAAGGTGTGCCGCTACGTCGATCTGCCGCTGCAGCACGCGTCGGCCGGCGTGCTGAAGCGCATGCGGCGTCCGGGGAATCGCCGCACCTATGACGCGCTGCTCGCGCGGATCCGGGACCGCGTCCCCGGCGTGACGCTGCGGACGACGTTCATCGTCGGCTTTCCGGGCGAGACGACGCAGGACTTCGCCGAACTCGAGGGTTTCATCGAAGACACGCGGTTCGACCACGTCGGCGTCTTCACCTACTCGCACGAGGAAGGCACGCGCGCCTATGCCGGCACGGATGACGTCTCGTCGTCGGAGAAGCGGCGGCGGCGCGACCGGCTGATGGCGCGCCAGCAGCGAATCGTCAGTGAAGCTCAACAGGGACGGATTGGGAGCGAGGTCCGGGTGCTCGTGGACGGCGCGTCCCCGGAGCACGAGCTCATCCTGCAGGGCCGCCTGGAAGGGCAGGCGCCGGAGATCGATCCGGTCGTGCTCCTCACCGATTGCGACCCCTCGAGCTTCGGTCCGGGCGACCTCGTCCGAGCGCGGATCGTCGCGGCGCAGGGCTACGACGTCATCGCGGCGCCGGTGCCGTGAAAGGAGTTGGTGTGATATAGTTACCGGTACCTATTGCGGGGTTTTCCGAGTGGGCCGGTGCCCACTTTTTGTTTTTAAGGGGCATTCGGTACGGCTGATTCCCAGCGGCTGGCGCGGCTTCGGGCGGCCGCCGAGCGGGTTGCCCGCAGCCACAGTCTCGACATCTTCGACGTGCAGTTGAGGCGCGAGCCGATCGGGATGGTGCTTCGCGTCGTGATCGACCGGCCGGCGACGGACCGGCCGGAACGCCCGGAGGATGGCGTCGGGATCGAGGACTGCCAGCGGGTCAGTCAGGATCTGAGCGCGCTGCTCGACGTCGAGGACGAATTCGGGCAGAACGAGTTGAGCGATCAGTACACGCTCGAAGTTTCGTCCCCGGGTCTCGATCGGCCGTTGCGCGGCGAGGCGGATTACCGGCGGTTCGCCGGCCGGCTGGCCAAGCTCGTCACGACGGAGCCCATCGCGCGGCAGTCGGCGTTCGCGGGACGAATCCGCGGGGTCGAAGCGGGCGCGGTGATGCTCGAAGAGGGACGCAAGACGCATCGCGTCCCGCTCGCGCTCATCAAGCGCGCGAATCTGGATGTGGAATTTTAGCTGGAAACTGGAAGCGTTGAATTTATGGCAGTCACCAACAACCCGCTGCTCCAGCAGATCGACGCCATCGCCAAGGAAAAGGGCGTCGAGCCGGACGTGATCATCGGCGCCGTGCAGGACGCGATCGAGGCGGCTGCGCGGAAGCGCTACAAGAACGAAACGCTGCGCGCCCGGTTCAACCAGGAGACGGGGCAGATCGAGCTGTGCGCGGTCAAGCGGATTGTGGATGAGGTGACCGACCCCGCGACGCAGATCTCGCTCGGCGAGGCCCAGCAGCTCTACGGCGAGGAAGCGGAAGTCGACATGGAGATCGAGTTCCCGCGCCCCACCGAGGATCTCGGCCGCATCGCGGCCCAGACCGCCAAGCAGGTCATCTTCCAGAAGGTGCGCGAGGCGGAACGCGAGAACGTCTACGCGGAGTACAGCCAGCGCGTCGGCGAGGTCGTCAGCGGCGTCGTGAAGCGGTTCGAGAACGGCGACATCATCATGGAGCTGGGGCGCGTCGAGGCGGTGCTCCCCCGCAAAGAGCAGTCGCGCGCGGAGAACTACACCGTGGGCGATCGGATCCGCGCCGTCATCCGCGGCGTGAATCGCAGCGCGAAGGGTCCGCAGATCGTCCTTTCGCGCACCGACCCGGCGCTGCTCATCAAGCTGTTCGAGCAGGAAGTGCCGGAGATCTACGACGGCACCGTCATCATTCGCGGCGCGGTGCGTGAGGCGGGCGACCGCGCGAAGGTGGGCGTCTATTCTCGCGAGCGCGACGTGGACCCCGTCGGCGCGTGCGTCGGCATGAAGGGGACGCGCGTCCAGTCGATCATCCGCGAGCTGCGCGGCGAAAAAATCGACATCGTCGAGTGGTCCGACGACCCGGTGCTGTTCGTGACGAACGCCATCAGCCCCGCGAAGGTCCAGCGCGTGTCCATCGTCGACGACGCCGAGAAGGTGATGGAGGTCATCGTCGAGGACAGGCAGTTGTCGCTCGCGATCGGAAAGAAGGGACAGAACGTCCGCCTCGCGGCGAAGCTGACCGGCTGGAAGATCGACATCAAGAGCGAAGAAGAGAAGCGCCGCGAGGTCGAAGCGCAGTTCGGCGCGCTCGAGGTCGGCGGCAGCGAAGCGGCATCAAACGAAGAAGCGGCATCGAGCAGCGAAGCGGCATCAAGCAGCGAAGCGGCATCAAGCGAAGCAGCCGCGCCAGGAGGCGCCGAAGAAACGGCGCCGGAAGCGGAAGGCGCGGAGGCGCAGGCGTCCGTCGCGCCCGCCGCGGAAGCGGTCACGCCGGTCGCGGAAGCGGTCGAGCCGGCCGCGGAAGCGGTCGAACCCGCCGCGGAAGAGACGCCCGCGGAAACGCCCGAACCGAAATAACCCGTACGAGGTCTATTTGGCAACTGTCCGGATTTACAAAGTCGCGGAGCTGCTCAACGCCACGAGCCAGGACGTCATCACGCTCTTGAAGAAGGAGCACGGCATCGAGGTGAAGAGCGCGTCGAGCACGATCGAGGAGGTCGTCGCGCGCGAGTTCGTCGCGCGGCAGGCGCGTCTGCGCGGCGTCAAGGTGCCGTCGAACGCTTCGTTCGCCGACACGCCGAACCGGCCAAGCCCGCGGCGCCCTCGCTGCCGGCGCCGCGCCTCGTCAAGACGGCAAAGCCGCCGGCGCCGCTTCCCGAACCTGCGCCGGCGTTCGCCGAACCGGCGGCTGCCGCGTCCGCGCACGCCGAGCACGCGTCCACGTTCGCCGTTGCCGAACCCACACCGGCGCCGCCCGCCGTCGTAGAGCCGCCCGTTGTCGAGACCTCCACGATGGCCGCGTTCGGGATGCCGCTCGAAGCGCTCGCCGATCCGCAGGCGACCGAACCGCCGGCGCCGCGCGCGACGGCCGCCGCACCGGCGGTCCCGCGACCCTCGACGCCGTCGACCGTGGGACGCGTCGTGCCCCCGACGCTGCGCCTGCGCGTCGAGGATCCGCGCACCGGCCAGGCGCCGCCGGCGCCGCCGCGCCGTCCCATGCTCGTGCGGCCGCCGCAGCCGACGTCGCCGCCGCCGCCCGCGACCGGAAATCTGAGCAAGGCGCCCGCGGCGCGTCCGGCCGGCGCGCCCGCGGCGCGTCCCGCGGGTCCGCGGCCGGGCGGACCGCTGCCGACGACGCGGCCGTCCGCGCCGATGGGAGGGCCGCGTCCGCTGCCGTCGCAGCCGGTGCGTCCCGCGCAGCCCCAGCGTCCCGCGACGCCCGGGTATCGCCCGCCGCCGCCGCGCCCCGCGGCCCCGCGGCCGGCCGGACCGCGGCGCGATCAGCCGCGTGTCGCCATGCCGGCGCCCGTCATGACCGCGCCGCCGCCGATCTCGCGCACCGTCACGCTCGCCGAGGGCATGACCGTCGCCGATCTCGCGGCGAAGCTCGACGTCAAGGCGAAGGACGTCCTCAGAAAGCTGCTCGAAAAGCGGATGATGATGACGATCAACAGCACGCTCGACAACGAGACCGCGACGACGATCGCGCGCGAGTTCGGCGCCGACGTGAAGATGCAGACGTTCGAGGAGGAACTGCTGCAGGTGGAAGCCGAGGACGTGCGCGCGGAAGATCAAGTGACGCGCGCCCCGGTCGTCACCGTCATGGGCCACGTCGATCACGGCAAGACGACATTGCTCGATGCCATCCGCGAGACGCGCGTCGCCGAACGCGAAGCGGGCGGCATCACGCAGCACATCGGCGCGTACGCGGTCCAGGTGAACGACCGCAACGTCGTGTTCCTCGATACGCCGGGTCACGAAGCGTTCACGATGATGCGCGCCCGCGGCGCCCGCGTGACCGACGTCGTCATCCTGGTCGTCGCGGCCGACGATGGCGTCATGCCGCAGACGCGGGAGGCGATCGACCACGCGCGCGCCGCCGGCGTGCCGATCCTCGTCGCGATCAACAAGATCGACAAGCCGAACGCCAACGCGGAGCGCGTGAAGAAGGAGCTCGCCGATCTCGGCCTCGTCCCCGAGCAGTGGGGCGGCCAGACGGTCATGGTCGAGGTCTCCGCGAAGAAGAAGCAGAACCTCGAGCTGCTGCTCGAGATGATCCTGCTCGTCACGGAAATGAGCGAGCTGAAGGCGAACCCGAAGCGGAACGCATCCGGCACCGTGCTCGAGGCGAAACTCGACAAGGGACGCGGTCCCGTCGCGACGATCCTCGTGCAGGACGGCACGCTGCACGTCGGCGACACGTTCATCGCCGGCACGATCGTCGGCAAGGTGCGCGCGCTCATCGACGACCGTCTCCGGCAGATCAAGAGCGCCGGGCCCGCGACGCCCGTCGAAGTGCTCGGGCTCGCCGGGCTGCCGCAGCCGGGCGACGCGTTCCAGGCGCTCGCCGACGCGGCGAAGGCGCGCCAGATCGCGCTCTACCGCCAGACGCAGGCGAAGGACCGCGCGCTCGGCGCGAAGGGCGCCCGCCTGACGCTCGAGTCGCTCCAGCAGCAGATCGCCGAAGGCGGCATGAAGGAGCTGCCGATCATCATCAAGGCGGACGTGCAGGGCTCGGCCGAAGTGCTGGCCGACACGCTGACGAAGCTGAGCGACGAGCGCGTCAAGATGCGGATCATCCACAGCGGCGCCGGCGCGATCAACGAGTCGGACGTCCTGCTCGCCGCCGCCTCGAACGCGATCGTCATCGGCTTCAACGTGCGGCCGGACCGCAACGCCCAGGACGTCGCCGAGCGCGACAAGGTCGACATCCGCCTCCACTCCGTCATCTACAACGTCGTCGACGAGATGAAGAAGGCGATGACGGGGCTCCTCGAGCCGACGCTCAAGGAAGTGCGCATCGGGAGCGCGGAGGTGCGCGAGACGTTCAAGGTGCCCAAGTTCGGCACGATCGCCGGCTGCATGGTCACCGAGGGGCGCATCACGCGCGCCGGCGACACGCAGGCGCGGCTGCTGCGCGACAACGTGGTCGTCTTCGAGGGCAAGATCGCCTCGCTGCGCCGCTTCAAGGACGACGTCTCCGAGGTCAAGGCCGGGTTCGAGTGCGGCATCGGCTTCGAGCGCTATAACGACATCAAGGTCGGAGACATGATCGAGGCCTTCGTCGTCGAGCGCGTCGCGGCAACTGTATGAAACCGTGTCAATGCAAAATGCCAAATGCTGAATGCCAAAAGGGACGCTCACTCGAAGGCTCTTCTGGCATTTGACATTTAGCATTTGACATTGAGTCTCTTCATGCCATCCATCCGTCCCTCCCGTGTCGGCGATCAGATCCGGAGCGAGCTCGCCGAGCTCATCGCCCGCGAGGTGCACGACCCGGGGATCGGATTCCTCACCATCACGCACGTGACGGTCACGCCGGACCTGCAGACGGCGCGCGTGCACTACACGTCGCTCGGCGACGACACGGCGCGGCGCGAGACCGCCCGCGCGCTCGGCCGGGCCAGGTCCTTCCTGCGCCGCCAGATCGGCCAGCGGCTGCGGCTGAAGCGGGTCCCCGAGCTGGAATTCTTCTACGACGACTCGATCGAGCGTCACGACCGGATCGAACGAATTCTGCAGGACATCCGGTCGGAGGCGCGTACGGCGCATGACGGTCCGACCAACGATGATATCGACCCCGACAGCGACCACTGAAACCCCGGTCGCGCGCATCTGCGAAGCCATCCACGCGCGGCGGCGCTTCCTCATCACCTCTCACGCACGCCCCGACGGCGACTCCATCGGTTCGCAGCTCGCGATGCTCTTTGCGCTCGAGGCGCTCGGCAAGGAGGTCCACGTCGTCAACGCGGACCCGGCGCCGGAGCACTACATGGATTTTCCGGGGATGGACCGGATCGAGATTTCGCGGACGGTCCACAGCGACGTCGAAGCGCTCATCGTCATGGAGTGCAGCGACCTCGCGCGCACGAACGTCCAGGGGCTGGGGGGCCGCTTCACGA
Organism: Acidobacteriota bacterium; assembly: GCA_003223835.1. Lineage (GTDB taxonomy): Bacteria > Acidobacteriota > Vicinamibacteria > Vicinamibacterales > 2-12-FULL-66-21 > Gp6-AA38. The sequence continues at coordinate 1,027 of QHWR01000275.1, read as the reverse complement.
TCAACATCGACCATCACGCGGGCAACACCGGCTTCGGCGAGCTGACGTGGTTCGACGAGTCGGCGGCGGCGTGCGGGGAGATGGTGTTCACGCTGATCCGCGCGCTGGGCGTGCCGCTGACGAAGGAAATCGCCACGCACATCTATCTCGCGATCCTCACCGACACCGGATCGTTCCATCACTCGCACATCACGCCGCGGACGTTCGAGATCTGCCGGCAGACGGTTGAGGCGGGCGTGAACCCCGCCGCGATGGCGCGGCGCGTGTTCGACAGCAACAGCTTCGGCAAGCTGAAGCTGATCGGCGCCGTCCTCGACGAGATGGAGCTCCTCGACGGCGGCCGGCTCGCCGCCCTCTATCTGAACGACGAGATCCTGAACGCGACGGGGACGACGTACAACGATACCGAAGGGCTGATCAACCTGCCGCTGACCGCGCGCGAGATTCAGGCGGTCGTGTTCTTCAAGCTGGGGGCGGACGGCGACATCCGCGTGAGCATGCGGTCGAAGTACGACGTGGACGTCCGCTCGGTCGCGAGCGGCTACGGCGGCGGCGGACACAAGAACGCGGCGGGCTTCACGGCAAAGGGGCCGCTCGACAAGGTCAAGCCGGAAATCCTCGCGCGGGTGAAGGACGCCATCGAGGCAGGCATCCAGACGCGGCCGGGGTAACCAGACGGTGCTGGGGGCCGAGTGCAGAGGCATGGTGCTGGGCACGGCGGTGCACCGTGCACGTTCGTGCGCAGCACTTTGCCTCAGCACTCAGTCCCCAGCACTGTTTGTCCCCAGCACCATGACCCAGCACCCAGCCCTCAGCACTAACGTGATTCAGTGAACGGCGCCCTCATCGTCGACAAGCCCGCCGGCCCCTCGTCGCATGACGTCGTCGCGCTGGCGCGGCGCGCGATCGGCGTCAAGCGCATCGGACACACGGGCACGCTGGACCCGCTCGCCACCGGCGTGCTCGTGCTGCTCGTCGGGCGCGCCACGCGGCTCGCGCAGTTTCTCAACACGGACGACAAGGAATA
>QHWR01000268.1 GCA_003223835.1 Acidobacteriota bacterium | reverse complement strand
CGTCGCGGCTGGTGAGGAGCGGGACTGGCGTGCGGCCGATGTCGTCGCCGAAGAGGACGACCCCGACGTCGAGCGCGTTCGGATCGTCTTCGCGGTAGCCCGGCATGGCGGTGAACGACGTCGCGACGATCTGCGGTCCGGTGCCGAGGAAGATCTGGACCTTCGTGACGCCGCTCGCCAGGCAGTGCGCCGCCGTCAGCACGGCGCGCGGCGCGATCACCGTGCCCGAACACGATCCCAGCGGACCGCTGTCATCGCGCATGTTGACGAGGACGACGGCCGCTGTGTTCGTGCAGTCGCTGCCGTTGACGATCGCGGTGCCGATCGCCCCGCATGCGCCGCCGGGGATCGGCGACGGTGACGGCGACGTCGGCGTCGTCGGGCCGGAGCTGCCGCCGCCGCAGGCCGGCACCGTCAGGGCCATCGCGGCCATCACGGCGAGGACGGTGTGCCGGGGCAGCCGGATGGACATACCAGATCCATCTTACCGCTCCGCGCGATACAATCCGCGCCATGCTGCACACACCACGATTCGCCCGCGTCTTCTACTCAATAACCCTGCTGCTCGCCGGCGCTGCGATCGGCCGCGCGTGGCCCGAGCCGGCGCACGCGCAGAGCGCCAATCGCGTTTTCGAGATTCGCACGTACACCGCGGCGGAAGGCAAGCTCCCCGCGCTCACCGCGCGCTTCCGCGACCACACCGTGAAGCTGTTCGAGAAGCACGGGATGACGAACATCGGTTACTGGACGCCGCAGGATGCGCCGCTCTCGCAGACGACGCTGATCTACGTGCTCGCGCACCAGAGCCGCGAGGCGGCGAAGAAGAGCTGGGACGGCTTCCGCAACGATCCCGAGTGGCAGAAAGCGAAGGCCGAATCCGAGAAGAACGGACCGTTGACGACGAAGGTCGAATCCGTGTTCGCGGATCCGACCGATTTCTCGCCGATGAAATGATGATCGCGAGCAGGGCTGACCGCCTCCGCCAAGGCTACGGCGAGTCTCGCCGAAGCGCTTCGCGCGAAGGCGGAAGCCCTGCGCTACGAATGGAAGTCACACTTCCCGCCGCAGCGCTTCGGCGGGATCGATGCGGGCGGCGCGGATTGCGGGCAGGTACGATGCGAGCAGCGCCGTGCCGCCGAGTCCGATCGCGACGGCGACGTACGTGATGGGGTCGAGCGCGCTCACGCCGAAGAGCAGCGCCGACATGACGCGCGTCGCCGCCGCGGCGGCGGCCATCCCGAGCGCGATCCCGACGCCGGCGAGCAGCAGGCCGTGGCGCACGAACAGGCTCGCGACGTCGCGCGAGACCGCCCCGAGCGCGATCCGAATCCCAATCTCCTTCGTGCGCTGCGCCGCCACGTACGCAATCACGCCGTAGATGCCGACCACGCCGAGCGCGAGCGCGACGCCGGCGGCGATCGCGAGCATCACGAGCGCGAACGACGTCTGCGCCATCGACCGGGACATGATCTCTGGCAGCGTCCGCACGTTCGCCACCGGCAGGTTCCCGTTCACCGACCACACCGCCTGCTGGATCTCCTTCATCAGCGTCGGCGACTTCGGCCGCTCGGTCCTGATCGCGTAGGTCAGGCCGCGGCGGACGTCGACGGGAGAGTTCCAGAAATGCCTGATCACCAGCGGCCAGAAGACGATCGCGGGCGCCGGCTTCGCGAGCCCGTCGTCGCGCTCGTCGCCGGCGACGCCGACGATCGTGCGCCACGGGTCGTTGGGCGCGTTCTTGATCCGTCGTCCCAGGGCGGCGGCCGGCTGCTTCCAGTACTCGCGCGCGAAGTTCGCGCTGACCACGACGGCCTGCGTCTCCTCGTACGTGTCGTTCCACGTGAGCGCGCGGCCCGCGACGATCGGGTTGCCCACCGTCCGGAAGTAGTTGCCGTCGACACGCTTGTACAGCCGGAGCGGCGGCAGCTTTCCCGGAGCGCCCGGGAAATCCTCGACGAAGATCGGATCGTGTTCGTCCTCCGCCTCCATCGGCGCCGATGACGACAGGCCGACCGACGTCACGCCGGCGATCCGCTGGAGCCGCTCGGCAATCTGCTGGTGAGCGCGTGCGGTCTGGAGCGGGTCCTTGACGAGCGACTCAGGGATCGAGACGCGCATCGTGATGACCTGCGCCGGATCCGCGAAGCCCGGGTTCACGTGCCGCATCGCCTGGAACGTGCGGATCATCAGGCCCGAGGCCACGAGCAGCACGACCGCGAGCGCGATCTCGGCGATCACGAGCCCGTTGCGCGCGCGGTGACGCTCGCGTCCCGCGGTGCCGGACCGGCCGCCCTGCTTCAGCGCCGACGCGAGCCGCGGCGTCGCGTACTTGATCGCCGGGATGACGCCGAAGAGCGCGCCCGCAAAGAGCGAGATCCCGAGCGTGAACAACAGGACGATCGGATCGATCGTGATGTCCTGCACGCGCGGCAGGCCATCGGGGGCCGTGGCGACCAGCGCACGAACGCCGGCAGACGCGAGCAGCAGTCCGAGCGCGCCGCCCGCGATGCCGAGCACGAGACTCTCCGACAGCAGCTCCCAGACGATCCGCCGCGAGCCGGCGCCGAGCGCCGCGTGGATCGCCAGCTCCTGCTGGCGTCCCTCCGCGCGGACGAGGAAGAGATTCGCCACGTTCGCGCACGCGATGAGCAGCACGATCGCGACCGTGCCGAGCAGGACCCACAGCACTCGTCCGACGTCGCCGATCACGTCGTCGGCCAGCGGACGGACGAGCGGACCGAACTTCACTTCCTCGAACATCTGCTTGGTAAAGCCGGGGGGCAGCGGGAACCGGCTCGTCACCGTCGGCAGCAGACGGGCGATGTCGGCGTTCGCCTGCGCGATCGTCGTGCCGGGCTTCAGCCGCGCGAGCCCCTGGAAACTGAAATTTCCGACGAACACTTCCCTGCGATCGATTCGGAACGGCAGCACGAGCTGCGGATTGAAATTCATGAACCGGAAGCTCGCGGGCAGCACGCCGATGATTTCGCGCGATCGCCCTTCCACCACGAGCGTGCGTCCGACGACCGACGGATCGCCGCCGTACTTGCGCTGCCAGTAGGGGTACGCGAGCAGCACGCGCTCCGGCGTCCGCGGCGAATCGTCTTCCTTCGTGAAGCGGCGGCCGAGGATTGGATTCACGCGCAGGACCGCGAGCGTGCCGTCCGTCACCATCAGATCGTCGACGCGCTCGGGCTCGCCAGTCCCCGTCACGGAGACGGCGCCGCTGTCCCACAGCCCGATGTCCTCGAAGGCGTTTCCGTTCTCGCGATAGGTGAGGTAGGTCGCCGGCGACTGATTCACGACCGGAAAGCCAAGCCCCGGCGCGGTGTGCCACACGCCGACCAGCTCATCGGGGTGATCGAACGGCAGCGGCCTGAGCAGCACGCCGCGGACGACGCTGAAAATGGCGGTGTTGGCGCCGATGCCGAGCGCGAGCGTGACGATGGCGACGGAGGTGAACAGCGGGGCGCGAAGCAGCCGCCGCACGACGCGGCGCAGCCGGCGCGGAACGACAGGCATTGAGAAGTATTACGGCCGCCAGGGCCTCATGGTTCGCTACGCGCGATGCTGCGCCCCCGGGGTGACGACCGATCCGACGAGCCAGACGGCGAGAACGACGCGCTTCATCGCGACCTCTCTTACAGACCGAAGAATGCGAGCTTGGCCCAGTCCTTCATGTTGGGCAGGTACGGGGCCACGAGCTGTTTGTTGCGCGCCGGCACGGGTCCGGTGAGGCCCGCCATCGGCCCGAAGAGATTCCCGCCGGACTTGACGGTGTCGGGCGCGTTGCGCAGCGCGAGCTCCGTCAGGTGGAGGCCGGCCGCCGAGTACACCCGGTCGCGCACCCAGTAGTACTCATCGACGGAGAAGTGCTGCTGGTTGAGCGCCTCGGACCAGGCGCCCATCCCATCGACGATGAACTTCATCATCGCGGTGACGTTCTTGATGTCCTCCATCGGCGTGGACTTCCGGTGTTCCGCCTGCTCGCGCCTCAACATCTCGTCCTGCATCGCCGCGACCTGGTCGAACCTCGGTCCCATCTTGACCCACATGGCGTCCTGCACGGCGGCGAACCGCTTCATCCTGTCGGCGGTCAGCTCGTCGCTGGCCGGCGGCGTGAACGGCGTGCGATTCTCCACGCTGTCGGCGAACTTCTGAAACGAGGTGAGCGCCTCGAAGTTCCCGAGGTACGACTTCGCCTTGTTGTAGAGCACGTACGAGCCGACGACCGCGCCGGCGCCGAGGACGAGCACGACGATTCCACACCCGATGGCGAGTTTCTTCATGGTCAGGGCCTTCTCCCCGCGGAGCTGTTATGGATGGGGTCGAGGATAGCCGATCGGCCGCTTGCCGTCCAGACGCTCAACGCAGCGCGACGCGGACGACATCGACGAGCGTCGTCCGCTTCGAGGCCACAGATGCACACGGATAAACACAGATGAAGCCGATCACGGTATTTAGCCACAGATGCACACGGAGGAACACGGATGAATCGATGACGATATTAGCCACAGATGCACACGGATAAACACGGATGAATCGGGTCACGATATTAGCCACAGATGCACACGGATAAACACGGATGAATCGGATCACGGTATTAGCCACAGATGCACACGGATGAACACGGATGAATCGGATCACGATATTGGCCACAGATGCAGACGGATGAACACGGATGGATCGGGGTCGTTAGATGCTGTGGAGCGGCCGTGCGCCGGCCCACGTCCGCTGCACCGCGCGACAGCGCGGCACGGCCGCAAGGCCCTCAATATGATCGCCTGAAGGAACGGCATTCCGTGTCATTCCGTGTCCTCGGTGGCCTTTCTTATCTGTGTGTATCTGTGTGTATCTTGTTCATCTGTGGCAGATCCAAATCCGCGGTCATCTGTGGCCGCGCGACGGCGTCTTTTGGCATATCCTCGGAGGCTGACGATTGAGGAGG